>DKLF01000050.1 GCA_002455655.1 Oscillibacter sp. UBA6647 | reverse complement strand
GGGCCGAAACGCGTTTTTGATCCTGTGCCTCATCTTCCCCATCATGGCGGGCATGGGCCTGAACTTTGCCATGACGTTAGGCGCCATGGCCGCGGAGATCGCGCTGATCTTTACCGCCGACTGGCAGATCTGGGGCATCCCCGGAATTGTTCTGGCCATGATTCTCTCCATTCCCATTTCCATTTTGCTGGGTGCCTTCTGCGGGCAGATTCTCAACAGGGCCAAGGGCAGAGAAATGCTCCGGGCAGGGTTTTCTTGCGTCTCACAGATTCTCCTGTTGTTACGACTGCTAAACTTCTGGTCGTTGGAATCCCCAATGCATACATAGCCTCACTAATGATATATTCCCGTAGCATAGGACCCAAGGCTACGCGTCCATCACCACCTCGGGAGTATGGGGTTGGCCCGGCCCCTTTTAGCTGAATATCAAACCGCTCTCCGGAATCTGTTAGCTGTTCTCCAAGAAGGACCGCGCGTCCGTCACCTAACATGGTAAAATACCCAAACTGATGTCCGCATATGCCTGGGCTATGGGCTGGGATCCGCCGGGAAGTTCGTTTCCGGCAAAGACGCCTAATTGCTCAGGTACGCCTAAAGAAGCCGCCAACGCATGATTAAAAATGACAAGCTTTGGGCTACGCACAGCGGTTGGGGCTTGCCTCGTATAAAAAATCTCGGGTAGATTTATATAACTGTTATGAAGGTTCCATTTTTCTTTATCCAATTCTCTCATCCCTCTTGTCGAATCATGTTACAGTCAGCCTTAGTGTCGGTTGATTTTATCTTTTTATGTTCCAGATGCGGAGTTGCCTGATCCATTAATTCGCCTGTTGGGTGAGAAATATGAATTGCAAGGTTTGTCGACAACCTGTTGCCTACTCCCCTTTACCCTGTCCATTTTCGTTTAGGCAATCGGAAGCGTGGTAAACGCCAACAAGGCGGTAAATTCCCGGCTTTGGACTTGCCGCTGATCTCATGCAGAGTTTTTACACGAAGGACCTGAAAGCAAGTTCTAAAATGCAATCGGACAAGCGAACTCCTGCCGAAAGGGAGTTCGCTTGTCTAAATTTATACCCAGAAGGGCCGGGAGGAAGCGGGGCTCTATATGGGTCAGGGAAAGTACGATCTATGTCGTAACGCATTCGGATGTTTGGATCGGCATGGACACACCCTGCAAAAAGCCCGCCCGGAAGGCTGCCAGCTGCCCATAAAATCACGACCCCGCCCAGCAATGTAATGGAAACCCTTGGCAGGCACTTTCTTTTCATCTGTCCTCTCCCCCCGCGGGGGCACGAGGTCACCGCGGATAAAAACAGAGGGAGATTCTACACCTAAATTTTAACCGGAATTTGGAGCTTGACCATGATTGTGTTGTTGCTGTAATCAAAAACCGACATCTTCGCTACCACCTCGCCCAAATAAGGACCCACAATCTGGTAGTGATTATCCGCAATAAACTGCAGCAGATGATCTAATCCCACGCTCTCGGAATGCCCGTCCAAAGCCGTGTAATTCCGATAGTTGCACGCATAGGTGCTGGGTTGAATAATCACCTGCGGCAGCGTGGCCTGGACAGGGCCGTCTGTAATAAGAAACGCCTTATCACAGATGTATCGCCCCTCCATCAGATTCTGCTGACTGACCGAGCAGCAGGACTGATGCAGCAACGACGCAGGCAGATTGTTGTTTGTCAGGATGCTTTTCACATTTTCCATTGCCGTTTCCCACGGGGATGTGCCACCGTAGTCATCATACAGGTCATATGCTTCAATATCAAAACCAAACGCAAACCGCTTCGGAATAAACTCGATGAACGGAACATCCTGCGTCGGCGGATTTCGCAGACGGGCACAGCTATTGAGCTGTTTAAGGAGTTGGTTGCGGGACATTGTGTCTTGAGCAATTTTTTCATCCAGCTCGTCGATGCGCTCATTAAGCACGGCTTCATAGAGGGAAAGATTCCGCCCTTCCAGCATGGATTTGATTTGTTTGAGGGAGAGTCCCGCATCCTTCATCTGAAGGATCTTTTCCAGCCTTGGAAATTGACTGCGGGAATAATAGCGGTAGCTGTTTTTACCGTTGATATATTGTGGTACCAGCAAGCCTATATCGTGATACAACCGCAGTGTACGCTGTGAAACCTTGAATATCTCTGATATTTCACCAATGCTGATTTGCTCATTTCCATCCTCAAAATAGTGTTCCAACCTTCTCCCCCTACCTTTCGAGCGCTAAATTTCTGCTGCCCAGCATGTAAATTATAAGTAAATCTTCAGCACTTTTCAAGTCAAAACAAGGGGGGCGGAGACTTCTCCTGCCCCGGCCATAAAACTCTTCCCCATGGGGAAGCTTCTTTTGGGCAAAGCACGACAAACCCCTCAAAAGGCTCTTGGAAGATTTTATTAAATTTGTGTTTTTGTACAAAAGCTGCATTTAAATTTGTCCTTGACCATGTCATTGCGGAAAGCACTACAATCAATATGGCTTAAAAAGTCATGCACCGCAAATTGGAACGAACGTAGTGGTAACTGCGAAAGGGGATGGTACAGAAAGGCCCTCAGCGCAAAATGAACTTAAAAATTCAATTTTGAAAGGAGCCCTTCCGATGAAGAAGAGACCACTATCCATTTTAGCAATGCTGCTGATAGCCACGCTCCTGACAGGCTGCGGAATCGTTCAGAACACGCCTACTGTCGGCGGACCTTCCACGGCGGATGGAGCAACCGCCATTGGTGACACGCAATCCCTTCCCCTTGCAGGCGCTTCGATTGTTTTGAAGATCTCCCATACGGATAATGATGCCAGTATGCTCAGCAATACCTGGAACTGCTATGCCCGTACATTTAAGAGCTTTTTGGAAACCTACTCCGGCGGGGAAATGAGCGCCGAAATTTTCCCCAACAGCCAGCTGGGCGACGAAACCTCCTGCGTTGAGCAGTGCTCTCAGGGCAGCATCGACATCGTCTTAGGCGCCGCGAGCGGCAACCTTGCCTCCTGGGTCCCTGATTTCAATGTGTTTGACATTCCCTATCTCGTTGATAATCTGGACGCCTTCAATCTGGTCTGCCAGGGAACGCTTTTGGATGAATTGAACACACAGCTGGGAGCCGCTGGAAATATGCGCGTTCTCAGCCTGATGGCCACAGGCTTCCGCAATCTTGACACCTGGAACAAGCGTGTAGAGAGCGTCAACGATCTCCGCGGCATGAAAATCCGTGTCCAGTCCATCGACGCCCACACGACAATGATTAAAGCCTGGGGCGCCATGCCGACAACGGTTTCCTTCTCCGAGCTGTATTCCGCCGCTTCCACCGGCGTGATCGACGCTTTTGAGAACCCCAACTACACGCTCTTTATGAACAATCTGTATGAGGCCGTCAATTATGTAACACAAACCAATCATTTGGCCAACACCTCCATGTGCCTGATCAGCGGTAAAACCTTTGACAACCTGACCGCTGAGCAGCAGAGGTGGGTCCAAAAAGCCGCAGCCGAGGCCAGAAGAGCGGCTATCGGCGTGGTTTCCGCCAACAATGTCAACGTACTGGCTAACCTGAAGGAAAGCGGCGTGGAAATCATTTCCCTCTCCGATGAGCAGCTGGCCGAATTTCGGGATGCCTGCTATGAAACCTGCAAAGAAACAGTCCTTCAGACAGTTGACGCCGGTTTTTATCAGAAATTCCAGGATTCCTACGCATCGGCAGAGAAACTGCTTGGCATTGCCAAATAATGTCGTTGTGCGCCAAAGAAGAGTGAAAGGAGATTGAGATGAACGCAATCAAACGGACCCAGCGCGGAATTGCCAGAGCCAGTCTGGCCATAGCAGCCGCCTTTCTGGGCACGGTCGCCCTTGCGATCTTTCTCAGCGTTGTCTGCCGTTATGTGCTTCAAATCGGCATTATGTGGGCGGAGCAGTATTCGAGATATGGCCTGATTTGGGGGACAATGCTGGCCGCAAATGTCCTCGTCTATGAAAAAGGCCTGATGCGGGTGGATTTTCTGGACAACTTCTGGCCCAAAAAGCTGCTCCAGGTCCGGGAAACCATTTACGCAGGACTCTTCGTGATCATTTTGTCTGTTGTCACCTGGCAGGGCTGGCGGCAAGCCGTCGACTATATTGGCATTCAGGTGATGGGCATTCCCATTGACAAGTTCTGGGTCTATCTCAGCATTCCGGTCGGCATAGTCCTGATGCTGCTCCAGTATCTTGCAAACCTGCTGGTAGACTTCATGGAGACAGGCACCAGGACGCGGCAGGAAAGCAGTACAGCAGATTTCAAAGAGGACCAGAAAGGAGAACGGCCATGAGTAGTTCCCTTATCATTCTGATCGTCATGCTGTTTGGAATGCTCCTGATTGGCGCCCCCGTCATCATGGCAATCGGCACATCCGCACTGGCATACTTCTTCATCTCGCCCGGAATGGTCGATAGCCTGATGATGTATGCCCATCGGATGTTTACCGGCATGGACAGCTTTATTTACGTCTGCATCCCGCTGTTCATGCTTTCAGGAGAGCTGATGGCCCGCACAGGGCTGATGGATAAGATTGTTGACTTTGCCCGCATTTTTGTAGGGCGGCTCCAGGGGGGTGTGGCCTACGTTGCGATTCTGGCGAACATGATGTTTGGCTGCGTATCCGGCTCTGGCATTGCCTGTATCGCCGCGTTGGGTCCTATCGAGGTTTCCATGATGGAAAAAGAGCGCTATAACAAGGATTTTTCGGCCGCCCTGGTGGCTACCAGCGCGCTCCAAGGCCCCATCATCCCTCCGTCTATCCCCGCTGTGATGTTCGCCGGATTGACTTCGGTTTCCGTGGGAGCAATGTTCGTGGGGCAGATCGTTCCCGGCGTCATGCTGGGCGTTGTCCACATTATGATCGTTGCTTTTATGGCGCGAAAGTATAATTTCCCCAGGAGCGAGGTTCATTTTACAGCGAAAGAAAAGCTCCAGATATCCCTGAAAGCCTTGGGCGCCATCGGCATGGTCGTTGTGGTGCTGGGCGGTATCATGAGCGGTATCTTTACCGCCACAGAGGCCTCCGGCATTGCCGTAATTTACGTGCTGGTTCTGGACCTTGCAATAACCCATCGCCTAAAGCTGTCTGAGCTTTGGGAATGCCTCAAAGTCAGCGCAAAGGGCACCGCCACCGTGTACCTGATTATCGGCTTCACCTCCGTTATCAGCTGGATCTTGTCTGTGGAAAACGTACCCATCATGCTCAGCAGCTTTATCCAGAACACAAATATGTCTCCCTATCTCTTTCTCTTCCTGTTCAATATCTTCATTCTGTTTAACGGTATGTGGATTTCCGACTCTGCCCAGCAGGTGCTGTACGCCCCCATTTTTACGCCGCTTTTTGTGGCAATGGGCTGCAGCCCCATACATATCGGCGTCGTGTTTGTGATTAACATCATGATTGGCATGATTACCCCGCCGTTTGGAATGGCGCTGTACACAGTCTGTGGGGTTACAGGCTGCGACCTGAAGAAAGTCGTAAAAAAGTCCCTGCCCTTCACCATCGGTTGTATTTTCATTCTGTTCCTTCTCAGCTATTGCCCGCTGCTGGTCCTGACGCTGCCCAGAATGCTGGGTTATCCGGTCTGATTTCCCACAGCAAACTTTAAAATCAAGCTATTGAATACGAGGAGTGATTGTAGTGAGACATCGGGTTCTTTTGGTGGAACCTACCATCCAACCTGTCGGGGTAGATATTCTGAACTCCCATTGCGAGGTTTTTATGGCGTGTGACGGAAAGGAAGATACCCTCATTCAGAAACTCAACGAGCATCAGGCCGAGGGCATTATAACCCGGGTAGAGCATATCACCCACAGGATTCTGGAGGAATGCCCGTCGTTACGGGTGATCCAGCAGCACGGCACCGGAATGGATAACATCGACATATTTGCTGCCACAGCGCACGGCGTGCGTGTGCAGAACGTCCCGGACGGCAATTACATCTCCGTTGCGGAGCATGTGGTCATGTCCATTTTGGCGCTCAGCCGCAATCTGATCCAAGCTGATGCAGCGGTTCGTCAGGGAAACTGGAAATATCGGGAGAGCAGTATCCCCCATGAAATAGCCGAGAAGACCCTGCTGATCATTGGACTGGGGCGAATCGGCCGCAGTGTTGCGAAAAAGGCGCAGGCCTTTGATATGCAGGTGATCGGCTTCGATCCCTTTGTTTCAGCAGAGCAAATGGAAGGGATTGGGGTTAAAAAGATTGAGACACTGGATAACGGACTTTCTGAGGCTGACTACATAACAATTCAGCTGCACCTTACGCCGGAAACGGAAGGGATGATTTCCACAGCACAGCTTCACCGGATGAAGAATACTGCTGCATTGATCAACCTGAGCAGAGGCCCCGTGGTGGATCAGAAGGCGCTTTATGCTGCTCTAAGGGACCATAAGATTGCCGCCGCGGCATTGGATGTTTTTGAAAAGGAACCGCCTGAGTTCGCCGATCCGCTCTTTTCCCTGCCGAATGTCATTCTCACTCCACACTTTGGCGGCGATACCTGGGAGGCAAAGCAGCGACTGGCGAAAAAGGCTGCCGAAAATCTGATTTTGGCGCTGGACGGTGTGGACACCTACAACTGGGCCAACCGAACGGCAATGGAGGAAGCCGGGACAGTAACGGCCAAATCATTCACACTGTAAGCTTACTTAATTTTTAATGATTACTTAAAGCCTGCAAATAAAAAGTCAATAGGCAAATGAGGGAAAGTTGCAGCGCAAAATAGAGCAACACAAAAAGGTCACCGCCGGAGCGCTGACCTGAACTATGTAGAAAGGATTTAACGCGAAAGGCCGGTTGAATCTGTATCTACAGGTGTGTCCAGAGTATTCATATACTCTTTCACCCTGCCGTAATAAATGCGCAGAAACTTGTTGCAGCCAGCGGTCATGTAAACGTGGTAAGGTTTACCCTCGGCCCTCTTTTTGTCCAAGAACTGAAACACAGGATCTGCCGGTGGGGCTTTTTGTAACAGCACCGTCATAAGCACAAAGAGCGTCTTTCGCAGCTCAGGAGAACCCCGTTTGGAGGAACGTGTGCTTTTCGCTTCATAGGTTCCAGACTGATTCGCTCCCGGGTCAACCCCTGCAAAGGCCGTCAAAGAGCCCTTGTGTGCAAAGCGGCGGATATCGCCAATCTCAGCCATTAGTTGAGGGCCAAGAGATTTTCCGGTGCCGTACAATCCCATGACTATATCGTATTCAGGAAGCTCCATTGCAAGTCGATTCATTTCCGCGCGAAACAGCTCTACCGTTTTAGATACGGTATTGAGTTGTGTGATTGCTTCCTGCACCATCACCTTGGACAACGCATCCTTCGGCAGCATGGAGATAAGCTCTTTTGCCTCTGTATGAATTTCAATGGCTTTGCCGATGTTGAAATTGTATCCGTGCCGCTTGCACCACTTGCGGTAACGCTCGGCAAATGCAGCCTGTCCCAGGCCTCTCACGCAGTCTACATGCCAAAAGGACGCGGCAAAATCCACCCACTTCTGGCTTCCATCCGCGCGGGTGGGGCTTTCAAAGAGGGCGTTTACACCGGGATAGGTTTGGTCAAGCAAGGCAATCAGATTGTTCTTCATCGCCGTCTTGTTCTTGGTGTACAGACCGTATTGCCGGTTCATGCTTTTCAGTTGGTAACGAATCGTGTCCATAGGAGTATGTTCCCGCAATTCCGTCCAGTTGTCAAGACCATACCGGGCAATCTTAAGCGCATCCGCTCTATCGGTTTTCACCTTGCGCAAAGAATTGTTTCCGTATTCCTTAATGAGCAGCGGATTTACTGCGCTTACAAAGATACCGGCATCATGGAGCAGTTGGGCCACCGGTTCATAGTACCGCCCCGTGTGCTCCATCACCACCCGCGTTTCACCCTCCAGACTTTTCAGATGCTTTGCCAGCTCGCTGAGTTCACTGGAGGTGTGGCGCACCTCATAGGGCTTTGCCACCAGTTCCCCAAAGGGACGAATGACCGACACCATACTTTTCCCTTTGGAAACATCAATTCCGACTGCGTTCATAACCCACGCTCCCATCACAGATTTACAATTGGCGAACCACCCTTTTCATTGCCGATTCTATCTGTTTGATGACGCGAACGCGCCGGGCGGCGGCTCTACCTGCACAAATCGAACGCTGCGAACAAGAGGATGGCTGACTGACTTTCTAACGGACGCAAAGTCCTTGGAGAAATACGTCAGGCCGCTTGTCCTCTCATTCTAACAGTTTTGGCAACAAGATGGATAAAGACATGGCTGGTGGCCATGTCCCCAACCAAATATATAGTAACAGGAGAAATGAAACCATGAACATGCACTTTGGTGTGATGACCGCTTTGATTACCCCCCTGCTGGACGATGGCGTCACTTTGAATGAGAAGGTATATGTCGAAATTATTGAGGATCAGATCAAAAACGGCGTACACAGTCTGCTGACAATGGGCGGCACCGGCGAGTCCCTGACCCTGCCCAAGGAAACCAAGAAGCGGGCGATGGAACTGGCTGTGCAGACCGTGAACCATCGAGTCCCCGTGATTGCCAGTGTTGTGGAACTGAGTGTTTACGATGCCGTTGAAGCCGCCAAGGTCGTAAAGGAATCCGGTGCGGACGTTCTTCTTCTGAGCAACCCCTATGGCGGCAACACCCGCCTCTCCGGCGTGATTGACTTTTTCAAAATGGTTGACGGGGCCGTGGATATGCCGATAATTATCTACAATTTCCCTGGCCGTACGGGCTACAATGTCACTCCTGACATTGTTGGTGAGCTGCTGGACGCTGTCCCCAACATTTGCGGTATTAAGGAATGTGCCGAGCGCTATGAGCAGACGATGGAGCTGATTGGCCGTTTCGGAGAACGAATGGCAGTGCTCTCCGGGAACGAGTTCCTTGGCGCCTGGGAGATGCTCTGCGGCGCGGACGGTTGTGTTGTGGCCACCGGCAACGTGATGATTAAGGAGCTTGTCAAACTGTACGACATTGCCAAATCCGGTGATATCGCAAAAACCACGGAGTACGGGCTGCGCCTGTTCCCCATGATGCGCAGTCTTTTCAAGTCTCCCAACCCCGGCCCCAGCAAATATGGCATGATTTTACGCGGCTTTGACGCAGGAAAGCCCACTGTTCCCTGCGTGGAATGCGAAGAGCCCGTCAGGGTCGAAGTCAAGGCCGAAATGGAAAAGCTGGGCATTATTTGATCTCGCAGGAGATATATAAACGCAAAACAGAATATATAAGGAGTTTTTAGATATGCCTGACAAACTGCCTACCCTTGGATTTTTGGGTGCCGGCGCAATCGTGAACGCCATGGTATCCGGCTTTTGTGAACGCGCTGCGGACACACCCTATCCCATCATTGTCTCTGATATGCGGCAGGAAGCCTGCGAGCAGCTGCGTGCAAAATATCCTGACCGCATCACGGCAGTCAGGACTCTTCAGGAGTGTGTCGACAAATCCGATTGGATCGTGATTGCCGTATGGCCCCAGGTGGGGGAAGAGGTCCTGCGCTCCCTGACATTTAAGCCCTCCCACAAAGTCATCAACGTCATGTTCGACAAAACGGCGGAGCAGTGTGCCTCCTGGATGAACTGCAAGGTTGCCACGATCCTGCACATGATTCCCGGTACCTTCCTCTCGTTCTATCCCGGTCCCATCGTCCAATGTCCGCCTACTCAGGAGGCGGCCGAAATCTTTGGACACATTGGCAAAATCGTCAACGTAGACAGCCGCTATCACGCTGCGGTGTTTGGTTCCATTACCGGCTTGTTTGCCCCGATTTTTGCGGTTATGGACCACGTGATTGATTGGGCTGTCAACGAAGAGGGTGTCTCCACTGAAGCTGCCACCCAGTATACTACAAATATGTTCGCCGCTGTCTGTAAGGAGGCCTGCGGCAAGGACAAAGAAGGTGTTCACCTGATGGCAACTGTCAGCACCCCTGGCGGCATTAATATGCAGGCATTGGAACTGCTGAATAACGCAGGTGCGTTCGATGCCTGGGTGGAGACCCTGCGCCCAATTATGGTTCGTACGGCGGGGGATATCCCCAGGCCGTAACAAACATACAAACGGCCAACATCCGTCCCCCATGGCTTCCTCCGCCGGTATTCAGGCGCGGCTCCGTTGAAATCAAAACGGGCAGCTCCTTGACTGGCGGAGGAAGCCAAATCAGTTTTCTGCGCATCATCCGGCGTTGAGGGTACACTTCCCTTTTGTAACGCAGAGCTGTTTGAAGCGTCAATCGTATGCATCCAGCAGGGAGCTAAGCTCCTCTAACGCATATATTTCATAATCCGGCAGGATACCCGAATCGTTGGGCAG
This sequence comes from Oscillibacter sp. UBA6647, assembly GCA_002455655.1. Lineage (GTDB taxonomy): Bacteria > Bacillota > Clostridia > Oscillospirales > Oscillospiraceae > Oscillibacter. The sequence goes on along the minus strand of DKLF01000050.1, from coordinate 16,435 downwards.
CCGTGCCGGATTGAACCACACCGTTTGAATCCCCGCATTTATGCCACCCTGAATGTCCGAGGTAAGGCTGTCTCCGACGATCATTGCGGCACTTCTGCGAGCGTGTGGAATCTGCGCAAAGCAGTAATCGAAAAAGTCGCTGCCGGGTTTGTTGAACCCAATTTCCTCTGAAATAAAAATACCCTCCATATACTTTTCAAGGCCGGCGCTTTTGATGCGGCTTCTCTGGACGATTGCCGTTCCATTTGTGACGATGTACAGGTGATAATGGGGGGAAAGATCCCGCAGCAACGCCTCCGCCCCATCTATAAAATAATGTCCGACTTCCAGCAGGGATTCATAAATCTCTGCCGCCTTCTCAGCCGAACACGCCACGCCAAGCTCATCGAACAAAAGCCGATACCGCCGCGTTTTCACTTCACTTCGGCTCAGCTTCCCCTGCTCCAGCAGCTTCCACTGCGCCAGATTCAATTCGCTGTACCTGCGGATGACGGCCTCATTCGGATGAATCCCCAGTTGGAGCAGGGTTTGTGTCAGCGCGATGCTCTCCGCCTGGTTAAAATCCAGCAGGGTATTGTCCAAATCAAATAGAATCGTATTCACCATTCTGTTTTTACAACCTTTCTTTCCTATCAGTCATTTTAAAACAGGCGCCGCGACGCCGACGCATCCGGCTTCACCGAAACAATCGGTATTGAAAAACGGGCGCGTCTTTCCATTGGCACACCGCGCAGAACAGTCGTTTTGGCATAGCAGCTCAACCTAATTACGGATCAGTCCGCGGCGATTCTCACATCGAATCCGCCCATCACCACGGAAACGCCCACGCCTCCTACGATAAAGTCATGTCGCCGTCTTTAACCCATCCGATCTTTTTTAAAGCGAGGTTAATCAGCGGACAGATGACAGCCGGAAGAAGAAACGAGATCAAAATCAATCCAATCCAATCCCCTGAGGTTACCGCAGCCTTGGAACCCCGCGCGATATCGTCTATCCAGCCGGTATACACGCCGATTTGGCCCACAAGGCCAGAGGTTCCCATCCCGGAGGATACGGGGGCGCCGTTCATCTCCAGATGAAACAAACAGGTAGCCAGCGGGCCGGTAATGGCGGACGTGAGAATCGGTGCAATCCATATCTTCGGATTTTTCACAATATTTCCCATTTGCAGCATAGAAGTACCCAGCCCCTGCGCCATCAGTCCGCTCCATCGGTTTTCCGGGAAGGACATCACCGCAAACCCCACCATCTGTGCGCAGCACCCTGCGACGGCCGCCCCTCCTGCAATTCCCGTGAGGCCCAGCGCCGCACAGATTGCAGCGGAAGAAATAGGAAGCGTCAGCGCAATGCCGATGACGACGGATACCAAAACCCCCATCCAAAACGGCTGCAGGTTTGTCGCCCACATGACAATACCCCCCACCTTCATGGCGGCGCTTCCCAGCGCGGGAGCCCACCACGCGGAAAGGGCCACGCCGGTTCCGATGGTGACAAGCGGTGTCACCAGAATATCCACCTTTGTTTCCTTTGACACGGCCTTCCCGATTTCGGCGGTGAAGATCGCAACAAACAGCACGGCCAGCGGACCTCCCGCGCCGCCCAGCGCGTTGGAAGCGAAGCCAACGGTAATCAGCGAGAACAGGACCAACGGGGGACAGCGCAGTGCGTATCCGATGGCAACGGCCATCGCGGGGCCGCTCATGATCGTGGCTAGAGAACCGACCGTATAGGCCACGTCATTGACCGTCACAACCGGCGCGATCAAAAACGAGATATGAAGCTGGGTCCCCAGCGCATTGATAATCGTACCGATCAGGAGAGAGCAAAACAGGCCCTGCGCCATCGCGCCCATTGCGTCAATTCCGTATCTTCTGAGCGAAATCACAATGTCTTTCCGTGCTAAAAATGCCTTTAAGCTTTTCATATTTCATTTCTCCGTACAAAAACTATGTGAAGCCCGGGCTTCAAATTCACCCGAAGCCTCTCCGACCCTAAAATTGTTCAGGCAGCTCATCAGCCGCTTGAAAGCATTCGCGCACCTTTTTTATATCCGATTCCAAAGCCATTGTCAACCAAAGCCCGAGCAAACGCGCCGCCGACAGCATCGCAGCGGGAAAAACCGTCCCCGCCGCCCTGCTGTTTCTTGTCATCTCCGGCGGCGTTCACCGCATCGCCAAGTTCTCCACCATTATCGTTCTCTTCATGACCATTGGCTATCTGCTTGTCACAATTGCTGTTCTTGTGAGCAATGTCAGCGCAATTCCCCATACATTCTCCATGATGATCGGAAGCGCTTTCAACGTCCACGCCGTGTTTGGCGGAATGATCGGCGGGGCTTTCTCCTATGGCATCAAGCGCGCGGTAAATTCCTCCGGCTCCGGCATCATGGCACTTGTCACAGATTACTTCAACGTGCTGGGCCCCGACGGCACCTTTATGCACACTGGACAGGGCTCCGCGCAAATAACCGTCCAAGCCGAAATCATGACCGCGGGCGTTGTGTGGGTGCAGGAAGCAGCAAGCGCCGCTCTTCCCAACGGCATCGGCGGCATGATCATTGCACTTGCGCTTTTATTTCATGGCAATCATCCTGCGTAAATACATCACCAGCCTGCCCTAATACCACGGGCAGGCTGGGTAACGCCCTTATCCTTGACGCTTACCACCATAGCCGCCATTTCTTCATCATTACGGACTTGAAACGGTTGGTCTTTGAAAGCAAAAAGCTCGGACAGATTAAGATAAACAATCTGTTCCTGTTCGCCGGGGCGGGGTGCTTTCCTCGGTTCGAGCGGCAGTTCCTGCTTGAGCTGTTCGGCAGATTTCCCGGAAGCAGAACCGCCGCTGATGTCTGTAAACATATAAGCAAATCGAAACAAAGGGACAGCCGCGCCGTTTTGTGTCATGTGTAACGATGACCCAAAGGAAACGGCGCGGCTGCTATTCCTATGACTGAATAGAAAGGAGCATCCTTCTATGGAGCAAAAAAAAATTAGAGCCTACTTTTCTGATGAATCAACAGACCGATAGAAGGACCCAGGTGTTGACGATAGAGGGATGCCGCGTAAAAATCAACTATCTCCCATCCCGCCTTGAAAAGAGGAACGAAAATGTCCTTGGCAATATTCAAAAATCCCTGCTTGCCGCCTGCCAAACCAAATAATGCGCACGGCAAGTTTGCATGTACTCATATCAGGTGTAATAATGATGATGTACACTGCTCCTTGACAACCGAATATTGAAACGGAAACGAGCCATATACATCATCTTTCAGATATTCTAAATTGAGGTAATGTATATGGATAAAATAATAAATTGTGGTCCTTCTGCAAAGCGCGTGTATTGCCTTTACCGCGTTTCCACGCTTGGGCAGGTGGAAAAAGACGACATCCCAATGCAGAAGCAGTGCTGCCGCGAATTTGCGGAAACGCAGGGCTGGACCATTGTAAAAGAGTTTTCCGAGAAGGGTATCTCCGGATTCAAGGTGTCCGCGAAGGACCGCGATGCTATTCAGCATATCCAGCAGGACGCCGTTGCAAGAAAATTTGACATTTTGCTGGTGTTCATGTTTGACCGCCTTGGACGCCGGGACGATGAAACGCCCTTTGTTGTGGAGTGGTTTGTAAAAACCGGCATTGAGGTCTGGAGCGCGATGGAAGGCCAGCAGCGATTCGACTCCCACGTTGACAAACTGATGAACTACATTCGATACTGGCAGGCCTCCGGCGAGAGCATAAAAACCTCTGTGCGTGTTAAAACGAGGCTGAGCCAACTTACCGAGGAAGGGCTATATACCGGCGGCTCCATACCCTTCGGATATAAGCTGGAGAAGAAAGGCCGCGTCAACAAGCGCAACCGCGAGGTTTTTGACTTAGCCGTCGATGAAAATGAGGCTGAGATCATTCGCCTGATCTTTCATAAATATGTTGACGAGGGATACGGGGCTCAGCGCCTATGCCGCTTTCTGCATGACAACGGCATGAAAAGCAGGGACGGAAAGGGCTTTCCCAATACAAGCCTGAATCGCATGATCAAAAACGTCCTGTACACCGGAATCATCAAAAACGGCGACAGCCAATCGCAGTATATCGACGAACTTCGGATTATCGACGACAATGTGTTTGCCCAGGCGCAGGAGATTATGCGGCAGCGAACCCAACCCCATAGTTCCATTCCGCTTAACTGCAAAGGGAAGTCTCTGCTGGTAGGGAATATCTATTGCGCCCACTGCGGCAACCGGCTGACCCTCACCACCAGTGGGAGAAACAAAAAAATGCCTGACGGCACCATTCAAAAGGAAGTGCGGATGCGGTATCAGTGTCACTACAACGTGCGGCATCCGGGAGAATGTGAAGGGCAGTCTGGGTATCCCGTTCAGAAAGTGGATGGCATTGTCGATCAGCTCATCCGAATAAAATTTTCCGAGATCGCTGCGGCATCAGAATCTGAGATTCTCTCCAACCAGCATGAAAAGGATATTGAACTGGCAAGGTCAAAATGCGAGATGGCAAAGAAATATCTGTTGGACAAGCAGAAGGAGCTTGATGATTATAAAAGCGAGACGCTCAAAGTCATTCGCGGCCAAAGCAAGCTGAGCATCGACCTGTTGAATACGTTGGTAGCCGAAGCAGAATCACAAATTCAAAAGGCGCAGGCAAGCGCAGATACGGCAGAGGCAGAGTTGCAGGAATTGCTTGAAACCTCAGAAGGATTAAAGCGTGAGTACGACCAACTGTTAAGCTGGGCCGACCTGTACGACAAAAGCTCCTTCGAGGCAAAGAAAATGATTGTGTCGAAGTTCATCAAGGCCGTCCGCGTCGGCAGAGATTACAATATTGAAGTGGATTTCAACGTATCCTTTGAAGAATTGCAGAGCTATCGTGCCGATAATTCAGGACATGATAAAATGCAGGCACCCGAGTCACGCACCGCATAAAAAAGTTCAGGAAAACTCGCTTTTAGCGAATTTTCCTGAACTTGGTGGAGACGAAGAGGATCGAACTCTCGACCTTACGGATGCGAACCGTACGCTCTCCCAGCTGAGCTACGCCCCCAAATATTTCCAATTTTACTGATGCGAACCGAGTGGTTGCCAAGTGAGTTACACAACTGTTGCTGAAACCGTCCCGCGTGCTCTCCCAGCTGAGCTACGCCCCCAAATATTTCCCGCAGACTATCCGACTGCGGCTCCAGCCAAGCAAGGCGCTCCCCAAAAGGCAAGACGCACGCCGGAATCCTCCGGAGCCAGAGACAAATGATATTATAGCATGATTTTTGGAAATGTAAAGTGCAATTTTGCGAAAATTAGTGCTAAACCGCCGCGGGGAAAATTTCGGAACGTGAACAGTCGGTAAATTGCGCCGGGAAACGTGAAGAAACACTACCAAACCGATAAAAGGTATGATATACTGTTATAATTGAGATAAAAAGAGTTTAAGCCCTAACGGGGCGGCGAAAAGGAGGCGGACCTATTGAAAAACAAGCTGAGGTGTATGGCCGCAGTCTCGCTTTTCTCGGCCCTCTGTCTTCTTTTGAGTGGCTGCGCCGGGCTAAAGCCGGAAACCGCGGAGGACCTTTACAGCCTGCCCAGTCTTCCTGCCGAATACCGGGAGCTGGAGGCCAGCATCAACGCGCTGATTGAAGAGGGCGCGGAATACGCCGCCCCCACCTCCGGGTCCAACATCCAGCCGGTGCAACTGGTAGATCTGGACGGAGACGGGCAAGAGGAAGCCCTTGCCTTTATGCGCAAACCCAACGAGGAAAAGCCTCTGAAAATTTATATCTTCAGCGCCAGCAACGGAAGCTATCATCGCTCCGCCGTGATTGAAGGCAGCGGCAGCGCCATCTTCAGCATCGTATACAGCGATTTTGACGGAGACGGCTACACAGAGCTGGCGGTGGGCTGGAAGACCGCCTCCGAGATGCAAGCGCTGACGATTTACGCCCTGCGCGGCCAGCAGCCCGAGGAGCTGCTGCGCACCACCTATGTCAAGTACGTCCTGACCGATCTCGACGCAGACGGCCGCAGCGAGCTGGTGGCCTTCCGGGCGGACACGGAGGGCATGGGCGTCGCGGAGCGGTATGTCTGGCAGGATGGAACCATGGCGCTGAAATCCTCCTGTAAAATATCCGTCACCATGGCGGAGCTGAGCAATCTGGGCCGGGTGGTATCCGGCGCCTTGCAGGATGGAACGCCGGCGCTGTTTGTGGTAGGCGTCTCTGATTCCACCACCGCCATCACAGATATTTTGGTGGACCGGGACGGGGAGCTGGACAACATTGTGCTCTCCGACATTACCGGGATATCCACCGAGATCGCCCGGTTCCTCTCCCTCTACCCCACGGACATCAACGGCGACAAAACCACCGAAGCGCCGGTTCCGGCGCTGATCGCCATGTCTGAGGGCGGACAGGGTTATTACCGCATCGAGTGGCGGGGCTACGATAGTTCAGGCGCTTCCACGCGGGTCGCGTCTACCTACCATGACGTGGAGGATGGCTGGTATCTGGTCCTGCCGGAAAGCTGGCTGAATCAGGTGACGGTGCGGCGGGACTCCGGCCCGGAGGAAGCCACCGTGACCTTCTCCTACCGCGATGATACCGGGACGCGGGAATTTTTGAAAATCAGCGCCGTCACCGGAAGCAGCCGGGAGATCAAAGCTGTGCGGGGCGGGCGGTTTATTCTCAGCCGACAGGCCGAAACGGTTTACTCGGCAGAGCTGATGGCGGAGGCCAACAGCGTATGGCCCCTGAGCATGACAGAGGACGAACTGCGCTCCGCGTTCAGCCTCATCACAGGAGAATGGCTGGCGGGAGACAACTGAGAATACTTGGGAAGGACGGAGCTCTCATGAAAAAAGTTTTGGTGCTGGAGGACGAGTCCAGCATTCGCGATTTCATTGTCATCAACCTGCGCCGGGCAGGCTACGACGCCATCGAGGCGGAAACGGGCGAGGAAGCCATGGATCGGCTGCGGGAAAACCCGGACGTGACGGTGGCGCTGCTGGACATTATGCTGCCGGGTATCGACGGGTTTGAGGTCTGCCGCAGGATTCGCGCCACCAACACAAAAATCGGCATCATCATGCTCACCGCCCGCACCCAGGAAATGGACAAGGTGACGGGCCTGATGACCGGGGCGGACGACTATGTGACAAAGCCCTTCTCCCCTGCCGAGCTTACCGCCCGGGTGGACGCCCTGTTTCGCAGGGCGGGGGGCGAGGACCCGGCGCCTGCCGGAGAGTTGAGCCAGCCTCCCTTTTTGCTGAATACCCGGAACCGCACGCTGGAGAAAAACGGCAAACGCATCAAGCTGACGCAGGTGGAGTATTCCATTGTGAAGATGTTTATGGAGAATCCCGGAAAGGCCCTGAGCCGGGAGGAGATTTTGGATACGGTCTGGGGGCGGGACTATTTTGCGGAGCTGAAAATCGTGGATGTAAACATTCGGCGGCTTCGTCTGAAAATAGAGGACGACGTGGCAACCCCCGCGTTTATCACCACCATTTGGGGCTACGGCTACAAATGGGGCCTGTGACGCCGCACTGACGATAAAAGGAAAAAGAGGACGGAGAATCATGCCGAAAACAGGCGGAAGTATGCGAAAAAAATATCTGCACATCGGCGGGCTGCGCCAGCGGTGGATTCTCAACACCATTATGCCGGTGCTTGCCCTGCTGGTGCTGATTGTGACGCTGTTTTCCGCCGGCGTTGCCAGCTATTATTACGGCGGGATGCAGCGGGGCCTGGAGATTCGGGCGCAGGAAGCGGCAGACTCCTTCAACAGCTATTTCATGAACAGCTATGCGGAGTACTATCAAATGGCGGTGTACTCCACCGACTCTTTTGAGGACAAGGACCGCATTGAATTGCAGTTCATCAGCCCCAGCGGACGCATTCAGGCCTCCAGCTACGGACTCACCGTGGGAACCTCTCCCAAAACAGCCGACATTCCCGATGCAGTTTCCACCGGGGAAAAGGCCGTGTTTCAGGGCGAGGACCCCGCCACGGGAGAGCGCATCCTTTCCGTGTCCTACCCACTGATGTTTAACAGCCGGGTGGTGGGCGTACTGCGGCTGGTGACGGCGCTGCGGGACGTGGACCGGCAGGTGCTTTTATCCGTGCTGGCGGTATTTTTGATTACGGCGGTCTGCATGGCGATGGTGGTGGTTTCAAACCTCCTGTTCATAAATCGGGTGGTGGAGCCGGTGGCGGTGGTGTCCGACGCGGCGAAGCGGATTTCCGCCGGGGGCTACGGGCTTCAAATTGAAAACAGGTACACCGACGAGCTGGGCGAGCTGGTGAATAATATCAATGACATGTCGATGAAAATCGGGCGGAACGAGAAGATGAAAACGGAGTTTATCTCCTCCGTGTCCCACGAGCTGCGCACCCCTCTTACCGCCATCAACGGCTGGGGAGAGACAATTCTGGCGGACGCCTCCGGCGACCCCGCGCAGCTTCGCAAGGGCATCCGCATTATTCTGCGGGAGGCCCGCCGCCTGAGCACCATGGTGGAGGAGCTTTTGGAATTCTCCAAAATGGAGGACGGGCGCTTCACCCTGCGGGTGGAGGCGGACGTGGACCTGCGCAGCGAATTTGAGGACGCAATTTTTACCTATCGTGAGCTGTTCCGTCAGGAGGATATTGAGCTGGAATACGACGCAGACGGCGAGGACCTCCCCCCTATCTCCGCGGACCCGGAACGGCTGAAGCAGGTGTTTTGCAACGTGCTGGATAACGCCGCCAAGCATGGCGGCTCCGGCAAACGGATTGCCGCCTCCGTGGCTCTTGAAAACGAATATGAGGTGGTTCGGGTGCGGGACTTCGGCCCCGGCATTCCGGAGGCGGAGCTGCCTTACGTGAAGCAGAAATTTTACAAGGGCTCCTCCAAGGCCCGGGGCAGCGGTATCGGCCTTGCTGTGTGCAACGAAATCGTCACCCTGCACAGCGGAAAGTTCGACATTACCAACGCACAGGGCGGCGGCACGGTGGTGACGATCTCCCTGCCAATCGGAAACTGAAAAATCCGCCCCTGCCGTCCGCCGCCTTTTGTGGCGGACACACGGGCGTCTTTGTCGCCGGATCACGCGGGCGGCAAAAATATTGTAGAACAAATGTTGCATTTATAAAAATTTTATGCTATTCTTAAGTAACTAGAAAGGACCACACATGGCAGAAAACAACTCCTGCGCCTTCCGCACCAGCATCGGCGGACAGGCTTTAATCGAGGGTATTTTGATGCGCGGGCCTGAAAAGCAGGCCATTGTCGTGCGGGATCACGAGGGAAATCTGGTGGAAAAGGTGGACGAGCTTCACCTCATCAAGGAGCGGCACCCGTTTTTGGGCTGGCCGCTGGTGCGGGGCACCGTAAACTTTTTGGACTCTATGGTCAAGGGCGTGAAAGCCCTGATGTACTCCGCAGACTTTTACCCGGAGGATGAGGCGGCAAAGCCGTCCAAGTTTGATCTGTGGCTTGAAAAGCATTTGTCCAGCAAAAAGCTGGAGGCGATGCTGGTGGCGGTGGCCACCGTGGTGGGCGTTGGAATGTCGTTGCTGCTGTTTCTGGTGCTGCCCACGTTTATCACCGGAGGGATTCTCCATTTCTTCCCCGGCTTCCCCCTGTGGGGGCGCAACGTGGTGGAAGGCGTTTTGAAAATTATTATCTTCATGATTTATCTGGTTGGCTGTTCAAAAATGAAGGACATCTACCGGGTGTTTCAGTACCACGGCGCGGAGCACAAAACCATCTTCTGCTATGAGGCAGGCCTGCCTCTGACGGTGGAGAATGTTCGCATCCAGCCCCGGCACCATCCCCGCTGCGGCACAAGCTTCTTGTTTGTGGTGATTTTTGTGTCCATTCTCATCTCCTCCGCAGTGTTCGGTATCTGGCCGATCACCAACGTGTGGCTACGCACGCTGGTGCACCTGCTGCTTTTGCCGCTGGTGGTGGGCATTACCTATGAGTTCAACCGCTGGGTGGGCCGCAGCAGCTCCGGCCTTGCAAAGGCCCTGACCGCCCCGGGCATGTGGATGCAGAATTTCACCACCAACGAGCCGGAGGACTCTATGATTGAGTGCGCTATCCGTTCACTGGAGCTGGTTTTGCCCAACGAAAAGGGGCAGGACGAATGGTAAGCACAGCTTTTTAAAAAGGATGAAGCAAACGTGACCAAGACCTATAACAATTTATATATGGACCTTCGTGCGGTCTTGAAGGCCGCCGGGGTGGAGATGGCCACACTGGAGGCCCGGGAGCTGACGTGCTTTGCCACCGGGAAGAACCGGGAAGAGCTGGTGCGGGACGGGGCGCTGTACGCCTCGCCGGAGCTGGAGCAGCGGGCCCACGACCTGCTTAAGCGGCGTCTGGCGGGAGAGCCGGTGGCGTATCTTGTGGGCGAGTGGGAATTTTTCGGCCTGCCGCTGGACATCTCCCCCGCCGTGCTGATTCCCCGGACGGACACGGAGGTTTTGGCCGCGCAGGCCATGGAATTCTGCGGCGCGCTGTCCGAGTGCCGGGTGCTGGATTTGTGTGCAGGCAGCGGCTGCGTGGGCCTCGCCATTGGCTGTCGGGTGCCTCAGGCCCGGGTGGTTCTGGGCGAGTTAAGCGAAGCGGCGCTGAAAATCTGCCGCCAGAATGTGCGGCGCTGTGGCTTGTCCGGAAGAGCCGTCTCCATGCAAATAGACGCGCGGCAAAAGCCCTCCCCCGCTTTGGGGGAGTTTCACTGCATCGTGTCCAATCCCCCCTATATCCCCGCAGAGGACATTCCTTCGCTGGATGCGGCGGTGCGGGACTACGAGCCCCATCTGGCGCTGGACGGCGGCGCGGACGGGCTGGACTTTTACCGCGACATTGTGGAGCGGTGGCGGCAGGCACTGGCCCCCGGCGGGCGGCTGTACTTCGAGGTTGGCATCGGGCAGGCGGACAGCGTGCTGCGCATCATGCGCGCCGCCGGCTTCGGGGACATTCAGGTGGTGAAGGACACAAACGGGATTCCCCGCGTGGTGTTTGGAACGCTGTGCGCCGAGATTTAAGCTGCGCCGGGATAAACGCCCCCCCCGCATCAATGGGTGCCTGTTTTCGCGCTTAAAAAGAGTTTTTACAGTACGGTCCTAAAAATAAGGAGGAAGAAGACTATGGCAAAAGATAAAGCAGCCGCATCCTCACTGCCGGATAAGAAGGCGGAAATCGCCTCGGACAAGGATCAGGCCATCAAAAGCGCCATCGCCCAAATTGAAAAGGCTTATGGCAAGGGCTCCATCATGCGGCTGGGCGACCGGTCCAATCTGGAGATCGACACCGTGCCCACCGGGTCGCTGGCGCTGGATCTGGCGCTGGGCGTGGGAGGATTGCCCCGGGGCCGCATCATTGAGATTTACGGGCCGGAATCTTCCGGTAAAACCACGCTGGCCCTCCATGTAGTGGCGCAGGCCCAGAAGAAGGGCGGCGAGGTTGCCTTCGTGGACGCGGAGCACGCGCTGGACCCCACCTATGCCCGGGCTCTTGGCGTGGACATTGAGAACATGCTGATTTCCCAGCCGGACACCGGCGAGCAGGCATTGGAGATCACCGAAGCACTGGTGCGCTCCGGCGCCATCGACGTGGTGGTGGTGGACAGCGTGGCGGCGCTGGTCCCCCGTGCGGAAATCGAGGGCGACATGGGCGACAGCTACGTGGGCCTTCAGGCCCGGTTGATGAGTCAGGCCCTGCGCAAGCTCACCGGCGCCATCGGCAAGACCAACTGCATCGTCATCTTTATCAATCAGCTTCGGGAAAAGGTGGGCGTTACTTACGGAAATCCCGAGGTCACCACCGGTGGCCGGGCGCTGAAGTTCTATTCCTCCATCCGCATCGACGTGCGCCGCATCGAGGCCCTGAAAAACGGCACGGAGCTAATCGGTAACCGCACCCGGGCCAAGGTTGTAAAAAACAAAATGGCCCCGCCGTTCCGTGAGGCGGAGTTTGACATCATGTACGGCGAGGGCATCTCTCGCAGCGGAGAGTTGATTGACTTGGGAATTAAGCTGGATTTGGTGCAGAAATCCGGGTCTTGGTTCTCCATGGGGGAAACCCGCATCGGCCAGGGCCGTGACACCGCAAAAAACTACCTGCGTGATAACCCGGAAGTGATGGAAAAGCTGGAAGCGGATATCCGCGCCAACTTCGATAAACTGCTCACCGGTCAGTCCCGCGTGGCGGCCAAGGCGGCGGGCCGGGCCGTGGATGTGGACGCAGACGATTTTAACGATGAAAATTGACCGTTTAGAGCGGTCGAAGCATGTTTCCGGGCGGGTTCTGGTGTTTCTTGAGGACGGGACGCTACTGAAAATCACCGAGCAGGAGCTGCTGGACTTTGGCCTGCGGGCCGGAGACGAGTTGGACGAAGAGACACTGGGTCGGCTAAAGGCTTCCGCCTCCGGCTCCGACGCAAAGGCCCGGGCGGCGGAGCTGATCGGGCGGCGGGCAATGTCCCGACGGGATTTGGAGCGAAAGCTGACGGAAAAAGGCGCGTCGGAAACGGAGGCCCGCTACGCCGCCGAATGGCTGGAAGCCATCGGCGCGCTGGATGATGGGGAGTATTCCGCCCTTCTGGTGCGCCACTGCGCGGAAAAGGGCTATGGCCCCGCCCGCTACCGGGACGAGCTTTACAAACACGGCGTCCCCCGGGAACTGTGGGAGGACGCCATGTCTTCCGCCCCGGATCCGGCAGACATGATCGCGGCGTATTTGCAAGACCGCTTTCGCAAGAGTCCCCCGGACGAGCGGGAGCGCCGCCGTGCCGCCGACGCGCTGGCGCGCCGGGGCTTTGGCTGGAGCGACGTGAGAACCGGGCTGTCCGCTTGGGCAGAACTGCCGGACGATTCCTGAGTATCCTTTTAAAAAGGCATTGTCTGCGCCGAAACAGGCCGGAGTTGTTTTAAAAACTTTACGAATGCAGAAGCTCTCTAAAAACAGGCAAGTCCGCATTGTAACAATCAGGCCACGTCAAAACCATCAGTACACATTGGGCCGCGCTTCGCGCGGCCCGCAAATCGAAACCCATGCAATGGAGGAGCTATTTTGAAGTACAGTGTTGCGTTTATTTCCCTTGGCTGCGCGAAGAATCAGGTGAACTGCGAGCAGATGATGGCCACCGTCACGGCGGCGGGCCACACCGTTGCCGCCGCGCCGGAGGGCGCGGACGTGGCGGTGGTGAACACCTGCGGCTTTCTGGCCTCTGCCTGCGAGGAGGCCATTGACAACATTCTGGAGATGGGTGCGCTGAAAAAGGCCGGAAAGGTACAAAAAATTCTCGTCACCGGCTGTATGGCCCAGCGGTATCAGGAGGATGTGCTGGGCGAGCTGCCGGAGGTGGACGGCGTGTTGGGCACCGGAAGCTACGGCGACGTGGCCGCCGCCGTGGACGCCGTGATGGCCGGAGAGCGGCCCTGCCGCTTCGGCAGCATCCATACGGCGGAGCAGGAGGGGGAGCGAGTTCTCTCCACTCCGGGCTGGTACGCATACCTGCGGATTGCGGAGGGCTGCGACAACCGCTGCGCCTATTGCGTCATTCCCTCTCTGCGCGGAAAATACCGCAGCCGCCCCATGAAGCACCTTTTGGAGGAAGCCGGAGATTTGGCGGACCGGGGCGTGAAGGAACTGATTGTGATTGCGCAGGATATCACCCGGTATGGAACAGACCTGACGGGTAAGCATCAGCTTGCTCCCCTGCTGCGGGAGCTGTGCAAGCTGGACTTCCACTGGATTCGGCTCCACTACCTCTATCCTGACGAAATCGACGATGAGTTGATGGAGGTCATCGCGGCAGAACCGAAGATTCTCAAGTATATCGACCTTCCTATCCAGCACTGCAACGACAGAATTTTAAAGGCCATGAACCGCCGTGACACCAAGGCGGAGCTGCTGGTCCTTTTGGACAAACTGCGGGCGCGCATTCCCGGTCTGGTGCTGCGTACCAGCATCATCGCAGGACTGCCGCTGGAGGACGACGCGGCCTTTGAAGAGCTTTGCGAATTCCTGCGGGAGACGAAAATCGAGCGGGCGGGCGTGTTCCCCTTCTCTCCCGAGGAGGGAACTCCCGCCGCCAAAATGGACCATGTGGATGCCGAAGAGGCCCGCCGCCGGGCGGAGCTGCTGGTGGACGTGCAGTCCGACGTGATCGACGGGTACAACGAATCCGTCCTCGGCTCTGTGCGGGAGGTTTTGTGCGAGGGCTTTGACCCACAGGCCCAGCGCTATTATGGGCGCAGCTATGCCGAGTCCCCGGATATTGACGGACGCATTTGGTTTGATGCCGACGAGGCCCGTCCCGGAGAATTTATAAATGTCCGCCTCACCGGAACCACGGACGGCGAGCTGACCGGAGAAAAGGAGTGAGCCACGGTGAATCTGCCGAATAAGCTGACCCTGCTGCGCATTTTGCTGATTCCGGTATTCATGACGGTGCTGTACTGGGGGTTTCCCGGCGCGAATTACGCGGCGCTGGCCATTTTCATTCTTGCAAGCCTCACGGATTTGCTGGACGGCCACATTGCCCGGTCCAGAAATCTGGTCACGGATTTTGGGAAGTTTGCAGACCCTCTGGCGGACAAAATGCTGGTCACAGCGGCCATGCTCTGGTTTGTGGAAATCGGACAGATGCCCGCGTGGGCGCTGCTGATTGTCATTTGCCGGGAATTTGCCGTCAGCGGGCTTAGAATGCTGGCCTCTGACGCGGGACGCGTCATCGCCGCCGGCTGGTCTGGCAAGGTGAAAACCGCGGCCACCATGGTCTGCCTTGTGCTGATGTTTTTGCCCATCCCAAAGGTGCTGAACACCGCATGCGTGTGGGTTATTGTGGTGACCACTCTGTATTCCGGCGTGGAGTATTTTACGCAGAATAAGGACGTATTTCGGTCCATGTAAGTAATGTCCACTGAACAAATAGCAATTTTCTCTTTGGATGCGCAGTGCAGCCAGAAATGAGAGCAACCGCAGAAGTGCGCACTGAATCTTTCTGAGGTTCAGCACCAAAATGGACATGGCGACGCTGTGGGCGATGGTTCCCCGCAGCTTTGTCATGATCAGCCCCAAGCCGCACTTGCGCTTGGCCAGGCTGAACCGCCGCTCCACTTCCACACGCTCACATTCGTCCAGAAAATTCTGTGTTCTATCCCGTGCCTCGTCCCCCTTCGGTCTGCCCAGCGCGGGACCGGAGAGATGAATTCCATGTTCCTTGCAATAGCGTAAATTCTCCCGGTTTCGGTAGATCTTATCCGCCAGAATCCGGCTGGGATAATGCCCTTCCCGTTCCCGGAACCGCTCTGCCATCATTGGCAGATTCTCCGCCTCGTTGTAGGCGTCAAAGGAAAAACGCTCCAATCTGGTCCAGCCGTCCGCCACACTGATGTCCAGCTTCGCGCCAAATTCTACTGGCTTTCCCGCCTTGCCCCGCACAATGGGACGCAGGAACGGTTGACTGACGCTGACGATCCGGTTCGGAACCGTGTGGCAGCGGTGGTCGTACATATACTTCTGCTGCTCGTAAAGCGTGCGGATCGCCGCGAGCCGGGCTCCTTTCCGTTCGGAAAGAATCCTGCCCAGAGCGAGCTTTTCTTCAATGGCGGCAAGGTTTCGCGTCAGATAGCGTAGCTGTCTCCCAACTGCTTTGCGGATCTTCTTTGCCGTCTTCTTACGGCTGCGGCTAAACTGCAGGAAATCCCGGTGCGCCTGGGTGCGGTAAGTGCGGGGCTTGCGGCCATCGGCCGAATCGTGCAGCTCGTCCAAAAGTTTTTCCGCGTTTTCCCGAGCCTCGTTGAGCAGTGACGCGTCCTGGGGGTAGCGGATGTTAGATGGCGCACAGGTGGCGTCCACGATCATGGTGCCGCCGTTTCCACGGTCGTCGTCATCGTCGTGACGGTTGTCCTCTTTTTGCGCCGTGGATAAAATCAACTCGTTGATCTCGCCCAGTATCTCCGGCGTCAGGCGTTTACGGAAATACACCATCAGGGACGGATCAAAGGGCAGCTTGGAGTCGTCATAGCCCGGATAGCCGCAGAAATACTGCAAATACGGGTTTTCCTGAATCTGCAGGGCAGTTTCTTCATCTGAGTAACCGTACTCTGCCTGGATGATGCAGGCCCCCAGTGCCAGACGCAGGGGCTTTGCCACGTTGCCCTTCCGGTTGGTAAACAAGGCGGCATAGCGCTTCTCGATTTCCGTCCAGGGGATGGTCTGCGCCTTCTTCACCCAGCGGTTGTCCTCCTTCAGATGCATACCCACCGGCTGCTTGAAATCCGCCAGACTGATCTGTCCGTTGCTGTATTTGTACATCCCATTCACGACCTTGTGCAAGCTTTTTGAACCATTTTGGCTCTTTTTCTTGCACTTATTATACCAGAAATACACCGAAATGTCTTGCACTGCAACACGTTCGGCATTATTCAGCAGACATTA
>DKLF01000024.1 GCA_002455655.1 Oscillibacter sp. UBA6647 | reverse complement strand
GATGGTGGCGAAGTTGTCGTCTGTCAGAATCATGCCCGCCGCGTCCTTTGCAACCTCCGTGCCGGTGACGCCCATGGCCACGCCGATGTCCGCCTGCTTCAACGCCGGTGCGTCGTTCACGCCGTCGCCGGTCATGGCCACCAGGTTTCCCCGCTCCTGCCAGGCCCGGACGATGCGGATTTTATGCTCCGGGGACACCCGGGCATACACGCTGATTTTAGGGACAAAGTCCCGCAGCTCCCCGTCGCTCATGGCGTCGATGGCAGCGCCGTCCACGGCCTCGGTCCCCTCGGTGAGAATGCCGATTTTCTTGGCAATGGCGGCGGCGGTGATGCGGTGGTCCCCGGTGATCATCACGGGACGGATTCCGGCGGAAATGCACTCCGCCACCGCCACGGCGGATTCCGCCCGGGGCGGGTCCATCATGGCAATCAACCCCAGAAAGTCCAGCCCGTTTTCATCCGATAGATTCACCGCCGGGGCTTCCAGATGCCGGCAGGCAAAGGCCAGGACCCGCAGCCCCTCCCGGGAAAACTGCTCGTTGACGGCCTCAACCTCGGTCCGTTGCTCCGGCGTGAGCAACGAGCGGTCCAGCAAAACATCCGTTGCTCCCTTGGTAATCATCAGCAGCCCGCCGGAAAGGGTGTGGACCGTGGACATCAGCTTGCGGTCGGAGTCGAAGGGAATCTCCGTCAAACGGGGATACTTCTCCCGGACCTCCTCCTCGTCAAAGCGGAACCGCTCGCCCAGGCGCACCAGAGCCGTCTCCGTGGGGTCTCCCACCTCGCCGCCCTCGTTCACCGTGGCATCGCTGCACAGCAGCGCTGCCCGCAGCAAGGGCTCCTGCATGGCGTCGGAAAAGTCCGCATCCTCCACCGGGATGATTTTTCCGGCGGTATAAATCTTCTGCACAGTCATCTTGTTCTGGGTCAGAGTCCCGGTCTTGTCGGAGCAGATCACGGACACACTTCCAAGGCCCTCCACCGCCTGCAATTTGCGGATAATGGCATTCTCCCGGGCCATGGTCCGGGTGCCAAAGGAGAGGACGATGGTGACGATGGAGCTCAGCGCCTCGGGAATCGCCGCCACCGCCAGCGCCACGGCAAACAAAAACGCGTTCATCACCGGCTCGTGCCGCAAAAACACACTCACCATAAACAGCAGCGCACACAGAATCAAGATGCCCACGGAGAGCTTTTTCCCGAACTGGTCCAGACTTTCCTGCAAGGGGGTCTTTTTCTCCCCCGCCGCCTTTAAAAGCGCCGCGATGCGGCCCATCTCCGTGTCCATGGCTGTTCCGGTGACAAGAAACCGACCTCGACCGTAGGTGATGAAGCTGCCGGAGTAGACCATATTCTTCCGGTCGCCCAGAGGAACGTCCCCCTCGATTTCCGCCGTGTCCTTTTCAACAGGCAGGCTCTCGCCGGTGAGGGCACTTTCGTCCGCCTTTAATGCAGCGCACTCCAGCAGCCGCCCGTCGGCGCACACCGCGTCCCCCGCGTCCAGACACACCACGTCGCCCACCACAACCTCGCGCCCCGGAAGCTCCCGGATCACGCCGCTTCTCAGTACCTTTGCCGTGGGGGCGGACATTTTTTTCAGACTTTCCAGCGACGACGCGGCCTTCACAGTCTGAACCGTTCCCAGAATCGCGTTCATGGTGATCACCGCCAAAATAACCACCGCGCTCTCCGCATCCTTCAGGGCAATGGACACCGCCGCCGCCGCAATCAAAACAATAACCAGAAAATCCGCGAACTGCTCCAGAAATATCCGCGCCGTGGACTTCCGCGCCTCGGCTAAAAGCTCGTTGGGTCCGTTTTGCTTCAGCCGCAGCGCGGCCTCCTCCTCCGTCAGGCCCTCTTCGCCGCAGAGAAGATCCCGAAATAACTCCACCCTTGCCTTCTGCCATATTCCCCGTTTTTCCGCCATAATTCTCTTCCTTTCCTGCATCCATAGCGCAAAAAAACGAGACTTTTGCGCCAACGCCGAAGCGTTTGCTCAAAAGTCTCGCCATTTCGATCCGAAGCGGGGCAGAAGTTCTGCC
This sequence comes from Oscillibacter sp. UBA6647, assembly GCA_002455655.1. Lineage (GTDB taxonomy): Bacteria > Bacillota > Clostridia > Oscillospirales > Oscillospiraceae > Oscillibacter. The sequence goes on along the minus strand of DKLF01000024.1, from coordinate 22,791 downwards.
CGACCTGACGCCAGCGGATGCACATTTCTGTGCCGGCTACTCCCTAATGATTGGACGTATCATATCCGATTTTTCGGCGGCTGTCAAGAAGTATTTCCCGAAATGCCGTTAAAAATTCCTGCGGTCTTTAAAGACCCCGCCATTCCTCCGGCCGCAGCAGTGATAGATCCGCCGCCGCCCGGTCAATCGCCGCCAGCATGACGGCCTTGTCGCCGTTCAGCGTCCCACGCAGGGCCAGATAATTGCTGGCGTGGTTCATGCGGAACACGCTGCCCGGGCTGTCCAGTCCCTCCACCAAAAGGCGGGTTTCCCGCAGGTCCTCCGCCGGGGTCAGCAGACGGAAGGAGCCGTCCTGCACCCAGTCATATAGGGGCGTGCCCGGCTCCACCATCAGCGTCAACATCCCGATATATTCCGGATTCATGGCGTTGAAGGCGGCGGCGGTTTCCGCCGCGTGCCGCTCCAAAAGCGCCGGGCCGCCAAGGCCCGTGATGGCGGTGACGGACAAGGCGATGCCGTTTCTGCGGACCTTACGCCCCATCTCCACGATAAAGGCCGCGTCGTGTCCCTTGCGCATCAGCTCCAGCACTGCGTCGCACCCGGATTCAAGGCCCATGTAAACCATGCTCAGTCCCTTTTCCCGCAGAACTTTCAGCTCTTCATCCGAGCGGATATTGATGCTGTCGGGCGAGGCATAGCTGGTCACGCGGATGCACTCAGGAAACAGCGCCCGGATGGTGTCCAGAATTGTCTCCAACTCTCCGGCCTTGCGAACCAGCGCGTCCCCGTCGGCCAGAAAAATTTTCTCCACATGAGGGTAAAGCCTGCGGGCTTCCCGGAAGTCTGCCAGAACCTCTTCCAGCGGGCGGACCGCAAAGCGCTTTTCCTTGTACATGCTGCAAAAGGCGCAGGTGTTGTGGCTGCACCCGTAAGTCACCTGAACGATGAGACTCCGGGCCTCGGAGGGTGGGCGGTATACGCTTCCGTAGTAGTTCATTTCAAAATTTTCTCCAATGCGGCAAGTTTCAAAGAGGTGCACAGCACCTCCATGGCGGCCTCCAGCTCCCCCAGCGGCGGCAGGGACGGGGCGATGCGGATGTTGCTGTCCTCCGGGTCTGTTCCATAGGGGAAGGCGGCGCCCGCGCCGGTCATGGCAACCCCTGCGGCTTTACAAAGCTCCAGCGTCCGCCGCGCCGTGCCGGGCATGGCGCTCAGGGAAACGAAATACCCTCCCTTGGGGCTGCGCCACGAGGCGATGCCAAGCGGCGCAACCTCCCGTTCCAGTGCGTCGGTGACGCAGCGGAACTTGGGTCCGAGAACGCCGGCATGGCGGCGCATCAGCGCCAGCGTGTTTTCCTTATTTTTCAAATACAGCACATGGCGCTGCTGATTCACCTTGTCAAAGCTGATGGCCTGCACGTCAATCAGCTTCACCATGTACGCCATATTCGCCTCCGAACAGGCAAAGCAGGCCACGCCCGCGCCGGGCAGCGTGATTTTGGAGGTGGAGGCAAACTCAAACACCATGTCCGGGTTTCCGGCCTCTGCGCACAGGGACAGGATATCCGAAAACGTCGCAAACTCCCCTTCCAGCTCGTGGACACAGTAGGCATTGTCCCACATCAGCAAGAAATCCGGCGCGGCGGGCTTCAGGGCGGCAATGCGCCGCACGGTTTCCTCAGAATACACAATGCCGTCCGGGTTGGAGTATTTCGGCACGTTCCACATGCCCTTCACCTGCGGGTCCCTCACAGCGACTTCCACCGCATCCATGTCGGGGCCGTTGTCCGTCATGGGGATACTCACCAGCTCAAATCCGAAGGACTCGGTGATTTTAAAATGCCGGTCATAGCCGGGAACGGGGCAGAGCCACTTTACCGTCTCCTCACGGCACCAAGGGCGCGGGCTGTGCAAAAGCCCATGGGTATAGGCTTTGGAAACCGTGTCGTACATTAGCTGAAGGCTGGAGTTCCCCCCTGCGAACACCTGCTCTGCCCGGCAGCCCAAAATTTCCGCAAACAGGCGGCGGGCGGCGGGCAAACCTGCTGTCTCTCCGTAGTTACGGCAGTCAATTCCGTCGGACACATAGTCCTCCGGTCCCCTGAAAACGCCAAGAAGGTCCCCGCTGACCATATCCAATTGAACTTTACCCGGCTTGCCCCGGGCCATGTTCAGATTCAGCTTCCGGTCCCGGAGCTTTTCAAATTTCTCACAGACCAGCTCCTGCTCCGTCAAAAGCTCCTGCTTGTTTCTGTCGGCATACGCGGTCATATGCGCCATCCTTTCCCGCGCGGAGCGCTCCGCCCGGTTTCTTTATCAGGTTCTATCAAGATCTAGTATACCCGCTTCCCGTGGTTCTGACAATATGGATTTCGCCGGTTTTTTGAACGGCCTTTTTGAAATACGTTTGCGACGCGGGAGGTATTTCCCCTTTTCAGGCCGTGTGCGGTCCACTCTTGCACTTTTTTCGCCGCTGTGGTATCTTAGCGGTATGGAAGCTTATACGCTGATTCGCTCCCGCCGGCGGACGCTGGCGCTGGAAATTACAAAGGACTGCAAGCTGCTGGTGCGGGCGCCCCTGCGGTGCTCTGAGAAAGCCATTCAGGCTTTTGTGGCCCGGAATGAGAGCTGGATTGCCCGCAGCACGGACAAGGTGCGCCAAAGGGCCGCGGAAGCAGGCCCGCCCCCCACCAAGGAGGAGCTTGCGGCGCTGAAGGCGCTGGCCCAAGCCGTCCTGCCGGGGAAGGTCGCGCAGTACGCCGCCGCCATGGGGCTTTCCCCCACTGGAATTAAAATCACCTCGGCGCAAAAGCGGTACGGGAGCTGCAGCGCGAAAAACAGCCTGTGCTTTTCCTGCTACCTGATGCGCTCGCCCGACGCGGCCATTGATGCGGTGGTGGTTCACGAGCTGGCCCACATCCGCCACAAGAACCACGGCCCCCAGTTTTACGCGCTGGTGGAGCAGTACCTGCCGGACTACTGTGCGCGGAAAAAGCTGCTGAAATAGAGCAGAGGGCAGAAGGCATAGCCTCCCGCCCTTTGCCGTATGTTTTCTTATCCCCGGCGTGCCCGCTCATAAAGAGGCTCGCCCCGCTGGAAGTTCTGGGGCAGATAGGTTACGGAGGAAATCCGCTTGCCCGACACCCCGTATTTCGGATGATAGCCAAAAAGGTTCTCATACTCCAAAAGGTCGTCCCGCTCTTCAGCCATGGCCCACAGCAGGGCAGCAGCAGCCCGCGCGTCGTCCACGGCCCGGTGGCTGTTTTGCACCGCGCCCTCCAGCCCGTAGGCGGCGATGGCGTCTTTCAGCTTGTGGGGATAATCCCGCCGGTCCTTATAGACCGTGAGCGCATCCAGGAATTTAAGATTCTTCAAGCAGGCCGCACAGCCTTGCTCCCGCAGAAAATAATAAATAAAATTCAAGTCAAACTGCGCGTTGTAGGCCACCAGCAACGTATTCTCCCGGGTGAGAAGTCGGCTGAATTCCTCCGCCGCGTCCGCTTTTTCCACGCCGTCCCGTTCAAGCTGCTCCGCCGTGATGCCGGTCAGCGATGTAATAAAGGGCGGCAAAGTCTTTCCGCCGGAAAGGCGCACCAACGCGTTGAAGCTGCCGTCCTCCACCCCGTTTGTCACACTGACGGCTCCAATTTCAATGATCTGCTCTTGCGCAGGGTCAATGCCCGTTGTCTCCGTGTCAAACAGGACCAGATGGGCAAACCGGTCCTCCAATGCGCTGTGTATTCCCATAAATGCTCTCCGTCTCTAACCCGCGCCGCCACGACAGGCTTCTTCTTTTTATAAGTTTGCCGACCAACATGCAAAATTTCCGCAAATTTGTCGATATTAAAAGCGCTTGCTTTTCAGCATTATAGCTTTTTATGGAAAAAAAGGCAATCCCCGCCCGCTTTCACAGATATCCGCCGCCTTTCCTCTCCTTCATCTAATTTTTACGCGGCGGGGCTTGACATTTTCCAAAATTGTGATATTGTACTCTTGTATTAAATATATGATACAATTTTCAAGAAAGCCTTGACATTTTTCGCCGTTTGCTCTATGCTAACTGTACTAGTACAGATAACACAGTGTTCAACTCTCCCATTCCGCGTGCTTTGCGCGGTATGCTGACAATTTTCGCCAAGATTGAAGCGTTTTACCCTTTTCTCACGTTTTATAGAATATCCCGCGGGGCGACACGGTGAAGTCCCGCGTGCCGAATACACGCTTCCGTTATGGAAAGGATGGTTTCTCTTATGAAAGTCCTGATTACCTCCGATTGGTACGCCCCCACCGTCAACGGTGTGGTGACCTCGGTACTAAATCTTCAGCGCGAGCTGGTGGCTCAGGGCCACGAGGTTCGTGTGCTGACCTTATCCGAATCCCGCCATACGCTGGTGCGGGACGGCGTGACCTATGTGGGCGCCATGAGCGCCGGGGTCATCTATCCCGGTGCGCGGCTGCGCACGGCCCTTGCCACCCGGCAGGTCCAGTCCCTGATTCGTTGGCGGCCCGACGTGATTCACACCCAGTGCGAATTTTCCACCTTCCTGCTTGCCCGGAAAATCAGTGACCGCACCGGCGCGCCCATTGTCCATACCTATCACACGGTGTATGAGGACTACACCCACTACTTCTCACCCAGCCGCGCCTGGGGCAGACGCATGGTTGCCTTCTTCTCCCGGCACGTAGTCACGCAGACAGCCTGTGTCATCGTCCCCACGGAGAAGGTGCGCGGCCTTTTGAAGAGCTACGGCGTCCGCAAGCCGGTGTATGTAATCCCCTCCGGCATCGACCTGCGTCGGTTCTCCGGCCCCGCCGACAAGGAGCATCTTTCCCGCATGAAAGAGGATCTGGGCATCCCCTCCGGCAATTTTGTGCTTACCTATGTGGGCCGCCTAGCCAAGGAAAAGAACGTGGAGGAACTGCTTGGCAGCCTTGCAAGGCTGGAGCGGAAGGACGTTACCCTTCTCATAGTGGGCGACGGCCCCTATCGCCAGACGCTGGAGGAGTCCGTCCGTGAGCTGAGCCTTGGAGACCGGGTGATTTTTACGGGAATGGTGAAGCCCGACCGGGTTGCGGACTACTACCGGCTGGGGGATTTGTTTGTCAGCGCCTCCACCAGCGAAACACAGGGACTTACCTATATTGAGGCGCTGGCTTCCGGGCTTCCCGCCCTGTGCCGGAAGGACGCGTGTCTGGACGGTGTAATTGAGGAGGGCGTGAACGGCTGGCAGTTTGAAAACAGTGAGGAATTTCTTCTCCGCCTCCGGGAATTTCTGACGGACGAAGGGCTTCGCGCGTCTATGCGGACCGCCGCCGCAGACCATATCCAAAAAACCTTTTCGGCGGAGCGCTTTGCCCGCCGTGCGGCCGAGGTTTATGCCGCTGCGAGAGGGGATAGGCTGTGGGAAACCACCGCGTAAACAGTGGCATTTCCTTCCCTGCCGATCTAACCGACACAACCGCCGCGTGGGCTTGAGAAGCGCTCTTTTGCGCCGTTCTCAGGCCCACGCTTCTTTAATTGCGCAAAGAAGGCCGCACTTTTTGCATGGATTTTAGCACATTCTCCAGTGTAATTGCGGGGAATCTGCTGATATAATAAAGCAAGTAAATTCGGAAGGGGGCACACCCGATGCAGTTTTGGAAAATGAACGGCGCGGGCAACGATTTTATTGTCCTGAACAACCTGGAGGAAGGCCTGCCGCCTGAGGCATTTTCGGATCTGGCGCGGACGCTGTGCGAGCGGCATCTGTCCGTCGGGGCGGACGGCCTGATGGTGGTAGACGCGCCTACACAGGGCGGAGACTACAAAATGCGGTTTTACAACGCCGACGGGTCGGTGGGCGAAATGTGCGGAAACGGCGCACGGTGCATCTGCCGGTATGGCTATGAAACCGGTCTTGCCGGGGAAACGCAGACCGTGGAAACCATGGCAGGCATCATTACCGGCAAGCGCATTGACAAGCGGCGCTATCGCATCCGTCTGAACGACCCCTCCACCATCCGATTAGAGCACCCCATCGAGGTGGACGGCGTTCGCTATTCCTGCGCTTATGTGGAGCTGGGCAATCCGGGGCTTCCTCATGCCGTGGTTCCCTACCGTGGCCTGCGGGACGCGGATGCAAACGAACTGCGGGAGCTGGGCCGCGCCATGCGGCATCACCCCTCCTTCCCCAAGGGCGCCAACGTGAATTTCTACGAGCTTACCGGCGAGGACACGGTTTACGAGCGGACCTTTGAGCGGGGCGTGGAGGACTTTACCTACGCCTGCGGCACTGGCACCGGCTCCGTCGCGGCGGTTTTGACCTTGCAGGGCAAGGTTTCCGGCTCCGGCGTCCGGATAGATATGACCGGCGGGCAGCTCATCGTGGATGTGGAGCGGGAGGGCTCCGGTATCCGGTCCCTTTATTTGACAGGGCCTACCAACATTGTTTGCAAGGGCGAAATTACCGATGAGGAGCTTCGCCCCGCAAAATAACGCAGCGTGTTTGAACTCCCCCCATTGTGTGTGAAAGAGAGGATTGAATTTATGAGCAAGAAAAGCTCCCTGTGGAGCAGCTACGGCCTTTTGATCTGCATGGTATGCGGCATTGTGCTGGGCTGCGTCGTGGGCGCCCTGTTCCCCAACGTGAAGGACGCAAACGGCGACGTGATCGCCTCCGGCGCTTCTATCCTGAAGCCCTTGGGCCAGATTTTTATCAACCTGATGTTCTGCATCGTGGTTCCTCTGGTGTTCGCATCGATTTCCGGCGCGGTGGCCAACATGAAAAGCGCCAAGCGGGCCGGTAAGATCATGGGTACCACCATCGCCACCTTTGTGGTCACCGGGGCCATTGCCGCCGTCATCATGATTGTTCTGATGAAGCTGATTCCCCCCGTGCTTGCCCCGTGGCAGAACATTCCCGCCGGAACGGTGGATGAGCAGAAGACCATCGCGGAGCTGATTGTCAGCTTCCTTACCGCCGAGGACTTTGTGGCCCTGCTGAGCCGCCGGGCCATGCTGCCCCTGATTGTGTTTTCCATCATCTTCGGCTTTGGCGTGAATATGAACGGCGGGCCGGACTGCCTTGTGGGCAAGTTTCTGGAGGATCTGTCCAACTGCATGATGAAGGTGGTCAAGATCATCACCTATTACGCACCCATCGCCTTTTTCGGCTTCTTTGCCGATCTGGTGGCAACCTACGGCTCCGGTATTGCGCATGACTATGGCCGCGCGCTGTTGGTGTACTATCCCCTCTGCTTAATTTACGTGTTCACCGCCTTCCCCCTGTTCGCCCGCTTTGGCGGCGGTAAGGGCGCGGTAAAGGTGATGTTTAAGCACATTCTTCGTCCCGCCGTCACCAGCCTTGGCACCTGCTCCTCCGTGGCCACCATCCCCACCAACATGGAAGTGGCTGAGGAAACCGGCATTCCCAAGGATGTCAGCGAGATTGTGGTGCCTCTGGGCGCCACCATGCACATGGACGGCTCCTGCTTCTCCTGCGTGCTGAAGATTGCGTTCCTGTTCGGCGTGTTCGGCATTCCGTTTGACGGAGTGGGGACCTTCCTGAAAGTCATTCTGGTGGCAGTGTTCTCCTCCGTGGGCATGAGCGGCATTCCCGGCGGCGGCTACATCGGCGAATTTATCATGTGCTCCGTCTTCTTCCCCACCCAATTGGAGCTGGCCTATCCCATTGCCATCACCATTGGCAATCTGGTGGACCCCCCCGCCACCATGATCAACTCTGCCGGTGACTATGTCATCAGCTATGTTGTGGCCCGCTTTGTAGACGGCAAGGATTGGCTGCAAAAAGCGATTGCTTCCGGAAAGGCCAACTGAGTAAGCTTGCTTCCGGCTCTTGGGCATATTCTTTCAGTCTGCCTTTTACTGCGGCACCGTTGCCGCTCAGCTATGAAAAAACCGGCGCGGCCAGTGGGCCGTGCCGGTTTTTATCAAAGCTGCAAGGCCGCCCTGCTCCGGCGAGGCAAGCGCTTGCAGGGCTTGTGTGCGCCCACGCGGCCTATCCAGCGCTATTTTTTTCCGGCCCGCCCATGGCAGCACTTTATGGCGGCATGGGCAGAATTTCCGGCGCATAAAATGGTTCTGTCTTAAAAGCGGGGCCTTTTTTGATTGTTTAAAAATAGGCCAGATTTTACACGAATATGCTGGCTCATTCAGTTAGTATGTGCTATAATGTCGAAGTGTGGCGGCGCGGGCTGCGGCCAATTCCTGCAGTACGGGGAGGCATTGACACAATATGACGCTATGGAACAACCACCTTTTAATAAATGCGGTGATTGCCTGGATTACCGCGCAGGTTTTGAAGGTAATCATCTACGCCCTGGTCAATCGAAAGCTGGACATTCGTCGTCTGGTTGGAGACGGGGGAATGCCCAGCGGCCATTCCGCCACCGTGACGGCTTTGGCCGTTACCGCCGGGCTGGAGTGTGGGCTGGACTCGGCAACCTTTGCCGTCTCCGCCATTCTGGCCATCATCGTCATGCACGATGCCATGGGCGTTCGTCTGGAGGCAGGCAAGCACGCCAAGGCCCTCAATGAGCTTTTGGAGCTGGCCAGCAGCGATCTTGAAAACGAGGTCAAGCTGAAGGAGTTTGTGGGGCATACTCCGCTTCAGGTGGCGTTCGGCTGCCTTTTAGGTTTCGTGCTGGCGGTGATTCTGAGTTGACCTTCAGGAGGGGCGCTTAGTCGAGCAAATGTTCACTTGCAACGCGGGGCTTAGACGCTTTTGGTTTATTCAGATATCTACATCAAATGACGGGGGATTGCCAGCTTGGCAACCCCCCGTCATTTTCACATCTGCAAGGAAGCGGACTCCTTAGGAAAAATCCTCTGTCCTGTCCAGCCAGTCCGTCACCAAGGCGGCAAACGGCTCCGGGCGCTCTATCTGCAAATTGTGGCCTGCCAAATCCAGCAGGGCAAACGCCGCCCGGGGCATATCCTCCAGCAGCTTCCACAAATCCCGGTAGCCCACGCAGATGTCCTGCCGACCAGCCAGCAGCAGCGCGGGCCGGTCAAAGCCCAGCGCTCGGACCTGCGCGTCCACATCGAAAGAAAAAGAGTAGCTTCGCCGCAGCGCCGCCACAAATTCCCCATTTGAAAGGTCCAACCCGGAAGCGATCTCTTCTTTATACCGTTCGTAAACCCGCCGGTTTGCCAGAACCGCCAGATTGCAGAACGCCGCCCGCTCTTTCGGTCCCAGCTCCCGGAGAAATTCCTCATCATAGCGCAGGGCGCCCGCCGGGGGCAGCTCCCGTTTTTCCGGCTCCGGCACGGTCACCGGGCAGATCAGCAGCAGCCCATCCGCCAGCGGGCCAAGCTCCGTGGTCAAAAGGCCCCGGGCAAGATAGCCGCCGTAAGACTCCCCCGCCAGCAAAAACCGCTCCCCTGCCGTCAGCTCGGCCACAAGGCCCCGCAAAAGCTCTAAAATATCATCCGAAGAGGCCCGCTTCATGGGCGCATCCGACCGGCCCATTCCGGGCAGGTCCACGTAGATGCGCCGGTAGCCGGGCCGCTGTTCAAACACCGGCTCCATGCACCCGGCCATCAATCGGTGGTCGCAGCCAAGACCGTGGAGCAGCACCACCGGCTTCCCCTCGCCCACGCTGTGACAGTAAAGCCCAACGCCTTGCACTGTTTTGTGCATCTTCTCCACTCCTGCCTGCGGTCAACTCCGCGCTCTTTCTCTTCTTCCGCTGCGCCCGAGGGGCCTTTACTCCTCTTGAGTCTGGGCCGCCGTGCCGCCCAAGTCCACGTCGCGGCTTCGTCCGGAGGGGGTGGTTCCCGTCTCCGGTCCGCCCAGCCCAAAGTCCCGCTCTACGCTGGCGGTATCCCGCCGGAGCATGGTTTCCATCACCCGGATATCGCTGTCCACGTCCAGAACGTCGGTCTTGTAAAGCTCGTCCAGTTGGTGCTCAAAGCCCGCGACAATGGAATCCATGGTCTGCTCAATCCGCAGCTTGGCCTGACGCAGGTTCTCTCCCTCCACGCCCGCCGCGTCAAACTCCGCGTAGGAGTCCAGCAGCTTTTGGGTGGTAGGCAGGTAGTAGTTCATAAACGTGTCAATGCGGCCCTGCTTTTTCGGGTCCGCCTCCACCGCCCGGAAAATACGCGCGGTCACGTCCTCCAGACGGTCAATTTTCTCAGACAAAACAGGGTCGGCAATCCGCTCGTTGGCCCGGCGAATGCTCCGCAGAATGCCGGAATACCCCTCCTCCGCCTCTTTGGGCGGCTGACGGGCGGGGTCCTCCGCCTCCTTTTGCCGACGGTGGGCCTCCTCCGCCCGGGCGCTGCGGAAAAAGCAGCCCTGAATTTGGTCCAGATAGGCTTGGGGCCCAAAATAGCCCCGGTCGATCATTTTCTCCAAATCCTTTTCCACGCGCCGTCTGGACCAGCCCAGCTTTCGGCTCAGGTCCTCCACGGAGATGGCCTCCGCCTCTCCCAGCACAGCGGAATAGCGGGCATAACGGCGCAGGGCCGCATCCATGTTCAGCCCGCCGAGAAACAGGCCCAAACCGCCCGCCGCAATGGCCAGATACTGCAAGAGCTCCCAGAGATATCCGCTGAGACCGGAAAACATCATCTCAGCCGGGTCACCAGCCGCCAGAATGCCGATTCCCAGCGCCACAAGGCCTATAATTTTCATGGTCCGGGAATTAGACCGCTTCACCGCCGGGGGCCGGGTCAGGTTCCGGGCCGCCGCCTCGGCCCGACCGCCGACATGCCCCTGCTGGCCAGACTGCTCCATGCCTGGGCGCACGGAGGACGCGGGCGCGCCTTTTTTCCTGCCGCCACCCTTGCCAAACAGCTTGGAAAAGAGCAGATACAGCGCCACGGGCCAAACACCTATTGCGAACAGAAAGACGATCAGCGCCCAATGGCCCCAATCGCTGTCCTGATTCCGTTTCTCGGGGGTCATTGGCGTCACTTCTCTTTCCTCTTCAGCTTTTCTTTCGACCCGTCGGGCCGCAGAAGCACGGTATTGTCCAACTGTCCCTGTAAATTGCCCAGCACCGATCCCACGTATTCCTTGTGCAGCGCAGTGCGCTCCGCCGTTTCCTCTTCGCTCAGACCCTCGGGCGACTTCGCCTTGCGGGCCAGTTGGTTGATGCGGTCAATTTTTGCTTGCTCCATGCAGTTCCTCCTGTCACTCTATGGGGGTTTCCCGCTCAAAAATCAAGTCAATCGTCTCAATATAGCCCTCTGCCCGCTGAATCCGGGGGATGCACCCGGCGTATCGCCAGCCATCAGCCGCTCTTCGGCAAATGACTTCCCGGTACCCCTGTGTCTCAATGCCCGCCGCACCAACGGCTATGCTTGCAAACCCGCCGCCTAGTCGGCAAGGCACCGTTTCAAACTCATATTCCAGCATATGCGCGCCTCCTCAAACGGACCGCCGAACCACGATGGACGTCCGGCCTTTTCTGGTCACGCCGCCAATCTCCGTCACCGCAAACCGGCCCACGCCCCGGGCGGAAACAGTGTCTCCCTCCGCCAGCAGGCGGTCCGGCTTGGTGCATTCCATCCAGTTCACCTGCACCCGCCCGCTCTCAATCAGAGAAGCGGCCTTTCCCCGGGCCATTTTAAAGCCCGTGGCGGCAATCGCGTCCAGCCGAAGGCTCATCACCGTGTCCCGGACCTCCTCAAAGCGCTCCTCCGGCACGGACAGCTCCTCCGCCGAAATGGCGGAGACGCTCAGCTTTGCCCGCCCGGCCTGGTCCCAGCTTTGCAGCAGAAACTCCGCCACGCCCTCTAGCACGATCAAATCGCAGGATTCTTTGCCCGCCAGAATGTCCCCGGTCTTCTCCCGGGTCACGCCCATGCCCATCAGGCTTCCCAAAAGGTCCCTGTGGCTCAGGTCATATTCCGGACGATATTTCGCCCGCAGGCACCGCAGGGGGCTTTGCTCCGCCGCTGTTTCCGTGTCCATCCAGTCCGGCAGGAACAACAGAATCCGCCGCTCCGCCCCTTCATAGCCGCCCATAGACACATACTCCGTCTCCCCCACGCCCGCAAGGCGCAAAAGCACCTCGGCGGAGGCCCGCTCCTGCGGAGATAGAAAATCCGTGGCGGCGGGGATATTGCGGCTTTGGGCCTGTTCCAGCCGGTCCAGCACCCGGGCAAGAATCAGCCGTTCCTCTCCGCTTTTCGCGGCCCTGTCCAAAAGCTTCGTCTTATCCATGGCGCAGCTCCTGTGTGCGGTAAAGCTGGGCATACGCGCCGTTTTTCGCCAGCAGCTCTGCGTGGGGGCCCTGCTCCACAATTTCGCCGTTCTCCACCACCAGAATCCGGTCCGCCTTTTGGACGGTGGAAAGCCGGTGGGCAATCATCAGCGTGGTGCGGTTCTTGGCAAGCCGCTCAAAGGTGGCCTGAATTTTCGCCTCGGTCACGCTGTCAAGCGCGGAGGTTGCCTCGTCCAGAATCAGCACCGGCGGGTCCTTCAGGAAAATCCGGGCAATGGAAATGCGCTGCTTCTGCCCGCCGGAGAGCAAGGTTCCCCGCTCGCCCACATAGGTGTCAAACCCATCGGGCAGAGCGCAGATATCATCGTAAATCTCGGCTTCCTTCGCGGCCTTAAAAATTTCCTCCTCCGTGGCGTCGGGGCGGCCGTAGCGGATGTTTTCAAGGACACTGGCGGCAAACAGGAATACCTCCTGCTGCACCACGCCCACGTTTCGCCGAAGGGAGCTTTGCTTCACATGGCGAACGTCCTTCCCATCCAGCCGCACGCTGCCCCCGGACACATCGTAAAACCGGGGGATAAGCTGGCAGAGGGTGGACTTCCCGCCCCCGGAGGGGCCAACCACCGCCACGGTTTCGCCGGGACGGATGTGCAGGTCAACGTCGTGAAGCACCGGCAGATTGTCCCGATAGGCAAAGCTCACATGGTCCAGATCCACCCGGCCCTCCACCCGGGAAAGGTCCTCCGCGTCCGGCGCGTCCTTCAGCGCGGGTTCCTCCCGCATCAGCTCAACAAAGCGCTTCAGGCCCGCGGACCCATTGGCAAACAGCTCCATAAAGGATGAGAGCTTGCGGATGGGGCTGACGAAGGTTGTGATATACAGGCTGAATGTAATCAGGTCGATGGTGTTCATCTGTCCCTGCATGATGAGCCAGCCGCCAGCGGCAATCACCGCCGCCTGCAGCATACACAGGAAAAACTCCATGGCGGCGTTAAACCGGCCCATGGCCTTGTGGAACATCCGCTTGGAGGTTTTAAACGTCTCGTTGGACCGGTCGAACTTGCGCAGCTCCGCCGCCTCGTTGGCAAAGGCCTTGGCGGTGCGGATGCCGGACAGGCCCGACTCAATGTCCGTGTTGATGGCGGCGGTCTTCCGCTTTACGGCGTCCGACGCCTCCGCCATGGACCGGCGGAAGCTCCACACTACGGCGAAAAACACAGGAAGAATCACCGCGATCACCAGCGCCAGCCGCCACTGGATGGAAAACATCACCGCAAGGGACCCCACAATGGTCACAAAGGAGATGAACACATCCTCCGGCCCGTGATGGGCCAGCTCCGTGATGTCAAACAGGTCGGCGGTGAGCCTGCTCATGAGCTGTCCGGTGCGGTTTTTGTCGTAGTAACGGAAGTCCAGCTCCTGCATGTGGTGAAACAGGTCCCGGCGGATATCCGCCTCCACCAGAATGCCGAAGGTGTGCCCGTAATAGGCGATGACGTAACTCAGGGCCGCCCGCAGAGTAAAGGCCGCCACCACCACCGTCATCACGGCAAAAAATGCCTGCCACGCGTTTGCGGGCAGCAGGGTATACATGCACCACCGGGAGACAAACGGAAACGCCAGATCAATGAGGGACATTACAAAAGCGCAGCCGATGTCCAAAAAGAAAAGCCGCCGGTGGGGCTTGAAATAGCCGATGAAAATTTGAAATAGGGAACGCGTTTGAAATTCTTTTGCGGTCATGCTCACTCTCCTGATTTCAGCCGATGAAAACCGGACATTATAATGTAGGAAACCTCCGTGGAAGCAGCGGCTTCAATATCCTGCCCGCTTCTTAGACATTATAGCATGGGATTTCCCTTGGCGCAACAAGGAATCCCCGCCGGACGATACGCGTCCGGCGGGGATTTATTCTCAGGAGATGGCTTCGCTTCCGACGCTGTACTCTGTCCATGTGCCGCTCTCCGGCCAGACGCACACGCAGTCGGAAAAGAAATACGCCCCGTCGCCGCCGCGCCACTTCTGCACGTCAAAGGTCAGGGTCGGCAGGCTGTATGTGGCCGTCTTGCCCTTCTCGTTTGCCGTGACGGAAAAAAGCACGCCGTCCTCCCAAAAAAGCCGCTCTTTGTCAATAAATCCCTGCTCCGCCATCTCGTCAAAGGTTCCGGTCAGGGCCTGTGCTCCGTGAAGCCGCCCAAACTGCCATGCCACGGCGGCCATTTCCGTCTCCGTCAGATCACCGGGGGCGCCGCTTAAATCCACGCCCACATAGGGAACCGTGCCGCCGCCCTCCATGCCGTTCAGGCCCGGGTCAATGCTCCACAGGTCGTCCAAAATCTTGAGCCACAGGCCGCACAAGTCATTATAGCTGCCATTTACCGACGTTTTCGCTCGCAGAGAAACGATTTGCGCAAATTGGGCGGGATAGCTTTCCAGCACCGTGCCGGAGTGCTCCACCTCCACCGTCATGCCGTCGGCAAGGTCCTTTGCGTCGGCAGACTGACCGTCCACCGTCACGGGGAGGCCCGTCGTCGACAGGAGATAGATACCGCCCTCCGCTCCGTTCAGCTCTGCCAGCAACAGCTCTCCCGTCTCCGCTCCATCCACAATCCGGCACACGGTCACCGGTTCCGTCGATAGGGTTTCTCCTTTTGAGGTCCCCGCCGAAGAAGATGCCACTCCTCCGTCTGCCAACGGGGGCGCAGCCTGCCCGCAGGCGGCGAGAAACGCGCACAAAGTCAGTGACAAGATTGCTATCCGCACTTTTTTCACCCAAATCAACCTCCTTTTTCCTCTTGGACGGAAATCAAACGCAGGGAGTTCCCACAATGAATCGTTTCGAATGCATTTTTCGGAGAAACCCTATGGATTTTCCTCTTGACAAATTGTCTGAAACGCGTAAAATAAACATGTGATTACAAAATATCAAAAAGCTTACAGAGGTGAAGTTCATGACCCAAAGAGAGCGCCAACTGCTCAACTGGATTGAGGAAAATCCCCTGATTTCCCAGCAGGAGCTGGCGGAAAAAGCGGGCATCACCCGCTCCAGCGTGGCCGTTCACATCTCTAACCTGATGAAAAAGGGCTGCATTGCCGGGAAGGGCTACATCGTTCGCACCGCACCTTACGCCGCGGTGGTGGGCGGCGTGAACATGGACATTGGCGGATGGCCCGCCGAGGTGCCGGTGGCCCGGGACTCCAATCCCGGCCGGGTGCGCATGAGCCTTGGCGGCGTGGGCCGGAACATTGCCCACAACATGGCACTCATGGGGCTGGATGTGCGGCTGATGACGGTGTTCGGCGACGATTTAAACGCCCGGAAAATTGCCGCCGGCTGCGCGGAGGTGGGCATCGACGTGTCCCAGTCTCCCTTTTTGCCGGGCGAGCACACCTCCACCTATCTTTTTATCACCGATGAGAAGGGCGACATGGCCCTTGCCGTCAGCGACATGGAAATTTATGAGCGGCTGACGCCCCAGTTTCTTGCCCAGCGGCAAAAGCTGCTGGACGGCGCGCAGGTGGTGGTGGCGGACACGAATCCCCCTGCGGAGGCCCTTGCCTATCTGGCGGACCACTGTACTGCCCCCATTTTCTGCGACCCTGTCTCCACCGCCAAGGCGGAGAAACTCCGGCCCATCTTAGGAAAACTCCACACCCTCAAGCCCAACCGCATTGAGGCGGAGCTGCTTTCCGGCGTGGAAATCCGGGATGAACCAAGTCTTCGCCGCGCGGCGGACGCGCTGCTGGAAACAGGACTGCGGCGGGTGTTCATCTCGCTGGGCGGCGACGGCGTGTTTGCCGCCGACCACCACGCCGCCGTGCAGCTTCCGGTAATCCCCGGATCCATGGTGAACACCACCGGCTGCGGCGACGCGTTTATGGCCGCCATCACCTGGGCGTATCTCCGCGGCTCGGATTTGGAGGAAACCGCCCGGCTGGGACTTGCCGCCTCCTCCATCGCCATGGAGAGTGGAGAGACGATCAATCCGGCGATGCAGGCGGACGAGCTGTGCCGCCGTGCTGAAGTCTGCAAAGCGCTTTAATCCCCCGGTTTTCAGCAAATTATTTTACAATCAGTCATTTTTAATCAAAAATTATACACGGAGGAATCATTATGCTGAACAATTATCTGGATATCTCCCCCGAAGTGCGTGCTGCGCTGGACGCGGGCAAGCCCGTGGTCGCTCTGGAATCCACCATCATTTCCCACGGTATGCCCTATCCCCAGAACGTGGAGACGGCGTTGAACGTAGAGCAGCTTGTGCGGGACAGCGGCGCCGTCCCCGCCACCATCGCCATCATTAAGGGGCGGCTGAAGGCAGGTCTTTCCAAAGAGGAAATCGACTATCTGGGCATAACAGGTCATGCCGTTCCCAAGGCCAGCCGCCGGGACCTGCCGGTGCTGGTGGCACAGGGACGGGACGGGGCCTGCACCGTCACCACCACCATGATTATCGCAAGCCTTGCGGGCATTTCCGTCTTCGCCACCGGCGGCATCGGCGGCGTTCACCGGGGTGCGGAAACCACCATGGACATCTCCGCCGATCTGGAAGAACTGGCCCACACCCCCGTCATGGTGATCTGCGCCGGGGCAAAGTCCATTCTGGACCTTGGCCTGACGCTGGAGTATCTGGAAACCCACGGCGTGCCCGTCATCGGCTACGGCACGGAGGAGCTGCCCGCCTTCTACACCCGGAAATCCGGCTTCGGCGTGGACTATCGTCTGGACACCCCGGAAGAGCTGGCAAAGGCCTTCCACGTCCAGCAGGAGCTGGGCCTTGGCGGCGGAATGCTGGTGACAAACCCCATTCCTGAGGATTATTCCATGGACCCGGCTGTCATCAACGGGGCCATTGCCCGCGCTGTGGAGGAGGCAAAGCAGCAGGGGATTCACGGCAAGGAAACCACCCCCTTCCTGCTGGCAAAAATCAAGGACCTCACCGGCGGCGATTCTCTGGACAGCAACATCCAGCTTGTGTACAACAACGCCCGGCTGGCGGCCAAAACCGCCGTGGCCCTGCGTGCTCTTGAAAACGTCTGATCGCTGTGTTAAAATGAGCCGACGGAAGCTTCCGTCGGCTCATTTTTTATTTCCGGCTGAATGGTTTACCAATTTACTAAAGGAGGGCTCCCTATGGAAACGAAACTTCCTGTGCTCCCGGAAGCCACGAATTTTTCCACCGTGGCTTTCATTCTCGGCTCTCCTTGGGGCCTTGCCCTGACGTGGCTTTTACTGATCAACCTGATTACTTTTTT
The DNA here is from genome assembly GCA_002455655.1 of Oscillibacter sp. UBA6647. GTDB lineage: Bacteria > Bacillota > Clostridia > Oscillospirales > Oscillospiraceae > Oscillibacter. The sequence continues at coordinate 5,358 of DKLF01000024.1, read as the reverse complement.
TGTCTTCGGCTTTGACAAGCTGAAAGCAAAGTGGAAGGAAACCCATGAAACTACCCGCCGGGTGCCGGAGAAAACACTCTTTTTCCTCAGCGCCATTGGCGGCAGTCTGGGTGCGCTGCTGGGTATGAAGGTCTTTCGTCACAAGACCCTTCACAAAACCTTTCGTTTTGGCATCCCCGCCATTTTATTTTTGCAGGTTGTGGTGGTCGGGGGCCTTTGGGTCTATTTCCATTCCAACTGGTAAGCAGCGCTGAAGCTCAACCGCAGGAAAGTACATACGCTTTACAAATAAACCGCCCGCATTGCAAATAGCAATGCGGGTGGTTTTTGCTTCGTGCACCGGTTTCCGCTTAGGGCCACGCTTTCCTCACGCTCCGCCGAAGCGGAACACCACGCCCACGACGGCGGAGATGGCGATAAAGACAATGGGATGCCACTTTTTTGTGGGCTTTACCCAAGTGGTGAACACCAGCAAGACTCCCGCCAGCGCCAATCCCCGCCAGTTGAACAGTCCGACCCAGTCCACTCCTTCGCCCGACAGGGCGGCGTAATTCACCAGCGTCTCCAAAATCACACCCAGACAGGCCGCGCCGATCAGCCCGGTTGAGGCGGGCCGCAGCCCGTAAAATGCAAACTCCACGTATTTGCTGCGGCGAAATTGCTGCAACAGTGCGGCGATAATCAAAATCACGATGATGGAGGGGGTCACCTCTCCCACGGTGGCCACAATCGCCCCCGGAACCCCCGCCGTGGTAAATCCCACGTAGGTGGCCATGTTGATGCCCACAGGTCCCGGCGTGGATTCGGAAATCGCAAGCATGTTCATAAGCTGGGCCTGCGTAAACCAACCGGTGGCCTCCCCCATGTGGGACAAAAACGGCAGCGTGGCCATTCCACCGCCCACGGCAAACAGGCCCACCTTAAAAAATTCCCAAAAAAGCTGAAGATAAATCATGCCTTTCGCGCCTCCAACTGCCGCAGTGCGATGCCCGCCAAAGCGGAAAGCACCACAAACACCACCGGCGTCACATCCAGCGCAAAGCTCCCCGCCAGCACCAGCAGAAAAATCACCAGCGTCCGCTTGTCCACCACCGACTTTTTCAGAAGCTTCACCACCGCGTTGAAAATCAACACGCACACGCACACCTGAATCCCCGCGAAGGCGTTTTTCACCCATGCCAGATGATTAAAGCTGTCGATAATCCCCGCCAGCAGGGAGATAATCACCAGCGACGGAAACGCAACGCCGATAGTGGCCACAATGCCGCCCAGCACGCCGCCACGCTTCTGCCCCACGAAGGTGGCGGTATTCACTGCGATGATGCCGGGGGTGCACTGACCGATGGCAAAATAGTCCGCCAGCTCCTCCTCGGTGGCCCAGCCCTTGTTCTCCACCACCTCCCGTTGCAGCATCGGCAGCATCGCCATTCCGCCGCCGAAGGTCATCACGCCGATTTTTGCGAAGGCAATAAATAACTCCCAGTATTTTTTCAAACCAGTCCTCCTCTTTTCCTCCCGGAGCCCTGCCGCTCCCGCGTTGGGACCCCCTCAATCCACATAGCCGTACATCCCCCGGACGGATACCTCTCCTGTGCGGACGGTCTTTCGCGTTCCGTCCTCCAACTCCACCATAAGGCCGAACTCATCGTCAATATCCAGCGCCCGGGCCGTTTCCCGCCCGCCGTCGGATGACAGGAGCTGCACGGGCTTCCCTAATGTTACGCAGTCCCGCCGGTAAGCGTCCAGATACCGGTCGGTATCTCCCCGAAGGATGTCTCGGTACAACCGGTCCAGCGCCCGGATTTCCGCTGCTGCCAACGCGGGGCGGGACACGGACTTCCCCAGCGCCATGTCCAGAGACACGGCGATTTCCCGAAGCTCCGGGCCAAAATCCTCCGCCGTCTGGTGGACGTTGATCCCCATTCCAATGACGAGATATTGCAGGTTGCCGCTCTCTCCCTCCAGCGCCATCTCCGTCAGAATACCGCAGAGCTTCTTCCGTCCGATGACCAGATCGTTGGTCCACTTGATGCCCGGGCGAATCCCGCAGACCTCCTCCACCGCGCCGCACAGCGCCACGGCGGTCTGGGCGGTGACGCAGCCAAGCCGCGCGAGCGGTACCCCGCGGGGCCGCAGCAGCACAGACAGTGCCACCAGCTTCCCTTCTGGATTTTGAAACGGACGGTCCATCCGTCCCCGGCCCCCCGTCTGGCAGTCCGCTGTCACCACGGTGCCCTCCACTGCGCCGGAAAGGGCCTGCTTTTTCAGATACGTATTGGTGGAATCCACGCTGTCCAGACACACCAGTTCCCGTCCCACCAACTCCGTCTCGCCCAGAAAGCCCCGAATTTCCTTTTCCGTCAGCGCGTCCGGCGCAAAAAGGAGCCGGTAGCCCAGCCCCGTCCTCGCCTCCACGGTGTAGCCCTCCTTTCGCAGGGCGTCCACCGCCTTCCAGACCGCGGCCCGGCTCATTCCCAGCCGCTCGGCGGCCTCCTCGCCGGAAAAATAGTCCCCCGGACGGCTCCTCAGCAGCTCCAATATTTTTTGACGGCTCATCAAGTCCGCCTCCTCTTATAAATTCCCTGTCAGCATACCACGTTGCACCCTGTTTGTAAACCGCCCGGAGTTGTAAACCACTTCAAAAAACAAGTTGACATTCTTGAAAAATGTGCTATCCTTTCTGTAAACTACAAATCAAAATCAAGTTTACAACAGGAGGCCCTCATGAAAACAAAAGCACTGATACTCTGCTCTCTATTTGCGGCGCTGACCGCCGTGGGCGCGTTCATCAAGGTTCCGTTTCTCTATTCCTCCATCACACTGCAATTTTTCTTCACCGCTTTGGCAGGGGTTCTGCTGGGGGCAAAATACGGGGCGCTGAGCCAGCTTGTTTACGTGGCGCTGGGGCTGGCAGGCCTGCCCATCTTTACTTCCGGCGGCGGACTGGGATACTTTCTCTATCCCACCTGCGGTTTTTTGCTGGGACTGATTCCCGCCGCATGGGTCATCGGAACACTTGCAGGGGATGGACGATCCATGAAGCGGGTCGTTCCTGCTGCTCTGGCGGGGCTGGCCGTTTTATACGCGGTGGGACTGCCCTATATGGCGTTCATTCTGAACGTGTACATGGGTAAGGGAATGAATATTGGGGCGGTCCTGATGGCGGGAATGATTCCGTTTCTTCCCGGCGACATGGTAAAAATTATTGTAGTAGGCATTCTTGCCCCCAAGCTGCTGCCCCGGCTGCGTCTTCGCCCTGCCGACGCCAAGTCTCCTTCGTAACGGTCGCCTGCGCAGGCACCGCAAGGAATGCACCCCTCCGTCCCGCAGAATTGCTTGCTCTTTTCCCATATTATATCCGGACCGCCTATGGCCGGGGTGCTGAAAAAGTCAGGCGGCTCACTGCGTTCCGGCGCGGCCTGCTCCGGCCTTTGAAGCTTCTGCGGACGGCTTTTTTGAAAATGTAACAGTTGCAAAAAAAGGGGAGATATGTTATAGTCTGCTGTATCGGGCGCTGCGGCGCAGCGCGTATACCGGATTTGAACTGACAGGGGGCGTCCTGCTTGACAAATCAGCAGTCTTCCATTTTGAAAATTCAAATGCTGGGAGGCTTCTCGCTGCTTTGGAGCGGCCGGGAGATCACAGACAGCGACAACCGGTCCCGGAAGGTGTGGCTGCTGCTGGCATATATGATCTGCTGTCGAAACCGTCCTGTTTCGCAAAGCGAGCTGTTCAGCCTGCTGTGGGGCGACGAGGGAACCGTAAACCCCGTGAACGCTTTGAAAACCATGTTTCACCGGGTTCGCACCATGCTGGACGGGTTGAGCGACGGCGCGGGGCACACGCTGATCATCCGCCGTGGCGGCAGCTATGCCTGGAACGACGAAATTCCCGTCTCCGTGGACGTAGAGGAATTTGAGGCCTTGTGCCAAACCGCTTCGGCCCAGCCGGACGGACAGGCCCAGCTTAAGCTGTATCTGGAGGCTTTGGAGCTTTATCAGGGCGATTTTCTGCCCAAGCTGTCCTCCGAATCCTGGATTGTCCCACAGAGCACCTATTTTCACAACCTCTATCTCAGAACGCTGCGCTCTGTCCTCCCCCTCTTGCAGGAGCAGGCGCGTCAGGCCGACATTGTGGCTCTATGCAGTCAGGCGATCCTTGTGGAGCCTTACGACGAGGAAGTGTATCAATTTCTGATGCAGGCGCAGCTTGCATTGGGCGACCAGCAAAGCGTGATTAAAACCTATGAGCGCATGAGCGATCTGCTCTTTACGAATTTTGGCATTATGCCCGCCGACGAAAGCAGGGCCATTTACCGCGAGGCCGCCCGCACCGTCAACGAGCGGTCTGTGAATCTGGGGCTTTTGCGGGAGCAGTTGGACGAGCCCGGCAGCGTCAGAGGGGCGCTTCTGTGTGACTACGACTTTTTCCGCATTATTTATCAGGCAGAGGCCCGGTCCGTGGCCCGCAGCGGAGCCGCGGTGCACATTGCCTTGATTTCTGCCGTGGGCTGCGAGTCAAAGCCCCTGTCCCGCCGCAGTCTGGACTGCTGCATGGACAATTTGCAGGACGTGATTGTGGGAAATCTTCGCCGGGGCGACGTGGTGGCCCGGTGTAGCGTTTCCCAGTACATACTAATGCTGCCGCAGGCCAACTATGAAAATAGCTGCATGGTCTGCGACCGGATTGTGCGGGCCTTTTCCCGGCAGTATCCCCACTCTCCGGCAACGCTGAGCTTTACGGTGCAGCCCTTAGTCCCCCATTCTTGAATTTTTAAGCGGTTCGCAGTTTCCTTCGGACCGGAGAGCAGCGCGGCGGATATTCCGCCGCGCCGCACAAATAAAGCGGTGCGCTATCGAAGAAAGCGTACCGTCTTATTTTATCTCCTTACAACACCGATACCAGCAGCCACGCCAGCCCGCAGGCCCCCGCACCGGTCAGGGACCACAGCACCGGAGGAATCTGGTTAAGCCGCTTTTTCAGGCCCGAGCCGCCTGCGTATTCCTGCGCCACCCGGCGGGCCTCTTCCACCAGCTCCCGGGAGGAAACACCCTCTCCCGCCGCATCGTTGCGCACAATAAAAATTGCCTGCTCAAAGTATCGTCTGTCCGGCGAGTCCACAACCACTACCCGCCGGGAAATGCCCTTGACCATCCTGATCCACTCCTTTTTTTCTGTCGGTTCCGCAACCCGGAACGGCATATAATCCAGTCTCATTTTGGCACTGCGGGGAAATTTTTATACCCCGCCGAGGAAAAGATTTTCGGTGCGTTCACTGCAGGAAAAATTTTCAGGCAAACGAAGGCCGCGGGATTAAAAAATCCCGCGGCCTTGTCGTCTTAAAAAATTTTATAAGCG
>DKLF01000029.1:5238-6254 GCA_002455655.1 Oscillibacter sp. UBA6647 | reverse complement strand
CAGCGGGTGCTGGGGGGCTGCGCCAACCTATGCCAAAGCTTTGCCACCAAGCGCTACCGCTCCAACTGCATCAACTGGGGGATTTTTCCCTTCACCATAGATACGGACTTCCCGGGTGAAGACGGCGAGTGGGTCTTTATTCCCGGCGTGCGGGAGGCCGTCGCCAGCGAGAAGGAGTCCCTGCCCGCCGTGCTGCTGCGCAGGGGCGGGACCTCCGTCCCCCTGACCCTCCACTTGCAGGACCTGACGGGGGAGGAGCGGGAGATTCTGCTGGATGGGTGCCTGATGAATTATTACAGAAAGAAGAACGGCTGAGATGGAAAAGCTTCAAATGAAAACGCCTCTGGTGGAGATGGACGGAGACGAGATGACTCGCGTGCTCTGGCGCATCATCCGGGACGAACTGATTTACCCCTACGTGGATTTGAAAACGGAGTATTACGATCTGGGTCTGCCCCATCGGGATGAGACGGGGGATCAGGTCACGCTGGACGCGGCCAACGCCACCCGACGGCTGGGCGTGGCGGTGAAATGCGCCACCATCACCGCCAACCGCCACCGGCAGGAGGAATACGGCCTGAAGGAAATCTGGCCCTCCCCCAACGGCACCATCCGCGCCGTGCTGGACGGAACGGCCTTCCGGGCGCCCATCCTGCTGCCCTTCCTCCGCCCGGCGGTGCCGGGATGGGAAAAGCCCATTACCGTGGCCCGCCACGCCTACGGCGACATGTACAAGGCCGTGGAGTTGGTGACAGACGAGCCAGGGGTTGCTACGCTGGATTTTACGGGGGAAAGCGGCAGAACGCAAAGCCTCACCGTTGCCAAAACAAAAGGCCCCGCGGTGTTTCAGGGCCAGCACAACACGGAGGTTTCCATCCGCGCCTTTGTCCGCTCCTGCTTTCAGTACGCGCTGGACACGAAGCAGGATTTGTGGTTCTCCGCCAAGGACACCATTTCCAAGGAGTACGACGGGGAGTTTCGGCGGGTGTTTGACGAGGAATTTGAATCCACCTACA
>DKLF01000029.1:0-5084 GCA_002455655.1 Oscillibacter sp. UBA6647 | reverse complement strand
CAAGGCAAAATTCAACCCGTTGGGCCTTCAGTATTTTTACACGCTGATCGACGACGCGGTATCCCGCGTCATGCGCTCCAAGGGCGGGTTTGTCTGGGCGCTGAAGAATTACGACGGCGACGTGATGAGCGACATGGTGGCCGCCGCCTTCGGCTCTCTTGCCATGATGACCTCTGTGCTGATGGCCCCGGACGGGTCCGTGGAGTTCGAGGCGTCCCACGGCACCGTCACACGGCATTTTTACCGCTATCGCGCCGGGGAAAAGCCCTCCACTAACGCAACGGCCACTATTTTCGCCTGGACCGGCGCTCTGCGCCGCCGGGGAGAGCTGGACAGTCTGCCGGATTTAGTTTCTTTCGCGGGAAAGCTGGAGAGCGCCTGCCTTGAAACCATGCGGGACGGCGTCCTCACCGGCGATCTGGCCGTTCTGGTAGAGAAGGAGCACTGCAGGCAGGTCGTCAATTTTGAGGAATCTCTGGAAGCCATCGCAAAGCGGCTGGCCACAAAAATGCAGGATGCCGACCGGCGGTAAACCATCCCATTGCGCCTATAAAATTATACGTCTGAGAGACGGCCCATTCCGGGCCGTCTCTCAGCGCTTTCTGTTGCTTCCCCAATTCCGCCGCCTTCAGATTTTCTCCCGGCAAGCTCCATTCGGCCCTATAAAAAATTCTGCGGGAGAACCACTCGTTCTCCCGCAGAATTTTATAACAGATTGCTAAAATAGAGCGTTCTTTACTCCGGCTGCATGGCGGCGCGGAGCGCATCCGTCACAGCGCCCTCAAACAACTCCGTGGCGTGGGCATGAAGCGTCTCCATCGCACCGGCGGAAAGCTTGCAGTCCATTTTCCCGTTCATGGACAAATCCATGTCGAAGATGAATTTCACCTCCGGGTCCTGCTGTCCGTCGGGCCGATTGCCCCGCAGGCGGCCCGGACCGGCGTGGATTTTCCCCACGCTGCTGGAATCCAGCTTGCATTGCAGGTCCACACCGCAGTTGAGCACATCCTCTTCCCGCACGTCCGGCTCGGCAAGCGGGCCGAGATAGGGAGGTGTAATCAGCTCCGACCACGGCGTTCCCTGCAAAGCCAGCTTCTCCCGGGAAAGAATGTTCACATACCGCAGACCCACCCGCTCGAAATAGGCGGGCTTGTAAATGCGGATAAATTCCGCCAGGGGCCTGTCCAGTTCCCGGGCAAATTCCTCCCACCCGGTATAGCGCAGGGTGGACAGGGCCAAAAAGTTCTGGGTCAGATTGATTTTCCACAGGTTGTCCGTCGACACAAAATGATAGTTGCTCACAGCCTTCTGCTGCCGGACCTGCGGGTTGGGACCGCCAATGCCCTCCACCTGAGGCGGCACGGCATCCTCCTTCCGGGCAAACTGGGGAAAGTCCTCCCGAATTGCCTCCTGAAGCGCCGCCGGCTCCCGCTCGTTGATCGTCAGAATCGCAGGAAACCGAAACTGGCAGATCACCTCGTGGGCAGGGGCGTTCGTATAAACCGTTCTGGGATGTTTGGAAAACAGCATAGCTCAAAGGCTCCTTTTTTCAACGTTGTCCTTATCATAGCCCCCTCGCGGAAAAAAGTCAATCAGAGGTAAAAACGATGGCAGCCGATGGTGGTGTAATAGGTCCTGTTTCCGTTGATCCACAGCCCCTGGGACAGGGCGGGCGCGTAAAAATACATGCTTTTCCCCACCACGCTTACCCCGTCCAGCGCCAGCTTTGCCGCCTCCACAGAGCCGTCGGTGGGTGTGTCATAGACGGTGCCGTTGCTCACCGGCTCAAACTGCACGGCATCTTTGCTGTCAAACACCACCTGTCGGATGGTATCGGGAAACTCTGAAGAGGCTACCCGGTTCAGCACCACGTTTCCCACGGCAATCCTTCCCTCCAGCGACTCCCCTCCGCTCTCGGCGCTGATGATGCGGGACAGCCAATACAGCTCCTCCGCGTCATAGACGGCACGCGGGGACGTCACCGCCGCGCCGCCGAAGATGCCGTCCCACGCAGCGGCTCCTCCGCAGGCCGTTGCGATGAGCCGCAGAGGAACATAGGTCCGCCCGTTTTCCACTGTCACAATTCCCTCGTATGTATATCCGTTCACCGTGACGGCGTCAAGAGCGGGATCTGCCGTCAGTTGCCCGGTTTCGCTCTCGGCCACGGCCTCTTTCCGGGTCCCATCCCAGGAAAGCGCCCAGCCACCAAACGCGTCCAGCAGCGTCCGCAGGGGAACGTAGGTCACGCCGTCCCTTATGTAATTCACCGAATCCAATATCACGCCGTCCACCTGCACCCGCACCGTCCGGTTCAATCCGGCGGCCGGAATGACTGCTCCCGCCGCCAGCGCCGCGGCCAGCATTGCCGCTGTCATTACGCGTCTCACTTTCCGTCGTCCTTTCCGCTCCCACCCCGACGGCACGGTGTGCGCAGGGCCGGTGCTTCCGTATTTATGTGAAATTCCCATAAAAAGCATACAGGAGGTTACAAAAAGTTACAAGTTTAAAAAAATGGAAAAAATGGAAGCTTTATGAAGTACAAAAAAAAATGCGGCCCCGCTCCGATTGGAACAGGACCGCGTAAAAAGGTCAAGCAATTCAGGCGTCAAACATTTCGCAGAGCTTGCGCCAACAGGCGCGGTGCAACGAAAATTCGATTTTTCCTAAGCGAGTATGTACAAAAATTTCATGACCGCTTCAAAACATGGGCGTGGATAGATATCGCTCTCCAGTGTCCGGCAGCAAGGCCGCAACGGTTTTCCCCCGATTCTCGGGCCGCTTCGCCAGTTGAATCGCGGCCCAGACCGCCGCGCCGGAGGTAATGCCCGACAACAGGCCCTCCCGCCGCGCCAGCATGCGTCCCAAGGCGTAGGCATCCTCGTCGGAGACAGGGATGATTTCGTCCAGCACCGCCCGGTCCAGATTTTTCGGCACAAAGTTCGCGCCGATGCCCTGAAGTCCGTGAGGTCCCGCGATTCCAAGGCTCAGCAGCGGCGAAGCCGACGGCTCCACGGCAACGATCCGCACGTTGGGCTTTTTCTCCTTGAGATACTTCCCCACCCCGCTGACGGTGCCTCCGGTGCCCGCACCCGCCACAAAGATATCCACCTGCCCATCGGTATCCGCCCAGATTTCGGGGCCGGTGGCGTCATAATGGGCCGCCGGGTTGGCGGGATTGTCAAACTGACCGCCTAATATACTTCCCGGCGTGGCCTTTTGCAGCTCCTCGGCCTTTTTCACCGCGCCTGCCATGCCCTCGCTTCCCGGTGTGAGGACAATCTCCGCGCCGTAGGCCCGAATCAGGCTCTGGCGCTCCTTGCTCATGGTTTCGGGCATGGTGAGAATCACGCGATAGCCCCGGGCCCCGCCCACGGCGGCAAGGCCGATGCCCGTGTTTCCTGAAGTAGGCTCGATGATGGTTCCGCCGGGCGTAAGCCGCCCGGCCCGCTCCGCCTCCGCGATGATGCGCGCGGCCACCCGGTCCTTGGCGCTGCCTGCGGGGTTGAAGCTCTCCAGCTTTGCCAGCAGCACAGTGTCCAGCCCGTATTCCTGTTCAATTCTGCGGAGCCGCACCAGCGGCGTGTGTCCGATGAGGTCCTCAATTCCCTCGTAAACGTTCATAAAGCCCCTTCTCCGCCTGCGGCGGCAATCCTTCCACGCGCGGCAGTCCGCGCATCAGGTTAACAGCTTCCAAAGCTCGCGGACAAAGAAAATGGTCAGCACAGCCAGAATCACCGGTTTTACCGACTTTGCGCCCTTACTGGAGAAAAACCGCGCCCCTGCGTAATTCCCGGCGATGCTGAACAGCCCCGCCGTCAACCCCAGCGTCAGCAGCACCTTCCCGCTGAACAGGTACACCGCCAGCGCCGCCACGTTGGTGGCCAGATTGATGGCCTTGGTCACACCGTTGGCCTTGCGCAGGTCCATGTGGGCCGCCCCGGTAAGAATCAGAATCAAAAACGTGCCCGTACCAGGGCCGTAAAACCCGTCGTATACGCCGATGACCAGCGCCGCCGCAATCACAATGGCAATTGTTTTGCGCAGGGGAAATTCCTCCCGCTCATCCGTCTCCTTCAATGCTTTTCCCCGCAGGACATACACGGCGGTAAGGGGCAGAATCACCAGCATGACAATACGGAATACTCCGTCGTTCAGAAGCAGCGCCAGCTTCGCCCCAATGGTGGAGCCGATCAGCGCAAACGCCACCCCGGCGGACGCCTCCCGCCACGGAATATAGCCGCTGCGGGCATAGCGAAACGTGGCAATCGCGGTCCCCATGGCGGAAGAGGTCTTGTTGGTGGCGATGGCGTTGTGTACCGGCAGTCCGGTCAGTAGGTACGCGGGCAGGGAAATCAGTCCCCCGCCCCCGGCAATGGCGTCCACAAATCCCGCCAGAAACACCAGTGGACAGACAATCAGATAGGTCAACAATTCACTCACCGGCGCGCCTCCCTTCCTTCACCCCGGGCGCACAGCTTTGTTCCCGCGATGCACAGGGCAAACACGAACCAGAATACGCTCATCACTCTGGGATAGTTCCACGGATAGTCCGCAAGGCCGCAGACCATAATGCCGCACAGGGCGGATGCGGCAGCGCAGGTCAGCGTGCGGGCGGCGGAATCGCCGCAGTGGCGCACGGCACGGGCCGCGTTTTTAATACTCAGCAGCATGGCCCCCACAAAGGAAACCACACCCAGCAGCCCCGCTTCAATCCAAACCTGCAAATAGATGTTATGGGCATGGACAAAGGGGGCCTTTGCATGGTAAAGGTTGTTGTCCTTGATAAACTGCTGCACAGCGGCGGTGCCAAGGCCCGCCCCGGTGACGGGGGAGGTCTTGATGGTGGCAAGCGCCGCCTCGTAGAGGGGAATCCGCCCAGAGGTGGAGCTGTCCTCCGTGTTGGTAATGGTCAGTATACGGTTTAAAATACTGTCAGGCAGCAGCGGGACGGCCAGAATACACCCGGCTGCAAACAAGGGAAGCAGCTTCGGCTTCCACAGAAACACCGCTGCCGCCATGGCGACGGCAATGCCCACCCAGCTTGCCCGGGAATAGGTCATGCCCAGCGCCGCCGCGCCCACGGC
>DKLF01000004.1:8354-30017 GCA_002455655.1 Oscillibacter sp. UBA6647 | reverse complement strand
CCCGCCCCGCAAAACAGGGCGGGCTGCTTTTTATAATTTTTCCAATTCTTCCAAATTTGCGGCCTGCCGGTCCAGTTCCCGCTCCAGCGCAATTGCCACCTGGTCGGGGCAGGAGGTGGACTTCATCCCGCAGTGAATGCCCTTGAGCCGACCCACGGCCTCCCGGGCGTCCATTCCCCGCAGAAGCGCCGCGAGGCCCTGCAAATTTCCGCTGCAGCCGCCCACAACCTCCAGTTCCTCAATCACATTTTGCTCATTGAGCCGGAAATGCATCTCTTGAGAACAGGTGCCCCGGGGGTGAAATGTAAACGTCATATTTTGCTTCCTTTCCGCCTGTTTTCCCTCCGGAAAGGATACCATATTGCCGCACCCGCGTCAAGCAGGCGGGCGGTGGAAACCCGTTATCCCGCGCTTCCTCCGAAATTGCGTCCCTCCAGCACCAGCCGGTCTGCAATCATGGCGATGAACTCGCTGTTGGTGGGCTTGCCCTTGGTGTTGGAAACGGTGTAGCCGAAAAACTTTTGCAGCGTCTCCAAATCGCCCCGGTCCCATGCCACCTCGATGGCGTGGCGAATGGCACGCTCCACGCGGGAGGGCGAGGTGGAAAAACGCCGGGCCACCTCGGGATAAAGAACTTTTGTCACAGCGTTGATCACGTCCATGTCGTCCACCGCGATTAAAATGGCCTCCCGCAGGTACTGATACCCCTTGATGTGGGCGGGGACGCCGATTTCGTGAATGATATCCGTGACCATGTTCTTTAAACTTTTTGTATGGGATACCGGTTGAACAGGCCGGCAGACGGAGCGCATCCGCTCCATCAGTGCGCTGTTTTCAAAAGGTTTCGGCATAAAAAATGCCGCGCCTTTTTCCAGAGCCTCTCCCACCACCTGTTCCGTAAAAAAGGAGGAGATCATCATTGTTCGCGTCGGAATTTCTTCTCTACGAAGCTGTTCCAGCACGCCGAAGCCGTCCAACTCCGGAAGCACCACGTCCAGCAGCAGTAAATCCGGAAGCTGCTCTCGCACCTGCCGAAGCGCATTTTTCCCGTCGCCTACACCGGCGACCACCGTGAATTCTCCCGTCTGTTCGATTGTTTCCCTTAGCATCGCGCGGTAGCTCTCATTGGCGTCGGCTATAACTACTTTCCTGCAGATCTCCATAACGCAACCTGTCCTCCATCTCTTCATTGAAATTTCTTCCGATTTCCCAAAAGTTCGGATTGGGTTTTCTATAATTTACCATAAACGGACAGTCTTTGCAAGACGGAATTGTAAATAATTGGCATTTTTTATTCGACCCGTTATGCATCTGTCACGGTAAATTCGGCAGGAACATTTCAAATCCGTTTGTCTTTCAGCATATTTCGAAGAAAAAGGGCATTATCTAGAAGAAAGCCGTGTCGGAAATATCATCAAGAGACGTCCGCGCTCTGGAAATCGGGCGCGGAATCCCGCTCTTTGGGGACGCCGCTCTGCCGCAGCTTAAACCCGGCCAGCAGACCCTTCAGCAAGGCAGACTGCTCCGACATCTCCTGACTGGCGGCAGCGCTCTCCTCCGCTGTGGCGGCATTGGTCTGGACCACCGACGAAATCTGCCCCACGCCCTGATTGATCTGGACAATCGCCATGGCCTGCTCCTGCGAGGCGGCGGCGATTTTGTCAATCAGATCAACAGCCTCAGCCGTCTCTCTGGCGCTGGCCTCCATTGCCTTGGCAGTGACGTCCGCAGTCCTGCTTCCGTTTTGCACTGCCGCCAGCGTCTGTTCAATGAGAGCAGTGGTATCCTTGGCGGCCACCGCCGATTTCCCGGCCAGATTGCGCACCTCGTCCGCCACCACGGCAAAGCCCTTGCCGTGCTGCCCGGCACGGGCGGCTTCCACCGCCGCGTTCAGCGCCAGAATGTTGGTCTGGAAGGAAATGTCCTCAATGATCTTGATAATCTTCATAATCTCGGAGGATTTGAAGGAAATCTCGCCCATGGCAGCAACCATTTCCTGCATGTGGTCGTTGCTGCTGCGCAGCTCCCGTCCCGCAAACTCCGCCTTCTCTTGCGCCAGTCTGGCATTTTCCGCGTTTTGCCGAATCTGCCCGGTGACTTCCTCAATGGAGGCGGAAAGCTGCTCCACGGCGCTGGCCTGCTCCGTCGCGCCTCTTGAAAGGGCCTGCGCACCGATGGAAACCTGCTCCGCATCGCCGTCCACAAAATCCGCGGACTGATGAATTTGCAGCAGCGTGCCGTCCAGATTGTCCAGCATGGCTTGAAGATTGTCCTTAATTTTTTTGAACTGTCCCGCGTATTCTCTTTGAAGCGCAACCGTCAGATCGCCGCCGGCCACACAGGACAGCACGTCGGAAATTTCATCAATATAGCCCTGATAATTGACCAGTCTCTGAATGGTGAGCTGGAATGCATCGGAAAGGCGGCCCATCTCGTCCTTGGACTTGACCGAAAGCTGAACGTCGAAATTTCCGTCGGCAATCTGCTGCGCAGCCTTTGTGATGGACTTGATAGGCTTTGCGATTGAGCCGCTGATCAGCCATGTGACAGCCGCGCCTATCGCCGCCATCACCACGCACAGCAGCACCAGCATCTGCGTGAGGACGTGCGTCCGCTCAATCACCTCGTTCGTTTCCAGCGTCATCGCCAGAATCCAGGGACTGCCCTCGATGGGGGTGAATTCCACCAGCTTTTCCTTGCCGTTGTATGTATATTCACCGCCGCCCTTCTGGCGCGTGGTCATCTGCTGCGTGAGTGCGCCCAAGGCTTCAAGCGCGGGGTCGGTTTTTCCATTCTCAATGTCGTTATCTTGCCGAAGCACAAGGTCGGTATTTTTGTGGGCCACCTTGACGCCCTCGTTGTTGACGATGTATCCGTATCCGGTGTTTTTATAAGTGACATTTTCGCAGATTTTACTGAGGGTCATTCCGTCTCTTCTGCCGTACAAAACGCCGATAATCTGGCCGTTTTCATACACCGGGGCGGCATATACCAGCACTGGCTTTCCATCCAGCTTACTAAACATCAAATCAGAAGCAGTGGGGGTTCCCTGAATAGCCGACTGGAAAAAGGGACGGTCGGACACGTCGTTTGTCTCCCGGCTGCTGTTCAGGATGACGGCCTTGCCGGTTTTATCCGCGAAGCCGAAGAGGATATACCCCGAGCGCTTGGCCTCCGCCTCGAAATAGGCAATTTTTTCGTCCAGAGGGGCCGCGCTGTCAGTGATTGCGGGAACCTGTGCCAGCCCGTCCATATACAAAAGCTGCGCGCTGTTCTCGGAGGAAATATACTGGGCCTGCGCCTGTGCGATGGCCCCCAGATCGTCTCGCGCGTCGGAAAGCAGGTCCTTGCTGACTACATAAATTGCAGCAGCTCCCAATGCGGCTGTAACCAGCAGGATGATGAGGGTGAATGTTGCCACCAGTCTGAGCTTGATCGATTTCATGAATACCTCTCCACTACTTTAAACTTTTAAATTTGTTACCGCTACTTTTAAAATTTTTGCCGCTTCCGCGTCGCAAAAATCCCTGAAAAAAAGCGTATTTAGGTGATTATAACTTATGTCGAAACAAATGGAAACAAATTGTTTTTTGTAAAAAAATATCCAATTTTGTTCTTCTTTTTATTGCTGTCACACTCTGCATTTAGGCGGCCTTCTATTGTCATAAGCAGGCCAAAGAGAAGCTCCCGGATTGTACATCCGGGAGCTCTTCTTGCCGTTAAAGACATGAGTTGGAGTGTGGCATTGGCAGCCACGGCCCTTGCCGCTTATCTCCATTTTCAGCTTAAAGCTAGTCCTTCTTCGTGATTTATTCTTTTCAAAAATCGGATCTCATTTTTGATTTTCTTTTGCGAACAAGCAGGGTTGGAGGAGCAAAATTTTAAATATTTGGCATTTTTATTTCTCGGGTTATGCAGATACTACGAGAAAGTCGGCAGATTTTTTTAAATATTACGTGTTTTCCAGCATATTTTGTATCAATAGCCCATAACCCCGGGTGGGATCGCCCAGCAAAACATGGGTCACAGCGCCTGCCAGTCGTCCGTCCTGAAGAATGGGTGAGCCGCTCATTCCCTGCACAATGCCGCCGGTTTTTTCCAAAAGCTCGGGGTCTGTCACCGTAATGAGCAAGTTTCGGCCCGCAGGATCAGTGCTGAGAATTTTTGTGATTTCAATTTCATATTCATTGACTGTGTCTCCGTCCACATTTGCAAGGATTGTGGCTTTTCCTGTGTGAACCTGATCATTTTCCGCCACGGGCAGTGCCTTGTCCCCCAGACGCTCCATCAGCTCCTGATCCGTCAGGGTTCCAAACACGCCGTTGGAGGTATTTGCGTAAAGGTCGCCGGTATCCACCGTCATGTCAAAATTTCCCTTCAGCTCTCCTGCCGCGCCCGTTTCGCCCCGCTTTACCGTTTTCACGGTGGAGGGCAGAATCGAACCGGAAGAAAAGGGCATCAGGGCGGCGGTGTCCACGTCCGTAACGCCGTGGCCCAGCGCGCCGAAGGTGTTGCTCTCGGGGTCGTAAAAGGTCATGGTGCCGATTCCGGCCATGCTGTCCCGAATCCATGCGCCAATGGCGAATTTTCCGTCTCCGTCATTGTCATCCGCGGTGACGCTTAAATCCAGCAGCTTCGTTCCCCGGCGGACCTCCAGCTTCGCACTTTCCCCCGCAGCGTCTTGCAGCAGAGATTGAAACTGCTCCGTGGAGGTAATTTGGTTTCCGGCGCACTGGACAATGACGTCGCCTGCTGTGAGACCGCAGGCTTTGGCGGGTGTGTTTCCCTCCGCCAGCTTCACCACCAGAACGCCCCTTGAAAACAATTTGATACCAACAGTGTGTCCCACGGGGACCAACGTCCGGGCGGAGGAAAGGTCCGCCGCGGCCGCCGGGATCATCAGCGTGGACGCCAGAAGCATAGCCGCCAGCCCCAGTGCCGCCCCGCCCGCGCGGCCGCTTTTTGAATTTTTTGTTTTCTCAGCCGTTTCATCCATTGAATCGCCCCTTTCTGAAAGTCCGGCGCGTGCCGGGCTTTCAGAAAAGAAGCCGGCGTTCTCTCTCTTTGTTTCTTTTCTTTTTCGCCGGCATGCTTACTGTTTGCAAACCGGCAGATTTCTGCCGTTGAAAATACCGGCGGTACTGCCATGGAAACAACTTCCTGCGCCGCGCCCCGGCGGTTTCTGAAAATATCCTCTGCAAAGTTATGCGTTTTCCCTAAAATCTGCTAATTTTTTTATAAGTCGGTGGGTAAAAAATCCGCCAAAAGGCCCTTTGAGAACCTTCTGGCGGATTTAAGTAAATTTGTGGTTTTCTGGCCCGGTATATACTTCGCCCTCGTAGGTATGCGACCCTGCGCAGGTTTCTTTAAACGAAGGGCTGTCCGATCCGTCGGGATCGGCGTGTCAGTCGTCCCGCTTGCTGAAAATCTTAAAGATGTCTTCGAAAGGATCGTCCTCCGGCTCCTGAGGCTTGGGATCGTCCACAGTGCTCAGGGGCTGGGGCACTTCCGCTGTAATTTGCTGCGCCGCAGGGGCAGACTCTGCCGGGACCACAGGCGCCTCCACGGATGGAGCCGCAAAGGTGGCGGAAGGAACAGCAGGGGCAGCCTGCCGCGCGGGGACCTCGGCGGCAGCCTTTTCAAAACCGGTGGCAATGACGGTCACGCGGATTTCATCTTCAAGGTTTTCGTCAAACTGCGCACCGAAGATGGTGATGGCGTCCATATTGACAGCCTCCTGCACCAGCGTGGCAGCCTGCTCCACCTCCTCCAGTCCAATGTCCATGGAACCGGTGACGTTGATGAGCACGCCATGGGCCCCTGCGATAGAAGTTTCCAACAAGGGACTGGAAATTGCCATTCTGGCGGCCTCCTCGGCCTTGCCCTTGCCTGCTGCGCGGCCAACGCCCATGTGGGCCAGACCCGCGCCCTTCATAATGGTGGTCACGTCGGCAAAGTCCAGGTTGATAAACCCGGTATCCCGAATCAAATCAGAAATAGACTGCACCGCCTGACGCAGCACATCGTCCGCGATTTCAAAGGCGTTGGCAAATGTAATTTTCTGGTCTGTGGCGTGCTTGAGCCGCTCGTTGGGGATGATGACCAGAGAGTCCACCTTGTCCTTCAGCTCCGAGATGCCCTTTTCCGCCTGCTGCATCCGGCGGCGGCCCTCAAAGCCAAAGGGCTTGGTCACCACCGCCACAGTGAGAATTTCCAGTTCCTTGGCGATCTCCGCCACGATGGGCGCGCCGCCTGTGCCTGTGCCTCCGCCCATTCCGGCGGTGATGAACACCATGTCCGTGTCCTCCAGCGCCTTGGCAATCTGGCTGCGGCTCTCCTCGGCGGACTTGCGGCCCACCTCCGGGTCCGAACCCGCCCCCTGCCCGTGGGTCAGTTTTTCACCGATCTGAATTTTATAGGTAGCGCTGGACACGTTCAGCGCCTGCTTGTCCGTATTGATGGCCACAAAGTCCACACCCTTGGTGCCGGAGCGGACCATACGGTTAACCACGTTATTTCCGCCGCCGCCGACGCCGATCACCTTGATGTTCACCACGGCGTCCGGGCCGGTTTCCAATCCAAATGCCATAAAGCTGCCTCCTGCTGTCGTTCGTATCGGGAGGAATCTCCTCCTTGCCTGTGTAAATTGGCACGCATAGCCCTATTCTTACTAATAATAAGACACTTTGCGCTCCGGGTCAAGTCTTCCGGCAGTTTTTCCGGCAGTTTTTCCAATCAGTCCTTGATGAACACGTTTTGACCGCCGTCACCCGTCATGCGGAGCACGCCCGTCTCGTTGGATTCAATTCTGCCGCTGTCTAGAATTGCCCGCAGGGTGCGGAGCTTATAGGAGTAGTCCGCACCGTAGGGCAGCTCCACTCGGAACCGTTCCATATACTCCATGGTCAGTACCGCCGCGTCATCCAACCGGATGGAGTCCACCTCCTCCATCATCTCCTGCTCGTCCAGCGCGCCCATCAGCGCCAGCAGGCTCTCCTGCTGTGTCAGGCGCTCTGTGGGCATCTGAATGAAGGTGGCCACGGCGGGAGGAAGCAGCTCGCAGCCCTCAATTTTCGCAAAGTCGGCGGCGGCAGATGCCGCCCGCTGCTCCACAATTTTGCCCTCGGGGCTTACAAGCCACGTATATCCCGCCTGCACCACCGCCAGCGCCGCTTTGCTCTCCGTCACATCAATTGCCAACGTGTCGGGCAGGACTCGATTGATGCGCACCAGCGCGATATAGGGCAGCTTCCGTTGAAGGTCCTTTGCAATGGCGTATTTATTCAGAAGCAGCAAATTGTCGCCTGTGTTCAGTCCGGAGGCCTCGATAATCTCGGCTTCGGAATAGCGGCTTTCACCGGTAACGTCAATGGTATTTACCCGGAAAAACAGGGTCAGCGCCACCACAATCACGACGCAGATGGCCAAAACGGACAGCAGCTTATAGAGGAGTCCGAATCTCCCCCTTCGCTTCCTGTTGTAATTTCTTCGTCTGGCCATCTGCTATACTCCAGTCTGTCTCTATTCTCCGCCGTTTTCCTCGTCCCGGCGAATGTCTGCACCCAGTTCCCCAAGCGTTTTGGCGAGGTCCTCGTAGCCCCGGTCAATGTGCTCCACACCGGACACGCCGCTTTCTCCCTCGGCGGCCAGCGCCGCCACGCACAGCGCCGCCCCGCCCCGCAGATCCGTGGACTGCACGGACGCGCCGTGGAGCTTTTCCACGCCGTTGACCACCGCCACGCGGCCGGACACCCGGATATCCGCTCCCATGCGGGAAAGCTCGTCGACATGGCGAAAGCGGCTTGTGAAAATGTTTTCCTCAAACACCGTGGCTCCCCGGCTGCGAGCCAGCGCCGCCATCAAGACAGCCTGTGCGTCAGTGGGAAAGCCGGGATAGGGTGCGGTGTGAATGGGACGGATGCCCCGCAGCGCCCCCCGCCTGCGCAGAGTAATGCCCTCTTCGTCCGCTGTCACAGTGCAGCCCGCCTCCCGCAGCGCCGCCGTCACAGTGGACAGATGCCCTTCCTTCGCGCCTGTCAGATGCACCTCGCCCCCGGCGGCTGCCGCCGCGCAGAGATAAGTAGCCGCTGCAATGCGGTCAGGCATCACGGTATGCGTACAGCCGGAAAGCTGCGCGCCGCCCTCTACCGTGACGGTGGAAGTGCCCGCACCGGAAACCTTTGCGCCGCACGCACAGAGATAGTCCTGCAAATCCTCGATCTCCGGCTCCCGGGCCGCATTATAAATAGAAGTGACACCACTTCCTCCACAGGCAGCCAGCATCAGGTTCTCCGTGGCGCCCACACTGGGCAGGCTCAATACCACCTCCCGCCCCACAAGGTGGGGCGCGGTACAGCGGAGCCGCCCGCCGTCCTCCCGGATATCAGCCCCCAGCTCCCGGAGGCCCGCCAAATGTAAATCAATGGGTCTTGGTCCCAGCTCGCAGCCACCGGGGTAGCTGAGGTCTGCCTGACCGCAGCGGGCCAGCACGGCCCCAAGGAAAATGGCGGAGGAGCGCATCTCCCGCATCAGCGCATCAGAGATGTTGCAGCAATTCATGCCCACGGTATTTACCGTCAGCGTATCCTCCTCCCAGCGGGCCTCGCAGCCAAGATGCCGAAGAATGCGGACCGATGCGTCCACATCCCGCAGTCTGGGGCAGCCTTTCAGCACCGTCTCCCCCCGGTTTAAAAGCGTGGCCGCCAGGATGGGCAGTGCGCTGTTTTTCGCGCCCTGCACCCGGACGGAGCCGGAAAGAGCCCTCCCGCCCTTTACGATGATCTGACTCATAATGCAATTCCCTCCGCATACAGAATGGTTCAACAGTCCATCGTATGCGTGGGGAGCCTTTGGGGGTTACAGCAGTTCCAGCACCGTCTGATAGATACGCTCCGCCGCATCGGGGATTCCAAGTTTCTCCATGGCGGCGGACATGGACGCGCGCCGTGCGTCGTCCCGGAGTATTTCGCAGGACTTTTGAAACAGGACCTGTCCATTTGCCTCGTCCTCCAGCAAAACGCAGGCGCCGCCCGCCCGCTCCAAAACCCGCGCGTTTTTCTCCTGATGGTTGTTGGTCACATAGGGAGAGGGTACGATCAGCGCCGGAACGCCCAGCGCCGTCAGTTCGCTGATGGTGGACGCGCCCGCCCGGCACAGCACCAGATCGGCCGCCCGAAGCGCCCGGTCCATATCATAAATGTAGGGCCGCACCTCAAGAGACGGGTGCCGCTTAAGGTCTACGCCCCGCTCCTTCAGCGTCCGCAGCAGCGCGTCGTAGCCTCCGCCTGCCCCGTGAATGTGGTGAAACGGCTCCTTTGCCGCTTCCAGCGCCAAAAATGTGGCCATTTCTCCGTTCATTCCCGCCGCGCCCAAAGACCCCCAGAAAGAAACGATCAGGGGTCTTTTGTCATGAATCCCCAGTTCTTCCCGGGCCTGCTGTTTCGTCCGGGTAAAAAAATCGCCCCGCACCGGCGTTCCCGTGACCACCACCCTGTCCGGATGGCGATATTGGCCCCGGCACTCCTCAAAGCCCACCATGATCCGGTCGGCAAAAGGCTCCAGCAGTCGGGTAGTCAGGCCGGGGACCATGTTAGACTCGTGGACGGCGGTGGGGATTCCCAGCCTTGCCGCCGCTTTTACCATGGGAAAACTGGCATAGCCCCCGGTGCCAATGACCACCTGAGGGCGAAATTTCCGCAGAATGCGCCGCGCCTCTCTGGGCGCCCGGAGATAGTTTCCCACGGAGATTAAATTGTGCTTGATTTCCGGCAGTTTCATCGAGCGGTGAAAGCTGGAGATGTGAACGGTGCGAAAGGAAAAGCCCGCCTTTGGAATCAGATCCTTTTCAAGGCCCCGCTCCGCGCCTACAAATAAAATCTCCGTATCCGACTTCCGCGCGATCATCAATTGCGCCAGAGCAACGGCGGGATTCACATGTCCCGCCGTCCCCCCGCAGGTGAAAATGACCCGTTCGGGCACGTTGCCCATTTTAAAACACTTCCTTAAAGTCCGCGTGCCCTGCATCAAATCTTCATCTGCCGGGACACGCTCAATACAATCCCCATTTCAAAGAGCTGGATCGTCAGCGCCGTTCCTCCGTAGCTGAAAAAGGGAAGAGATACGCCGGTGGTGGGCAGCAGCCCCGTCACCACCGCCATGTTCAAAAATGTCTGGAAAGCCAGCAGAGTGGTGATGCCCACCGCCAGCAGGTTTCCAAACCGGTCCCGGGCGTGGAGGGCAATCCAGTATCCCCGCAGAATCAGCGCCGCAAACAGCAGCATAATCACTGCCGCACCAATCAGCCCCAGTTCCTCGCACACGATGGAAAACACGAAGTCGTTGTGCTCCTCCGGCAGATACATAAATTTTTGCCTGCTTTTCCCAAGGCCCACGCCCAAAAGCCCGCCGGAGCCGATGGACAACAGGCTCTGGGCCAATTGATAGCCGTCTCCCCGTGGGTCTATAAACGGGTTGTGCCACATGGCGATGCGGGACGCACCGTAGCCGACGATTCCCACCACGGCGTACATTCCCGCCGCGGCTACACCCATCGCCCCGGCAACCCACTTCCAGCTGATGCCGCCCACCAGCATGATGGCGGCTCCCGCGCCTAAGATCAGCAGCGTTCCGGACAGGTGAGGCTCCAGCATCATCAGCCCCGCCAGCACCACCAGAATCACGCCGTAGGGCAGGATACCGTAACGAAAGGTCTGCATCCGCTCCTTCTTTTTGGAAACGGTATCAGAAAAATAGAGCACCACCGCCAGCTTTGCCACCTCTGAGGGTTGAAATTGCAGCGCGGTGTTGGGAATTCCCAGCCAACGGGTGGCATTGTTCCGGGTCAGGGCGATAGGGTTGCCCGGAATAATCACCAGCACCAGCAAAATAATAGCCAGAAACAGCAGGGGCTTTGCAAGGGCCCGGAACCTCTGGTAGTTGATTTTTCCCACAAACGCCATAGCCGCCACGCCCATAATGGCGAATACGCCCTGCTTCGACACGTAATAGGTCGGGTTGCCGCTTTCGTAATAGGCCCTTGGAAAGCTGGCGGAAAACAGCATGATGAGTCCGATGGCAGTCAGCAGCAGCACCAAAAGGCAGAAGGGCAGATCAATCGGCCCTCTGGCCAGTTCCCGCCCCTCCTGCTCCCGAAGCAGGCGCTCCTCCTTGGCCCGCTGGCGGGCCAAAAGCGTTTCCCGGCTGACGGCAGGACGGCGGACGGAGCTAAATCCCCGGTCCCGGTCCCCACGGGAAGAACGGGGCCGTGCGTTATTCGGTTTGCGTTCCCGGACCACCAGTCACTCCCCCTTCTCCATTTGGCGGACGCGTCAAATTCTCCCCTGAATCCCCAGCCACGCCGCGACACAGCCCGCCAGCGTGATAAGGGAAAACACTGTCACAAGCTTCGCCTCGCTCCAGCCGCACAGCTCCAGATGATGGTGCAGCGGCGCCATTTTGAAAAAGCGCTTGCCGTGGGTGGCTTTAAAATAAGCTATTTGAATAATATCGGAAACCGTCTCTGCAATGTAGATCAGGCCCACGGGAACCAGAACCAGCGGCATATCCATTGCAAACGCCAGAGCCGCCACCGCGCCGCCCAGAAACAAGCTTCCGGTATCTCCCATAAATACCTTTGCTGGGTGACAGTTATATACAAAAAATGCCGCCAGCCCCCCCGCCAAAGCGGAGGATATCATACTCAGCCCCCCAAAGGCCGCGGCAGTAGCCCCGGCGAAAAACATCATCACCACAAAGGTAACGCCGGTGGCCAGCCCGTCTATTCCGTCCGTCAGGTTCACGGCGTTGACGCAACCCACGATGACAAAGGCCGCAAAGGCCAGATACATCACCCAGTTCAGCTCCAGCGTCACGTCTGCAAAGGGAATATAAAGACTGTTGCTCAAAAGGCCCTCGTAGCGCATGATGCTTAAAAACACCACCGCCGCCGCCAACTGCAAAATGAATTTCTGCCGGGCAGTAAGCCCCTCGTTCTGGTGCTGGCGCACCTTGCGGTAATCGTCCACAAAGCCGATCAGACCAAACACCAGCGCAAACAGATACACATACAGATGGACGAATTCGCCCGCCAGCATCTGCCGCCAGCCCAAGGCCACCACCGTCACGCCCGTGCCGATGATGAACATGATGCCTCCCATGGTGGGCGTTCCGGCCTTTCCCGCGTGCCATTTGGGGCCGTCCTCCCGAATCTCCTGTCCTGCCTTCAGCTTCCGCAGCTCCGGAATTAGAAACTTTCCAATGACAAGCGTCAGAAAAAAGCTCACCGGCGCCGCCGCCAAATTTGCTATATCCATGTGCCTTCTCCTTACCCGGCGGGGCCGGGCCCTTCCCTCATGCAGTCTCCGTAAAAGCGCGCGCCCATCTCCGCCATGTGCGAAAACGTCCTTCAAACGGGGTGCACGCCCTGTTCCGGGCGCTTCAGCGCGCCCTTCCCAGATGCTCCGCCACAATCTCCCGTTCGTCCATGTGGCGCTTTTCGTGGTTCACTTCCTGATACGTCTCATGCCCCTTGCCACACAGAACAATTACATCGTCCGTTTTGGCATTGTCCATGGCAAAGCGGATGGCCTCCACCCGGTCCTCCACCACGGCATAGGTCGTCGGCGTTCCCTCCAGCCCGGCGAGAATCTCGTCGATGATGGCGGCAGGTTTCTCCGTGCGGGGATTGTCGGAGGTCACAATCACATAGTCCGCGATCTCCGCCGCAATTTTTCCCATCTGGGGCCGCTTTGTCCGGTCCCGGTCCCCACCGCAGCCGAACACGGCCACAGTGCGCCCTTTGGCAAAGCCCTTCACGGCGGTAAGCACGTTTTTCAGTCCGTCGGGGCTGTGGGCATAGTCAATCAGAATCGTATAGTCCCGCCCCGGCGTGGGGACAACCTCCACCCGGCCCTTCACATGGGGGACCCGGCGCAGGGCCTCGGCGCTCTTTTCAAGTGGGACTCCCAGCTTCAGCGCCGCCGCTAATACATCCAGCGTATTATATACCATAAATTCGCCCGGAATGCCAACCCAAATTTTTACCCGCCCGTTTTTTGTCACGGCGGTGAAGGCCACATGGTCCGCGCCCAGCTCAATTTCCTCGGCCCGCAGGTCGGCCTCAGCCTCCACCGCGTAAGCGTATTTTTCACAGTCGGCGTTTTGCAGCAGCCGCCCAGACCACGGATCGTCGGCATTGTAGACTCCCACGCCGCAGT
Source organism: Oscillibacter sp. UBA6647 (assembly GCA_002455655.1). Taxonomy (GTDB): domain Bacteria; phylum Bacillota; class Clostridia; order Oscillospirales; family Oscillospiraceae; genus Oscillibacter. Next base: position 16,803 of record DKLF01000004.1, on the reverse strand, counting down.
TTTGGAACAGGATGGCCTTCGCATCGCAGTAGTCTTCCATGGTCCCGTGGAAATCCAGATGGTCCTGCGTCAGATTGGTGAACACGCCCACATCGTACCGGATTCCGTGAACCCGTCCCTCATACAGTGCGTGGGACGACGTTTCCATCACCACATGGGTGCAGCCTGCGTCAAGCATCTGGCGGAACAATTTGTGAAGTTCAAAGCTCTCCGGCGTGGTCCGCTCTGTGGGCAGGCTCTCCCCGCCAATCATGTTCTGGTTGGTGCCGATCAGGCCCACCTTCGCCCCCGCCTCCTGCTCCAGAATGGCTTTGAGGAGATAGGTCGTGGTGGTTTTCCCGTTGGTACCGGTAATCGCAGTCATCACCATTTGCTCTGCGGGGTGGCCAAGCCAGTTAGCCCCCAGAATCGCCAGCGCCCGCCGGGACTCCTTTACCAGCACGTAAGATATTTTTTCCTCCGGCACTTTTTCACATATGGCACACACTGCGCCGGCCGCCTGTGCCTTGCCGATATAGGCATGGCCGTCCATGGCATAGCCGCTGATAGCCACGAACAGGTCCCCTGCCTTTGTCTTCCGGGAGTCATAGCTGACACCGGAGATCTCCATGTTTTCGTCCGCGTGAAGCTCCAGCACCTCCGCGCCGACAAGCAAATCCTTTAATTTCATATCTGAATACGCCCCTTTACAGTGTGAAATGGTTGCAAATATACCATTCACAGTATATCCGGCGCGATTTGCAAAGTATACGGGAGAAGGTGCTCAAAATCATGCAAAAGCTGTCAGTCCGCCGTACTGCCCTGGGCGCCAAGCTGCACGGTGACCACCGTTCCCGCCGGAACTTCCGCCCCCGGCGACACAGACTGGTTCAGGGCAAACACGTTTCCGCTGCTGGCGGAGGTGGCTCCCGACACCCGCATAATCAACCCCGCGTTGGTGAGCGCCGCATTTGCCTGCGCAGCGGTCATGCCCACCACCTTGGGAACTGTGCTGGGCGTATCGGGCTTTTCCTCGCCCAGATACAGGATAACTGATGCACTGCCTGGAATGATGGACCCGCCCAAGGGCGTCTGGTCGGTAACGGTTGCCCCATCGCCCACGGTGCGGCAGGTAAATCCAAGATTTGTAATCCGCTCCTTCGCAGCCTCTGCCGTCTGCCCCACCACGTTGGGCACGGTGATATCCGCGCCCACCATCTGCTCGGCGGTATAATCCGGCTCCACGCCCACGTAGGGCAGAATTTCACCCATGACAGAGCTTGCGGTAGGCGCCACCATGTTGCCGCCGGAGACGTATACTCCGGTGTTTCGGCTGGGCGTATCCATTGTGATGAGCATAATGACCTCCGGATCGTCCGCTGGGGCGAAGCACATAAAGGACACCACGACTTCCTTGTCGGGGTTGCCGGTCTTATCTGCGGTGCCGGTTTTTCCGCCGACGCGGTAGCCAACTACCTGCCCGTTTTTGCCGGTGCCGGAGGCTACCACGTATTCAAGGCACTTGCGCACGGTGTCGGACGTTTCCTTGCTGACCACCTGACGCACAGGGGTGGAGTCGTGCTGATACTTAACGTTTCCCTGATCGTCCACCACCTGCTCCACCAGATACGGCGTGCGCAGATATCCCCCGTTGATGGTGGCGGCCTGCGCGCGGATGACCTGAAGCGGCGTGACCGTGAAGGTTTGGCCGAAGGAATAGGAGGCCAGAGACACCACGTTGGTGCCAAAGTCCTTTTCGCTGGCAAACAGGCCCGTGGTTTCGCTGATCTCATCAATGCCGGTTTTCTCCATCAGACCAAAGGATTTCAGATACTGATAATATTTCTCCGTTCCAATTTTAAGACCCATTGTAATAAAAGCCGGGTTGCAGGAATTTCCGGTAGCCTTCATCAGGTCCTGCAAACCATGGCCCCTGTGGTTGGAACAATAGATGGGCTTGTTCCAGCCGGGCACCCGGATGGAGCCGGTGCAGTTGAAGGCGGAATTCAGATTTACCAGCCCTTCCTCCAGCGCCGTCGCCAGAGTGACGGGCTTAAAGGTGGAGCCCGGTTCGTAGGTGTCGCTGATACAGCGGTTGCGCCACTGCTCGCCCAGCGCCGCGCGGTTTACCTGACTACGGGCGGCGGTGTATTCCTCGCTCCCCTCCGTAAGCCCAGCCAGCGCTTTTACCAGTTCCGCCTCGGTCTGCGCTTTCAGCTTTTTATCGTAAATGGTAAAGGGATCGTTCAAATCAAAGGTGGGATAGGACGCCATAGCGAGAATCCCGCCGGTTTTCACGTTCAGGACAATACCGGTGCCGCCGTTTTTCGCCCCGAACTTATCCACCATGGACTCAATTCCCTTTTCAAGAACCGACTGGACACTTACGTCCAGCGTCAGCATCAGGCTGTCTCCGTTTTTCGCGTCGTAATACTGCTCATATTGATATAGCATATCCTCGCCGGTGTTGGTCTTGGCGGTGACGGTCAGGCCGGAGGTTCCCTCCAGCACATCCTCGTACTTGGCCTCCAGTCCGTATAGCCCTGTGTTCTCACTGCCGACAAACCCAATGACCTGAGAGGCCAGCGTTCCATAGGGGTAGTAGCGCTTGGAATCGGCGTTGAGAAAAATGCCCTGAAGCCGGACAGGGCGCTTGGAGGGGTCGCTGATAAGGACAGTCTTCCCATCCTCATCCAGCTTTGTCAGCGCATTTCCCTGATCGTCAATCTCTCCATTGATAAAGCGGCGCACCTCGTCAGCAGTTTTCTGCTCCACCTTTTTCTTCAGCTCAATATACTGCGAGTTCGTATCCGCCATTTTGTCGAGAACGGCGGCTTCATCAAGTTCCAGAATGCGGGCAAGCCCCCGGGCCACAAACTCCCGGTCCTGCGTGTCCTTGCTGCTTTCAATATCCCGGGGAGAAATGCACACCGTCTCCGCCGAGGCCGAAACCGCCATAATTTCCCCATTTTTGTCGTAAATCGCACCGCGGGAGGCGGTGACCACTGCGCTGCGGGTCTGCTGGGCCACGGCCTTTTCCTGCAGCTCCTCATGCCGCACGATTTGCAGACTGTACAGCTTGAACAGCAGCGCCACAAACACCGCAACGCCCAGAAGGCTCATCATCAGTACCGTCCGATTGCGGACAGTCTGGTTGGCCCAGCGGGCGGCGTCGCTTTTTCTACGTTTGCCTGGCTTTGTCATTGATATCCTCCATCCTGAAAACGATGCTCGACGCTTTTCGCGTCCCGGTAATGTTCAGGGAGTAAGAAGGAGCGGTCCTCCTTCTTACTCCCCCTGTTCACTGTATTGCGTCTTAGTCGAAATATTCCACCACTGCGTAAACGCCGTGGTTTAGCGAGGTCACAAGCCGCTCCAGCAGTCCCGCCTCTTTTTCCTTGTAAACCACGGCGCTGTCTCCGCCGCTCAGGTCCAGATAATAGGTCTGCCCGCTTCCGGGCTTGGCCATGCCGGCGGACTCCGCCGCCTTTTTCACCGTGCCCAAATCGAACATCTGGGCGTATTGCGCGGTGAGAATCACCTTTTCGGTCTGAAGCTGGGACAGTTCCTTGTTCAAAGCCACCACATCGCTGGACAGGCTTGTAAGCTGCACGTAGCACAGCAGCGTCATCACCGCCAGCGCCGCCACGACGCCAAAGCTCAGCACCGCCAGAAAGGAAATGTTCTGCCGTTCCCGGACCTGCACCGAAGTGGCAGAGCGCACCCGCGGGGCAGGCGCGGACTCCTCTCGCCGCCGGGGCAATTCCCCCGCGTGGGACAACTGGCGCTCCCGCAGCTCAAAGTCCAGATCATACGCCAAATTACCGTCTGTCGCCCCTCGCCGGGGATAGCGCAAATCCCGCGCTGCCGCAGCCGCCATGCCCCATCCCTCCTATCCTTTGTACTTCACACATCTCGCGCCTTGCGCGTTTTTAAGGGAATCCCATCCCTTTAATCTTCCTTTTCCGCAAGCACCGGGCTCCCGTCCCGGTCCAGCAGCGGCGTTAAGCCCGCCGCGCTGCCGTTGCGGTGGAACAAATAGTGTACGCCCGTCTCATGGTCCACCCAAATCTCCGTTTGAGTCAGAGTTCCCTGGGTATAAATCTCCTCAAATCTAGGCCTCATACCGTCCGCTCCTTTCGCATTCCGCGCCGTCACGGCCCGCATTTCTCCGCCACACGGAGCTTTGCGCTGCGGGCGCGGGGGTTTTCCGCCAGCTCTTCCTCGCTTGGGACAATGGGCTTGCGGGTCAGAATCTTCAGCTTCGGCTTATTGCCGCAAACACACACCGGAAACTCCGGCGGGCAGGTGCAGCCCCGGGCCTGCGCCAGCAAGGCCCGCTTGATAATACGGTCTTCCAGAGAATGAAACGTAATCACCGCCACCCTTCCCCCGGGGGCAAGGGCCTCCGCGGCAGCCTCGGCCATGGGCTCCAGCGCATCCAACTCGCCGTTGACGGCGATGCGGACGGCCTGAAAACTCCGCTTGGCGGGGTGCTGCTTTTCCCTAAGGGCCTTGGACGGCATGGCGGACCTAATCAGCTCTACCAGCTCAAGAGTGGTTTCCACAGGCCTGTCCTCTCTTGCGTGGACAATGGCCCGAGCGATGGCGGGCGCGTACCGCTCCTCGCCATAGTCATAAAGAATGCGCCGCAACTCGGCTTCGCTCCACTCGTTCACCACCCGGCGGGCGGTGAGATGGGCGGAAACGTCCATCCGCATGTCCAGCGGCGCATCATGCATGTAAGAAAACCCACGGGCCGCGTCGTCCAGTTGGGGAGACGACACGCCCAGATCAAACAGCAATCCGTCCGCGGCGGAAACGCCGCAGCTTTTCAGGATCTCCGCAAGCTCGGAAAAATTGCCCCGGACCAGCGTCACCCGGTCCAGCCAAGGGGCCAGCCGCTCCTTCGCGGCGTCAATGGCGGCCCCGTCCCGGTCAATGCAGATCAGCCGCCCGGTTGTCAGCCTTTGGGCAATCTCTTTTGAGTGCCCGGCGCGGCCTAGGGTCCCGTCCACGTAGATTCCGTCGGGACGGATGTTCAATGCCTCAATGCTCTCGTTCAGCAGCACGGGCTTATGCAAATACTCCATATCAGAAATCCAACTCTTCCATGGCGGAGAGCATGTTGCCGCTTTCCAGCTCCTGCTTCTCCAACTCCTGCCATGTGGCGCTGTCCCAAATTTCTGCACGGGAGCTTACGCCGATGACAGACACGTCTTTCTTCAGGCGGGCGTATTCCCGCAGCTTTTGCGGAATCAGGATGCGGCCCTGCCCGTCCGGCTCGCAGCGGACGGCGTTGGAAAACAGCGGGCGCAGGGCGCGGGCCTTGGAATAGGGCAGCGCCTCAAATTTCTCGGTCAGCCGCGCCCAGCTCTCGTCGGAATAAATGGTCAGGCAGGGATCGGGGCCGATGGTGACGTAAAATACGTCTCCCAGCTCCTCCCGCAGCTTGGCGGGGATGGCCAGACGGCCCTTGGCGTCGATTGTGTGCTGATTGGTTCCCGTCATCGGCGCGGTCCCTCCCCTTCATTTTGTGGGATTGAGGTGAACTATTCACCACTGGTCACCTATTATCACCACTTATCCCCACTCGCATCTCTGAGTATAATCAAACTTCCATGGAATTGCAAGAGGTTTTTTGGAATCTCTGCGTGGATGAAATCAGGTTCTTTTGCCAACTTTTGTCAAAATTTCTGTATTTTGAAACAGATGTTCCAAAGAGTTGCATTTGTTGACATAAATCAAAAAAGTTCCCCAACACAACATGTTGTGTTGGGGAACTTTTTTTGAAGACTCACACACCAGATAGGGGAATTGGTGTAAATTTCCATGTGTTCTTATTGTGACTTCTCACAAATTTTCAGGGTTCCTCTTGCTGGGGATCGCCGTCCTTCCCCTCGTCGGGATTGTCCAAGCGGCGGCGCTGCTCCTGCATCTTGTTGGCAGAGACGCTGCGGAATCGGATGCGGGACTGCTTCACTTCGTCCAGCGCCATAGAGATGGCCTCTTCCGTACGGGCCAGTGCATCTTCGGCATATTCGTTGGCCACCTGATAAAGGCGCTTGGACCGCTCTTCGGCGTTGCTGACGATGGTCTGTGCCTTTTGGCGGGCGGCGGTGAGAACCTCGCTGTCGGACACCTTGGCCTTGACCTCCAGCTCCGCCTGACGCATCATACGCTCCACGTCCCGTTTTGCATCCTCCACGAATTTGTCCCGGGCGGCCAGCAGCTCCTGTGCCCGCTTGATTTCGATGGGAAGCTGGGCGCGCAGCTCGTCCAACAAATCCAACAGCTCATCCCGGTCCACCATACTCATATTGGGCTTCAGCGCCGGGGATTTCGCGTCTTCGACCTGCTCGTAGAGCATATCGATCAGGCGGCTCACATCATTTGTATTGTTGGCCATCGGCTTCACGCTCCCTCTTCGTTCGTCTCTTCTCTCATCTTCCGCACCAGCTCGGCCGCCGCAGGAGGAAGATACTCCTCCAGAGGCTGTCCATAGCGAATCATCTCCCGGGCCATGGACGAGCTGAAATGTTCATATTTTGCCGCTGCGGGCAAAAGCAGCGTCTCCAGCCCCGGACGAAGATGCTCGTTGATGCGGGCAAGCTCCCGTTCCATGTCCCAGTCCGTGCCGTTGCGCACACCTCTAACGATGATGTCCGCGTCGTGGCGGACTGCATAATCCGCCAAAAGGCCGGACCACAGCTCAGCATGCACATTGGGGTATTCCGCAATCGACGCCTCCACCAGCCGCAGCTTTTGCTCTGGAGAGAACATCTGGTTTTTCTTCGCCGCGTTGGGACTGACGCAGACCCAAACCGTGTCAAAGCAGGCCGCCGTCCTTCTGATAATATCCAAATGTCCCAGAGTAATGGGGTCGAAGCTGCCGGAGCAAATCGCTGTTCTCATGTGGCCGATTCCTCGCTCTCTCCCGCTCTGCGGAAAAGCGTCACGGCAATTTTCCCGTAGCGGTAGGTGCGGCCCATCCGATAGGGGGCCGCCGGCTCCGGCAGAATTTTTTCGGCAGGAGCCTCCGCCGCAATTATACCATGGGGCGTCAAAATGTCAAACCTGACAATGCGCTCCAGTGCCTCCTCCAGCAGCCCCGCCTCATAAGGAGGGTCCAGAAGAATCAAATCGAACTTTTCCTTCAGGGACGACAAAATCTCCAAAGAGTCCCCCGTCACCACTCTGGCCCGGTCGGTCAGGTCCGTGACCTTCAGATTTTCCCGGATCAGCTTCACCGCGTCGGCCCGCCGGTCCGCAAAGACGCAGCTTGCCGCGCCGCGGCTCAGCGCTTCGATGCCAAGCTGGCCGGTTCCGGCAAACAGATCCAGAACCCTGCGCCCCTCAATTTCAAATTGCAGGGCGCTGAACATGCCCTCCTTCACCCGGTCGGTTGTGGGGCGGGTATCCATGCCCTCCAGTTCTTTCAGCCGTCTGCCCCGTGCGGAGCCGGTGATTACTCGCATGGTTCGCTCTCCTTCATCGTTTTTTTCCGTTTCAAATGGTCGGAAATCAGGAAAATTGCAAGGCTTGTCCACACGAAGCCGAACAAAATCCCGTGGGTCAGAGTAAATTCCTCGTGAAACGCCAGCACGCCCAGCAAAAGCTGCAGCGTGGGATTCATATACATCAGCACGCCGGACAGGGATAAGGACGTGGTTCGGATGCCAATGGCAAACAGCATCAGCGGAATCGTGGTCACCACTCCGGCAAGAGGCAGCAACAGCCACTGCGCCCCGTGAAGCACGCCCATGGCCCCGGCGCCCCGGGCATCCGCCACCGCAATCCAGAGAAGGGCCAGCGGCGTCACGGCGGCGGTTTCAATAAAGAGGGCCGCATTGGCATCCGTCTTCACCGTCTTTTTCACCGCGCTGTACAGCGCGAAGCTTCCGCTGATCACCACCGCCACCCAGGGAAACACGCCAAAGCGGAACGAGGCGATTACAACGCCCGTCGCCGCCAACGCCGTGGCAAACCACTGCAAGCGCGTCAACCGCTCGCGGAACAGCACCGTTCCCAAAACAGCCGACAGGGGCTGCATCATATAATAGGCAAGGCTGGCGTCCAGAATGTGGGCGTTGTTGACCGCCCAGATATAAAGGCCCCAGTTCACCGTAATCAGCACTCCGGCTCCGGCAAGGCGCAGCGTCTCGCTCCGCCTGCCGAGCACCTCCCGGACGCAGCCCCACTCCCGCCGGACTGTCAGCAAAAGCAGCATCATGGCCATGGACCAAAAAATCCGGGCCGACAGCACATATACGGAGTCCACCGCTCCCAGTGTTTTCCAAAAAAGGGGCAAAATTCCCCAAGCGGCATAACATGCCGCCACATACAACGCGCCCCTTTTCATGTCCTCGCCTGTCCCTCCCGGCCCACAGGCCGCTTAAATTTTATATTTTACAATTGTACGACAAGGCGCGCATTTTTTCAATATGAAATCCGTACTTTTCCTCTTTTT
>DKLF01000004.1:0-8313 GCA_002455655.1 Oscillibacter sp. UBA6647 | reverse complement strand
CCCGCGGGGGCGCACGGAGCCGCCAAAACGGCGGCGGAAAAAGAGGCGGAGCGGGGGCCGTTCAGAAAGAAAAGGCCGCGTCGGATGTGGGGATGTCGAGCGTGCAATCTCTTCAGGCGGCAATTACAGTATTTTAACCGTCGCGGAGCCCGTTTTATTCCAAAAGGATAAAAGCGAGCTGCGCCGCAGACAAGCGTCCTGTGCCAAAAAAAGCAGAGAGCCAGCAAATCCTATCGCTGACTCTCCGCTTTATAAAGTTCAGGATCCGGCCTCCCGTGTCCCGAAAAGACCAGCGAATGGCGGCCCGCCCTCCAGCCTTATCCCTCTCCTGTCAGGAAAAGTCCATCAGCACGCGCAGCATGGTTTTGTCTGTGCGGGCCTTTTCCAAAGCCTCCTCATACCGATCCATGGGGTATACGGCGGAAATCAGCTTTTCAAGCTGGTCGTTCATACGTCCGGAGTTGATGATTTTGGCAGCCGCCTGCATGCTTGACATCGTGTGGTGGCGCACGCCTCGCAGCTCGCATTCGCTGTAAATTATCTTATCGATATCCACACCCATGACGGTGCCCTTAGGGGGCATGCCTACCTGAATCATCACGCCGCTCTTTTTCAGTGCGGCCAGACACATGTCGAACCCGGGCTGAACAGAGGTAATCTCAAAGGACTTGTCAAAGCCCTCGCCATCCGTGGCCTCGTCGCACACGGCCTTAAATGCCGCGGGGTCAGTGGTATTCGCCACTGTGAACCCCAAACTCTGCGCCATCTGGATGCGGACGGGATTCATCTCCCCCATTACCACATGCGCCGCACCGGACAGCCTGCACATCATGCCGATGATCAGGCCGATGGGACCTGCGCCGGCAATGAACACATCATCGCCCGCCCGCAGGCCGGACCGCCGCACATCGTGCACCCCCACAGTCAGAGGCTCCACCAGCGCGGCCAGCCTCATATCCACGTCATCGGAGAATTTAATCAGGCGGTTGGCGTCCACCAGCATGTACTGTGTGAATACGCCGTCAAAGTTCGTACCCATAATTTTGACCTGCCTGCAAAGGTTCTCCCGGCCCACGGCGCAGGGCTCGCAGCTATTGCATGGCTTGATGGTATGGGCGCAAACCTTGTCTCCGACCTTGATATCGGTACGCTCATCGTTCATGGAATAGAGCTCGCCGCAGGCCTCGTGGCCCATAACCAGCGGCATTTTAGCGTTGGCGTTCAGCCCGTCGAACACATGGAGATCAGACCCGCAGATGCCCGCATAGCGGATGCGCACCACGGCTTGTCCGGGGCCCGGCTCGGGAACAGGGCACTCCACAATCTCAATTTTCCGAACATCCGTCAAAACCAGCTTTTTCATAATACTCTCTCCTCGCTTCCGCTCAATAGCACTCCCGGTAAATGCGCTCCATATCCGCCCGCTCGAAGGAATAATAAGCGTTGTTCATCAGGCGCTGCTGGTTGATCTCCACAGACTTGGGGAATTCCACGATATCCTGCTCCGTAAAGCCGGTCTCCCGCAGGGGACGCAGAGGCAAAATGCGCTGGAGCAGCGCGTTCAGGGTGGAAATCGCATCCTTGTCTGCGCAGCCCAGAATCCGCGCCACCAACTTCTTGAATTTCAGAATCTCGCCGTCGGGATTCTTCTCGTCATAATACTTCAAAATCGCGCCGAAAAGCATATAGTTGCTCTCCCCGTGGGGTACGTGATACGTCCCGCCCAGAGGGAAACTCATGCCGTGGACCGGGCCGCAGCCCGCCTTCAAAAAAGCAATTCCCGCGTAGAAGGAGGCGGTGATGAACTCGTCCAGATAGTCCATCCGTGCTTCCTCCCCCTGCTCGCTAATCAGTTTGAAGCCCTTGAGAATCATATCCATGGCCTTCTCGCTGAACAGCTCCGAAGTCATGGTCTTGCGGTGGGGGGAGAGGAAAGACTCGGTGGCATGGATCAGCGCGTCGATCGCGGAGCATGCAAACGGCTTATAGGGCAAGGGCCGGAGCAGCTCTGGAATCAGGCAAACGCGGTTGGGAATGATGTCGTCGGACACCAAGCCCAGCTTTGTCTCCCTTCCGGTGAGTCGCCCGTCTTTCTCGTCCTTGACGATAGCGACGGAGATATTAGTGCACTCGCTGCCGGTGCCGCAGGTGGTGGGAATGGCAATCACATCTTTCTCGTGAACCACGGGAAAGCGCTTGAAGAACAGATTGTGAACCGTGTCTGGTCGGCGGCACCCCAAAAGCTTGCTCAAATCCAAAATTGCGCCGCCGCCCACGGCCACAACCCGATCATAGCTGTCGTAGGGAATGGCGTCGTACATATTTTGAATCATTTCCTCGCTGGGCTCGCCAGAGCCGAATTTGTTCCGGAAGACAAACTGGCACTTCAGGCCCAGCTCCTTCATATAAGACGCATGAACCGACTCGTTGCACAGCACCACGTCCCGGTCATTCAGGCCAAATTCCTGGGCCATCTCCGCAAAGCGCTGGAATTTATACACGGTGGGGGCAAAGACAATCTCTCTTCTGTCCGCCGCCAGAGAAGCAGAAAACTTATCCATAGTCATTCTTCCTTTCATACCTGTGCCGCGCACAGGGCCGCCGGTGGGAGCCTTCCACTCCCACCGGATATCCGAAGCTCACTTGCGGGCGATGGCCGCCTTCACGGCGGAGACGATGTTCGCGGCCCGCAAGCCGTATTCATCCATCAGGAAGTCCTGATGGCCCACCTGACCAAACCGGTCCTGTACCCCCACAAACTCCTGCACCACAGGCTGTCTGCGGGCCAGGCACCTTGCCACCGCACTGCCCAGGCCACAGGTGACGTTGTGGTTCTCCACCGTCACCACAGCGCCCGTCTCTCGGGCGGCCTTAACCACCAAATCCTCGTCCAGCGGCTTCCATGTGAACATATCGATCACCCGCACGGAGATTCCCTCCGCCTGAAGAGCCTCGTATGCCTTCAGTGCCTCGTCCACCATGAGACCGGAGGTGATGATGGCGGCCTGATCGTTCCCGCTCTCGTGGAGCACCACGCCCTTGCCAATTTCAAACTCACTGCCGTCCTCGTATATTTTCATCACATCCTTGCGGATGAACCGCGTGTAGGTCACTCCGGCGGTGATGCCCGGCAACTGGCGTACCACGCTTTCCAACTGGGCGTAGTCCGCCGTATCCAGCACCGTGCTCTCGGGGATATTCAGGTACATGCCCCCGTCTTCCAATGGCATATGAGTACCGCCGTTAAACGCCGCAGTCACGCCCGCATCCGAACCCATCACATGTACCGGCAGCCCCGCGTAGGCCGCGGACATATAAATCTGGTCGTAGCACCGCCGGGAGGCGAAAATGCCGAAGGTGTGGACAAACACCTTCTTCCCCGTGGCGATCAGTCCCGCGGCAACGCCCATGGCGTTCCCCTCCGCGATGCCCGCCTGAAACGCCCGCTCGGGGTAGTTCTGCTGCAACTGCTTTGTGTTCACGCAGCTCATCAGGTCGCAGTCCACATAGCAGATGCTCTCGTCCTGCGCCATCATCTCCTTCAGGGGCAGAGCGAAGGCATCCCGGCTTGCCCGGGAATCTTTTTCATGCTTGCCAATCAGTTTCACATTCATCGGTCTACCCTCCTCAAGCGTTTCTGGCATCCGCCAGAGCCTTTTCTGCCGTGGCCAGCGCCTCGACCCACTGCTCCCCGTCGGGCTGAGAGGAGTGGTCGTGCTTGGACTCGGCAAATGTCGCGCCCTTGCCTTTGCAGGTGTCCATCACAATACAGGAAGGCACGCCCTTTTTCGCGCGGGCGTTTTGGATGGCGTCATAGATCGCGTTCATGTCATGCCCGTCGATCTCCTGCGTATACAGTCCAAAGGCCTCAGCCTTTTTGGCAAGGCTGCCGTGGTCCAGAATGTCACAGGTCTTGCCGTCCAGTTGATAACCGTTTTTGTCAATAAAATACACCAGATTGTCCAGCTTGTGGGCATAGGCAAAGTGAAATGCCTCCCACACCTGACCTTCGTCCGCCTCGCCGTCGCCCACCACGCAGAACACGCGATTGTCCCGTCCGTCGATTTTGTTGCCCAGCGCCGCGCCAGCCGCGCTGGAGGCGCCCTGTCCCAGTGAGCCGGTGGTCAGGTCCACACCGGGAGTAAGCTTGCGGTCCGTATGACTGGGAAACCTTGTATGGGGATGATTCAGGGTATAGGCCTCCTCCATGGGATAGAAGCCCATCAGCCCGTATGTAGCGTAGGCCACCGGACCTGAGTGGCCCTTGGACAGAACCAGCCAGTCCCGGTCTTCCCACCGGGGATTTTTCGGGTCGAACTTCATGACCTTGCCGTACAGTACCGCCATCAGCTCCGCCAGATCCACGGATCCGCCCACATGGCCAAAGCCAAGAGAATGGATCACCTTCAGCGTCTCCAGGCGGATTTGTGCCGCAAGGACGTTCATTTCTTTTGTTGTTCCTTCATTCATTGAAAAACCTCCTTCATGCGCAAAGCAATTTACTCGGACTCCTTCAGGTCTTCGGGATGTGGCATCAGAAGAACCTTGAAGCCCTCCTTCACAATCGTGCGGCGGAAGCCCTCCTCCCACTCGGTCAGGGGCAGGATGGAGCTTGCAAGAGGCGCAATGTTGATCAGTTTTTTCTCCAGCAGGCGCAGGGCAATCAGCCACGACGTGCGCTCGGAGGCGTAGCTGTTGGAAATGGTGATTTCCTTATACAGCGCCATGTCCATATCAAAGGGAATGGGCTTTCCGGGAATCGCCACCTGAATATACTGGCCGGTTTTCATCAGCGCCTCCAGGCAGAATTTCGCGGAGGCGGCCGCGCCGGAGCACTCAAATGCCAACTGCGCGCCCATGCCGCCGGTCAGCTCCATAACGCGGGCCAGCGGTTCGCCCTCGTCCACGTAAAGTGTCTCGAAAACGCCCAGCCGCTTAGCCATGGCAAATCGCTCCGCGTCATTTTTCAGTCCGGTCATAATCACCACGCCGCCGTTGGCCATCGCCACCTGCGCGGTCAGTTGGGCCATAACGCCCGCACCCGCGACCAGAACGAAGTCCCCGGCCTTGACGGATGCGCGCTCGCAGACGCTGCGACACACACAGGCCAGCGGTTCGCAAAGCGCCGCCGTTTCCATGGCGATGCCGTCGGGCAAGTGGAACGCGTGCTTCGCGGGGATTACCACGTATTCGGCAAAGCCGCCGTTACAGCCGCTGCCCACGCTCTTGCGCGCGGGACACAGCATCCGAAGGCCCTGACGGCACCACTCGCACTCCTCGCAGGTGTCCACGGCGGTCAGGGTCACAATTCTGTCACCGGGCTTGAAATCGGTCACATTCGCGCCCGCCTCAGACACCACGCCGGAAAATTCATGGCCGGTGATAATCGGCGGCTTGCTGGGGTATTCGTCGTGCATCAAATGAATATCCGTGCCGCAGATACCACAGGCAAAAATCTTCACCTTGATGTCGTCGGCGCCGGGAACCGGCTCGGGCATATCCATGTATCGCATGCAGTCAGGTCCAAGTTTTGTTTTTACCAGCGCTTTCATAAAAAGCCTCCCATAGATTCAGCAATCTGGACGGTGAAACAAAGACGGACAGAACTTAAAATTCTGCCCGTCTTTTTTGAGAATCAGCCGAAGAGCAGAGTCGGCAGGAATGTGGAAAGCGGGGGTACAAAGATACACAGCAGAACGATGATAAACACCGCCGCCAGATAGGGCATCAGATATTTCAGAGTATCCTTGAGCTTCACCTCCGCAATGCCGATGGTAATGAACAGTACGCCGCCCACAGGAGGCGTTACGCCTGCGTACACCAAAGTAATGACCATCACCAAAGCAAACTGGATGGGGTCAATCCCATACTGCGCGGCAACGGGCAGCAGAATCGGTGCAACAATGATCGTTGCGGCAATGGTCTCTATGAACATGCCCACAAGGAGCAGGAACAGCACCAGCAGGATCATGATCAAGTACTTGTTATCTGTGATGCCGGTCAGGAAGGAAATCACTGCCTGCGGCACCTTGGCAAAGGCCACCAGGAAGCTAAAAATGGCTGCGCCCGCGACGATCAGCAAAGACATGGCGGTCATACCGGCAGACTTCTGGAAAATCCTAGGAATATCTGGCAGAGTAAATTCTTTGTAAACGAACATGCCCACAAAGAACGCATACACAACTGCGATGGCGCCCGCTTCGGTGGGGGTAAAAATACCGCCCACAATGCCGCCGATGATGATAACGGGCATAATGATGGCCCAGACGGCCTCTTTCAAGGCGACCCATATCTCTCTCAGGCCGCATCTTTTCTCGCCCTTAATGCCCATCTTCTTTGCATAAAAATAGGTAAGGACCATGAGGCTCACGCCAATCAGCAGTCCGGGAATCACACCCGCCATAAACAGCGAAGCAATGGAGGTGTTGGTCAAAGAGCAATAGATGATCATCGTCATGCTGGGGGGGATAATCGGGCCAAGAGAACCGGCGCAGGCCTGAATCACGGCCGCCATTCCGCCGGGATATCCCTTCTTTTTCATGCCGGGAATCATCATGCTCCCCACCGCTGCGGTATCCGCCGCGGCGGAGCCGGAAATACCGGCAAAAATCACGCTGGTCAGAATGTCCACCAGTCCCAGACCGCCGGTAATATGACCAATCAGCGCGGAGGACAGGTTCACCAACCGCTTGGACAGGCCGCCCTGCTCCATCAGCTCTCCGGAAAGCATGAAAAAAGGGATCGCCATCAGGCTGAAGGAGTCGACGCCGGTGAAGAGCTTGTGTCCCACCAGTACAGGGTCCACTGCGCCGCTCACAAAGAGGGCGATGGCGGAGCCCAGTCCCATGGAAAACGCGATGGGCACGCCCAAAAGCAGCAGGAGGAAGAACAAACCGAATGCAACTGTAAACATCTCTTATTCCCCCTCCCCTTCCACGGCTTTAGAAGACGCGTTCGCTTCTTTCATCTTTCTGAGATAATAGCTGATCTGCTCAAAAAACATCAGCAGGCCGCCCAGCGGAATCGCCAGCATCACCACACCCATGTTCAGCTTCATAACGGACGAGTTCTGCACGCGATTGACCCACGCCAAGTTGCTCCCCAGCACCGTGGCCATGGCAAGAAATGAGCAGGAAATCAGGTTTACAAGGGTAAACACGACTCTCCAGACAGGCTTGGGCAGCGCATCCAGAATAACGTCGAAGGTGATGTTCATCCCATTTCGGATGGTAATGGTGCCACCCAAGTAGATCAGCCACACAAACGTGTAACGGGACAGCTCGTCCGCATACGGAAAGCTGAAGCCGACCTGACGGAAGATAACTTGGATGAACACGACGACTACCAGGATGGTGAACAGAGCCGTCACCAATACGTTGGTAAGCTTTCTCGTTGCGTTCAGCATGATTACTCAGCAGCCTCCATAATTGCGCTATATACATCCTGCAGGTTGTTGTCGGCGACGAACTTCTGGATGAAGGGAGCGCAGGCCTCCTCGAAGGGAGCGCGGTCGATGTCGGTGATCTTGACGCCGTCGGCCTCCAACTCGGCATACTTCTCCTCAAACAGCTTGTCGGTATACTCATAGAAATAGGCCAGAGCCTCGGTGCTTGCGTCCGCAAACGCCTGCTTCTGGGAATCGGTCAGCGTCTCATAAACCTTCTCGTTCATGTTCAAAGCGGTGAACGTCATGACATGCTGGGTCTGCACATAGTTCTTAGCAACCTCGTAGAACTTCTGCAAAACCATATACTCGGCGTGGCCCTCCAGTCCGTCGGCCACACCGGTCTGAACCGCGGTATACGCCTCGCCGGAGGGAATCACAACAGGGTTGGCGCCGATGGCCTCAAACGCGGCGATGGTCATGGGAGCCTCGGGCGTACGCATCTTCATTCCCTTGAAATCTTCAAAGGAGTCAACGTTCATATCCTTCACCAGCGCGTTGCGGAAGTTCAGGCACTCCACAAGGATGGGACGGATTCCGGCGGAACTCACCAAGCGGTCCTTAATGGGGTCAATGATATCGGAAGATGCCACCTTGATCGCGTGCTCGCGGCTCTTAAACATGTAGGGCATATCCAGCACGCCGCAGGCGGGGTCATAGTTGGCCCACAGGGAGGTGTCGGACATGGCCAGATCCAGCGTGCCAAGTTTCAGGGCCTCCAGCCCGTCCTTCTGGCCATACAACTGTCCGTTGGGATAGATGTCGATCTCAATCTCGCCGTTGGTCTTCTCTTTGACCAACTCGGCAAATTTGTTGAACAGGATGTCGTTGCTGTCACCCTCCGTCACATGGTGGGACAGCTTCAGGAC
>DKLF01000158.1 GCA_002455655.1 Oscillibacter sp. UBA6647 | reverse complement strand
TTAGGCGCCCTTTTGCTCTTGCTTTCCTATCTGTGTAAATGAAAATTGATTTTGTAAGATGTACCTATGACCTTTGTTTGATTGCAAACTGCCCATTTTATACTTTATCTGGTTGCTTCCAACCTTTCTAGAAAGAAATTATAAAACTGAATCAGGATTGAGTAAGAATTTCGGGAATCAGGATTGGGTAAGAATTTCGGGAATTGGAGGTAAGGCTGAATATGAATGAAGCGGAGAGCCGAAGTCTGCGTCCGCCCATTCGCCGCAGTTGGCTGCGACTGTGGGCTGGAAAGCGCTGGTATGCATGGCGACGTTTTTTGCTCTGGCATTCCGGAAGGTTCCGTTTTGCAAAGGAACGGCAGCAAACTTGTCTGCCGTGCATTCATTTCTCCCACGCCACGCCCCTACTGCGGGACCTTCAGGGCGCAGAAATGCGCTATCAGCACAATAAAATCACCAATTTAAAGCTGGCGGCGGCCCGATTGGACGGAATCCTGCTGCGGCCCGGTGAAACCTTCAGCTTTTGGCGTCTTGTTGGAAAACCAACCCGCCACAAGGGCTATCTTGATGGATTGGTGCTGTTTTTGGGGCATATTGGCTATGATGTTGGCGGTGGACTCTGCCAGATGACGAATCTCATTTTCTGGATGACGCTCCACACGCCGCTGACAGTGATCGAACGCTATCGCCATTCCCACGACGTTTTTCCGGATTCCAACCGCACTCAGCCCTTTGGAAGTGGCGCTACCTGCGCCTATCCTCATCGGGATTTGATGATTCGCAACGACACGGATCAGACCTTTCAGCTCCGTGTCTGGGTGGGGGCGCAAAATCTGGAAGGAGAATGGCTGGCAGAGCGGCCTCCGGAGCACTGCTATAAGATTGTAGAGCGCAATCACCGGATGGATCGCGGCCCGTGGGGCGGATACGTCCGCCACAACGAGTTGTATCGACAGCGGTGGACAATTGAAGGCATATTTTTAGACGAATTGTTTTTGCTGGAGAATAATGCAATTATGATGTACAATCCGCTTCTGTCGCAAGGCAATAACTGAGGAACCGAGTAGAAGAATACAGTTGGCTGATTTTCAACCTGCGGGCCTTTTTTGGTTGCGTCGCCGGGGGAGTTGTGTTAAACTGATAACTGCACATTGCTTTGCATAGCACGGGAGGAGGGAAGCCGATGAGATATGGAACGGTGCTTCCCGGTCGCTTCGCGGAGCGGCCCAATCGCTTTATCGCGCTGGTGGATACGGCGGAAGACCGGGTTGTGTGCCATGTGAAAAATACGGGCCGATGCCGGGAGCTACTTCTCCCAGGTGCAAGGGTCTATCTGGAGCGGGCGAAGAATCCCGCGAGAAAGACCGCCTATGATTTGATCGCGGTGGAAAAGGGCGGTCTGCTGGTTAATATGGATGCACAGGCGCCAAATCGCGTGTTTGGCGAGTGGGCGGCGGAAGGCGGTTTTCTGCCGGACGTGAAGAGCATAAAGCCGGAATATACTTACGGCGCGTCCCGCATCGACTTTTGTCTGGAGACGGGCCAAGGGCCACATCTGGTGGAGGTCAAGGGCGTGACACTGGAGGAAAATGGCCACGCCCGGTTTCCGGATGCACCTACGGAGCGGGGTGTTAAGCACATCCACGAGCTGCGCCGCGCGGTGGAGCAGGGGCTTGCGGCCACGCTGTTCTTTGTGGTGCAAATGGAGGATATGCTGGATGTGTCGCCTAACGACGCGACGCACCCGGCCTTTGGCACCGCACTGCGGGAAGCGGCGGCAGCGGGCGTTTTTGTGCGGGCATTTGACTGCACGGTAGCGCCCGACAGCATTGCGATTCGGGGAGAAATTCCTGTGCTTTTGTGAGTTACAAGGATGGGAGCGGGATTTTTTGGGACTTTTTGAACTGATGCTGGTGGGCATTGGCCTGTCTATGGACGCATTTGCCGTGGCAATTTGTCAGGGGCTCTGCATGCGGAAGCTTCGTTGGGGCCACGCCTTTGTGGTGGCTTTGTTTTTTGGAGGATTTCAGGCGATAATGCCTTTTCTGGGCTGGCTGCTGGGGTCCCGGTTTGCCATGTATATCCAGAGTGTGGACCACTGGGTAGCCTTTGCCTTGCTTGTCATCATCGGTGGAAACATGATACGCGAGGGCTGCGGAAAAGAGGAAGCGGAGACGGCCTGCGCTGTGGCTGAGAGGGTGGTCCTGAAGCAACTGACGGTGCTGGCCTTTGCCACCAGCATTGACGCGCTGGCGGTCGGCGTGACCTTCGCGTTTTTAAATGTGCGCATCGTACCGGCTATTTCCATCATCGGGGCCGTGACTTTTCTCCTGTCCCTGACGGGCGTGGCGGTTGGAAATTATTTCGGGGCGCGGTACAAGCGCCGCGCGGAGCTGAGCGGGGGGATTCTCTTGATTTTGATGGGTGCAAGAATTTTGTTTGAGCACCTTAGTTTTTTTTCCTGACAGATTCAGTACATACCGGGCAGGGGTGGCTTTCGGTCGCCTCTGCCCGGTCTTTTTTTTGCTTACGCTCATATCCTGCTTTCAGGAGAAGAGGGGGGAAGCTATGCAGAGCCTTTGGACAATGCTTGGCGGTGTAGTGCTGTTTCTGTTTGGAATTACGCTGTTGGGGGAATATCTGCGGGAGCTTGAGGGCGGACGGGCAGAGCGGCTGCTGCGTCGCGCCACGGACGGCCGGTGGCGGGGGTTTCTGCTGGGATTTTTGGTCACGGCAGTGGTACAGTCCTCCTCCGCTGTGACGGTGATGACCGTATCTCTGGCGGATGCGGGAATTTTATCCCTTGAGCAGATTATTCCCGTAATGATAGGAAGTAATTTGGGGACCACTGCCACCGCTTGGCTGCTATGCTTCCGAACGGAGACGTCTGCTGCGCCGGAGCTAACGGTAATTTTTGCGTGTATAGGGCTTTTGATTTATCTCTTGGTTCCCAGACGGAGGGTATGGGGTGGGCTGCTGCTGGCCCTGTTTTTGCTGCTGGTTGGAATGGAGCGAATGGCTGCCGCCGCCGCGCCGATCGCGGGGACAGCGGCTTTCCGCCAACTGACGGAGCTGGCTGTCAATCCTCTGACAACGCTTCTGGCGGGGGCGATCTTCACCGGCATAATCCAAAGCTCCAGCGCTTCCATCGGACTGTTGCAGGCGTTTTCAACCACAGGTTCGGTGACTTGGGGAATGGGAGTGCCTTTGGTGCTGGGAGGGAATATCGGCACCTGCGTCACGGTCTTGCTGGCCGCTGTGGGCTGCGGCGCAAACGCGAAGCGGGCTGCATTTGCGCATTTGAAATTCAATATTCTTGGAACGGTAGTCCTGCTGCCGCTATGGCTGTTGTTTGGTGCGCCGCTGCATGATCGCCTCATCAATTCCGTGGGGATTGCAGTGGTGCACACGGTGTTTAATCTGCTCTCCGCTGTGTTTTTGCTTCCAGCGTTTGATGGGCTGACCGGATTTTTCACGTTTCCGACGAAGAGGAGACGGAAACTGTTCGGCAGCCTCCGGGGATCAATTGGAAAGCGTGCGGCAGGGACGAATTTTGGAAAAGAGCAACCCGCAAAAAAATAAAAAACGGCTCGCGGAACCAATTTGGTTCCGCGAGCCGCGCTTATGAGATGAAGAAAAACTTTTTAGAACTGGCCCTGCTGCATCATGGCCTCGGCAACCTTCTTGAAGCCAGCGATGTTGGCGCCGGCCACCAGGTCGTAGCCCAGACCATACTCCTCAGCCGCCTCGGCGGACATGCTGTGAATGGTGACCATCATCTTCTTGAGCTGTGCGTCAACCTCTTCCGCAGTCCAGACCAGACGCTCGGAGTTCTGAGACATCTCCAACGCAGAGACGCCCACGCCGCCGGCGTTAACAGCCTTGGAGGGAGCGACGACCATGTGCTTCTGGCCGCGCAGGAACTCCAGAGCGTCGTTGGTGGTAGGCATGTTGGCGACTTCGATGTAATACTTCACGCCGGACTCGGCAATCTTCTTAGCCCACTCCAGATTGACATCGTTCTGCATAGCGGCGGGCATGAGAATATCCACGTCCTTGTGGCCCCAGTGCTTGGTGCCTTCCACAAACTCGCAGCCGAACTTCTCGGCGTAGGGCTTGCAGTGCATGGGGTCCTTGGCGCGCATGTCAAGGATGAAGTTCAGCTTCTCGTCGGTGTTGATGCCGTCGGCATCATGGACGTAGCCGTCGGGGCCAGCCATGTAAGTAACCTTGGCGCCAAGCTCGGCAGCCTTCTTCATGATACCCCAGGCCACGTTGCCGTAGCCGGAGACAGCGATGCGCTTGCCCTCGATGGAGTCGTTCTCGTGCTTGAGAACCTCGCACAGATAGTACACAGCGCCAAAGCCCGTGGCCTCGGGACGGATGAGGCTGCCGCCGTAGGTCAGGCCCTTGCCGGTGATGACGCCGTTCTCCCACACGCCCTTCAGGCGGCGGTACTGGCCGTACAGATAGCCGATTTCGCGGGCGCCCACGCCCATGTCGCCGGCGGGAATGTCAACGTCGGGCCCGATGTAGCGATACAGCGCGGTCATGAAGCTCTGGCAGAAACGCAGGACTTCGGCGTCGGACTTGCCGGCAGGATCGAAGTCGGAACCGCCCTTGGCGCCGCCGATGGGCAGGCCAGTCAGGCTGTTCTTAAAGGTCTGCTCAAAGCCCAGAAACTTGATGATGCCCTCGTACACATTCTTCTGGAAGCGCAGGCCGCCCTTGTAGGGGCCAATGGCGCCGTTGAACTGGCAGCGCCAGCCGCGGTTGGTGTGCCAATTGCCCTGGTCGTCTTCCCAAGTCACACGGAAGGTGAACATACGCTCCGGCTCGACCATACGGGTAAGCAGGTCAACCTTCTCGTATTCGGGGTGCTTCTCAATGACGGGTTCCAGAGAAGAGAAAACCTCCTCCACGGTCTGGACGAACTCGGGCTCGTTGCCGTGCTTGGCCTTTACATTTTCCAGTACGCTGGCAAGATATGCATTCATCAAAAACTTCCTCCTTCATTTTTTAACGGCGATTTTTGCATAAAACAACTGAAATTATCATGTTTGCGCTTTAATTATTCTAGCACTTTCCATGTATGGAAGCAAGCATCCTTTTCCTCATATGGGTCATTTTCTTTCCATATGACGGAAAAAATTCATGCAGGTTTTTGTGCAGTTTAACAAGGAAATGCAAGATGGACGTCTTTTTGCGGAAAATTGGGACTTTACATTGACTTTTTTAGATAGGCCTATATAATAAATATGTTTGGGACCCGGGGAAAATCGGAAATTCGACTGTGTTGTTGGAGGAGTTTTACTATGCGGAAAACATATAAAACAAATATCGCGGGGCTGGAGCGAGAGCTGCCCATCTGCAAGGTGACGGACGATTTATACATCGGCGCGTTCATCTGCTTTGGTGATGCGGAGATTACCGTCGCCTGCGCCCGGGAGCTTTTGAAGCTGGTGCCTCAGGCCGACTATGACTATATGCTTACGGCGGAGGCCAAAAGCATTCCTCTGATTCACGAGATGGCCCGCCAGTCCGGCGCGAAGCGCTATTTTATTGCCCGGAAGGGCCCTAAGGCCTATATGCCCGATCCCATTTATGTGGAGGACCGGTCTATCACCACCGCAGGGTCCCAACGGCTGTATCTGGGCCGGGACGACGCGGACCTCATCCGTGGAAAGCGGGTGCTGCTGATGGACGACGTGATTTCCACAGGCGGCTCTATGCACGCCATGGAAGCGCTGGTGGAGTTGGCGGGGGGAACCACGGCGGGCCGCATCGCGGTGTTTGCCGAGGGAGACGCACAGGCACGGAGCGACATCCGGTATCTGGCGCCCCTGCCTCTGTTCAACCCCGACGGAACGGTAAAATGCTGAAAAGATGAAAAGCG
>DKLF01000113.1:9991-10571 GCA_002455655.1 Oscillibacter sp. UBA6647 | reverse complement strand
ATAGGTTGCCCGCTTTCCGCGTAATTATCTCCAAAAAGAAGGAATCGACTGCTTGCCGCGTCTTTTTTCCCGGCTGGCTAAAGGCTTTCCGTAAGGATAGGCAATCGGCAAAAATCCCCTGCGCGGCTTCTTGCCGCGCAGGGGATTTTTTATCCTATGTAGTGGACTGGCGGTTCTACGGCTTAAAACATGCGGCCGCCGTCACCCTGCCACATGTCCGCATTGTCGCCCATGACCGCCTTCAAAGGCTCGGATGCCTTTTCAATCTCCTCCATCAGCTCGGCGGGAATTTCTTTTTCATAAGAGGCAAGATTTTGCTCCATCTGGGCGATGGTGCGTGCGCCTACCAAAACCGTCTGAACAAAGTCGCGGCGCTTTAAGAAATTCATAGCCACCTCGGCGGGGGAGAAGCCATGCTTTTCGCAAAAAGCCATCAGCACGCCGATAAATTCAAAAATCTCATCTTCAAAGCCGGGATCGCTGTGACGGCAGGGGGTCTGGCCGGTGCGATAGAACCGGGTTTCCCGTCTGCCCACGGGCACGTCTTCAATGCGCCGGAATTTTCCGGTGAGCAGGCCCT
>DKLF01000113.1:0-9847 GCA_002455655.1 Oscillibacter sp. UBA6647 | reverse complement strand
TTTTCCGGTGAGCAGGCCCTGCGCCAACGGGGAATAAGCGCACACCGGCATACCGGCGGCAAGGCTGGCGGGAACGACTTCCTTCTCCACAATCCGCCAAATCAGGGAATAGGGGAGCTGGTTCATGGCAACCTCGTATTCGGCAAGGCTTGCCGCGCAGCCCTTGCCCGCGTTGCACACGCCCGCGATTCGGATTTTGCCCGCCTTTTTCAGGTCTTCAAAGGCACGGAACGTCTCTGCCACAGGGATGTCGGGCGTGGGCCAGTGAATCTGATAGAGGTCGATATAGTCCGTCTGGAGACGCTTCAAGCTGGCCTCGCAACAGGCGATCACGTCATCATAGCGGAGCTTGTCGGTGTAAACCTTGGTGGCCAGAACCGCCTTGTCCCGGCGGCCCTTCAGCGCTTCGCCCACAACCTCTTCCGATTTGCCATCGCCGTACCTGTCCGCCGTGTCAATCAGATTGACGCCGTGCTCCAGCGCAAAGTGAATGGTGTCCAGTGCGGCCGCATTGTCGCTTGCGCCCCAGAGGGCTGCGCCCGAATAGGCCCAAGTTCCAAGCGCCAAACCGGAAACCATGATGCCGCTCTTTCTCAACTCGCTTTTTTTCATATTCCGCGCTCCTTTTGTAGAGTATTTTAGACACTGTCAGGATAGCGTTTTAAAACTTTCCGACAAGGGAAAAGCCCCTTGCCGGGAAATTGCAGCTCAGTCCACGCCGCCGGCTTTGCGAATGGCGTCGCACACTCTGGCCGTCCGCAGGGATTCCTCCCGGGAAATGGTCAGGGGCGCGCCGCTGAGAATCGCGTTGCCAAACTGCTCAACTTCCAGATAATAGTTGTCGTCCACCCAGACGGTGTAATCGGTGACAACCTCATCGATATACTCCGCGTTCTGGGGACGGGCGTTTTTGCCCACCCGAACGTGGCACAGGCCACGGCTGTTGAACTTGTGGTCCACATCGATGCGGCCCGTCTCGCCCAACACGGAGAAGCAGCCGCGGGGATAGGCGTCCAGCCCCGCGTACAGCATGGCGGACACATCCTGTCCGTAACGCAGCAGCACAGAGTCGGAGGTGTCCACGCCCGTCTGCGGGTCAAACCCGCAGTATACATGCATATCGGTGGGGTCCGCGTTCAGCAGATAGGAGACAAGGCTCACGTTATAGCACGTCACGTCGAATACCGCGCCGCCGCCCATGCCCTTTTGATACCGGATGCCCTGACGGTTGGAATCAAAGGTGGAGTGCTTGGATTCCAAATAACGGACCTTGCCGATCTCGCCGCTGTCAATGATCTCCTTCACCTTCTGCACAAGCTGGGCGTGACGGAAGGCATAGGCTTCCTCCAGAAGAACGCCGTGCTGTTCGGCGGCGGCAAACATCTCCGTCACTTGGCTCTCGTTCAGGGCCAGAGGCTTTTCACAGAGAATGTGCTTTCCGGCGGCGGCGGCTTTTACCACCCATTCCATGTGAATGCCGTTGGGCAGGGGAATGTAAACCGCGTCCACGTTCTCATCGTCCAGAAGCGCCTGATAATCCGTATAGAGCTTTTTGGGACCGAACGGCTCTGCGTAAGCCTTCAGCTTTGCCTCGTCCCGGCCCGCCAGAGCATAAAACTCTGCGTTGGACGCGGCAAGCATACCGGGGATGGTACGGCTTTTTCCAATGCCGGAGCATCCCAAAACACCCCAGCGCACTACTTTCTTTTCCATCTGTGTACTCCCTTTCTCATACAAAATTGCACGCCCTGGCAATTGCGATTTCAGTAAAGCCCAGGGCTTCTGCCTTTGTTTGTTTGCCGCTGGCGGTTTCCACCACCATCTGCAAAAGCTCCTCGCCAAGGGCCTCCACCGTTTTCTCGCCATAGATCAGGGGGGCGGCGTTGAAATCGATGTTGTCCTCCATCTTGGCAAAGGTCAGCTTGTTGCCGGTGATTTTGATAACCGGCGCGATGGGGTTTCCGGTGGGGGACCCCCGCCCGCTGGAAAACACCACCACCTGTGCGCCGCCGGCGACCATGGCCGCCACGGAGGCGGGGTCGTTGCCCGGCGTGTCCATAATCACAAGGCCCTGCTTCGGGTCCACCTGCTTGGCATAGTCATACACGGCGTTGACCGGGCTGTGTCCGCCCTTGTGAATGCAGCCCAGAGACTTTTCCTCCAGCGTGGTGATGCCGCCTGCCTTGTTGCCGGGGGAGGGGTTTCCCGCCCGCACATCCTCGCCCACGGGGTGAAAGGACTGCTCAAAGCGGGTAATAATTTCGTAGATACGGTCATGCACCTCCGGCGTGGCGGCCCGGCGGGCCAGAATGTGCTCCGCGCCGATAAACTCCGTGGTTTCCGAAAGAATGCTGGTTCCTCCCGCGGCCACCAGAAGGTCGCTCATAGAGCCGATGACAGGGTTTGCGGCAAGGCCGCTGGTGGGGTCGGAGCCGCCGCATTCCGTGCCGACAATCAGCTCGGAGATGGGAAATTCTTCTTTAAGAAGCATGCTGGCATCCGCAACCATTGCCTTGGCGTAACGGACGGCAATTTCCACTGCTTTCAGCGTGCCGCCTACCTCCTGAATGATGACCTGCTCTATGGGCTTGTTGGTCCGCTCGCGAATGGCGGCGACAACCAGATCCATCTGGCAGTTCTCGCAGCCGAGAGACACCACGACCGTTCCGTAAATGTTGGGATTGGCCGCAAAGCCGGCCATAATGTCCATGGTATACTGCTGGTCCGGCGCCACCTGAGAGCAGCCCTGCTGATTGTTGAAGGTTACGCTGCCCTCAACCTGCTGGGCGATGATTCGGGTGACGTCTGAAGCGCAGACGCTGGCGGGCAGAATTAGAACCTTGTTCCGCACGCCTACCCGCCCGTCCGGGCGGCGATATCCGTAAAATGTCATGATTGTGATCCCCTTTTATTCCTTGGCCCGACGGTCTTCCTTAATGCTGTCCACGTTATGAACGTGGACATGAGCCCCCCCAGGGATAAACGCCGTTGCGGCGCCGATGTGTTCTCCGTATTTAACCACCGGCTCGCCCTTTTGGATATCACGGATGGCCAGCTTGTGATAGATGATGATATCTTCCGCCGCTGTCAGCGACGCGGGCTCACCGCCCACAAGATACGTCACCGTATCTCCTGCGGCAACCGGCTCGATGGCAACAATCACATTGTCTCTTGGGTCAACGATCAGTGCATTCATGAAAGCGATACCTCCTGCCTTAAAAAAAGGCTATTTTCTCTGATACAGGGCCTTGATTTCCTCTGTAAGGGCGGATGCCTCCGGCGTTTGCCAGACCTGAGCCGGGAGCACCACGGCGGGGAAACTGCTCCAGCCAATCAGATAGTAAGGACCGACTTTCTCGCAGAGGTTGATTTTTTCCACAGGGATGCGCGCCTCTGCCCGGTCAGAGGCAAAGACCACCGTATTTCCCCGCAGGGAGAGGCGGTATTCTTCGCTTCCGCGCCAATCGCCCACCTCCCGCCGGATGCGGAAGCGGCAGACAAACGGAAGCATGGAGAGATTCTCCAAATTTGCCAGCACCAAAAGCACGGCGCTCAGAGCGATGTTAATGGGGGATGCATCCCGGAACAGATTGATGACGGCCAGCACGCTGATTACAAGGCGCACAAAGGTGGCGGAGCGCAAAAAGCGATGCCGGTAGTAAAGGGTGCGGAAGGCAAGGTATTGCCCGTCTTCAAGAACGGTCCCCTCCATGTGCCAGGAAAGGCCGCCTTCGGGCAAATCCTCGCGCTTCGCCTCCTGCGGCTGGGAATGAGCCGCCTGATCGCGCAGCGACCGGGCAAAGCGCTCCATAGCCTCCCGATTTGGAAAGGCGAAGTCCGGCACGATGTCGAACATGGTTTCCCCGCAGTAAAGATGCAGAGCATTCGCCCGCTCCTCCACCCGGGAAAGACCGTGCAGCGGACAGGAAAGGCGCTGCGCGCCATAGCGCAGGCGTAACTGTCCGTCCGTCGTGCCCAGCTTATGCTCCTTCCAGAACTCCTCGGAAAGCTGACCGGTGTACTCCAGACGCCGCAGCGTGCCGCGGGCCCGGGACATAACGGTGCAGCGGCGCAGAATTGTCAGCGCCGCCAAAAGAATTGACCAGACCAGAAAGAAAACCCGCTGGTCCGGATTCAGGCGAAAAATACAAAGCAGAATGACGGCTGCCATCTGCACCACAGTCAATAAAAGAAGGGTAAACACCCGGATGGGTCGGCGCTCGTTGCGGCGAATCATGTCCGCCAGCAGGTCAATATACGCCTGCCTTGGTACCTTATAGGTCAAATCCATCGGTCACTCCAATTTTAACAAGGACAGGCAGCCGGGGCACGGCGCTGCAAAGAGTGTTTCTTTGCAATTGCAGCGGGCCCGACTGCCTGTCTGTGCTTACGAACAAGTAGCCCTGAAAGGCCTTAAGTCGTTTTTTTGCTGAGAATCAGCAGCTTTCGGACGATGGGAACCACCACGAAAAGAATCGCCACCACCACGAAAAACACGGCCACAGGACGGGTGGCAATCTGTCCCCATTCGCCGCTGGAGGCGATCAGGGCCATACGCATATATTTCTCAATCAGCGGCCCGAGAATGAAGCCCAGAATCACAGGCGCCATGTCGATACCGAGGCAGATGAGGAAATAACCCACAAAGCCGAAAATAATCATCACCCACACGTCGAACATACGGTTGTTCAGGGTATACACACCCAGAACGCAGCATGCCACAATGGCAGGGAATAGGTAGGACAGCTTCACGTTGACCATACGGACAAACGCCTTCATCAGGCCCAGCTCCATCACGTACATCACAACGTTTGCCAGGAAGTAAGCCACCATGATGCCACCCACCAGCTCCGGATGCTCGCTGTACAGCAGAGGGCCGGGCTGCAGGCCGTGAATCATCAAACCGCCGATCAGGGCGGAGGTGGTCAGGTCGCCGGGGATGCCCAGGCAGACCAGAGGAATCAATGCACCGCCGTTGGTGGCGTTGTTGGAGGTTTCAGAAGCGGCAATGCCCTCGGGGCAGCCGTGGCCGAACATCTCCGGCGTCTTGGAGACGGTGCGGGCAAGGTTATAGGAAATCAGGGTGGAGGCGTTCTGTCCGATACCGGGCAGAATGCCGATGCCGGTGCCCACCACGCAGCCGATGCCCACGGCCTTCCAGCTTGTCTTCATCTCGGAAAGGGGCGGAACCAGCGTGGTTTTTGCGAAGTGAATCTTGGGGCGGGGCTTGTGCAGCTCCAAAGACTGGTTAAACACCTCGGTGATGGCAAACAGGCCCATCATCAGCGCGGTGGAAGAGATACCGGCCTGAAGCTGCCAGAAGCCGAAGGTGAGACGGGACACGCCGCTGATGGAATCGATGCCGATGCCGCCCAGCATCAGACCGAAGATAGCGCCGATCAGGCCCTTGATCATGGAGTTGGAACACATGGCCACCACCACGGAAAGGCCCATCAAAGCCACCGCAAAATACTCCCAGCTTCCGAAGCTCAGAGAAATTTTTGCAAGCTGAGGCGCAATTGCCATCAGGGCAAACGCGGAGAAGGTTCCGCCCACGAGGGAGCAGAAGACGCCGATGGCCAAAGCCTGCGTGGGCTTGCCCATTTTCGTCATGGGATATCCGTCGAAGCAGGTATAAATGGACGACGGGGTGCCGGGAATGTTAATCAGTGTGGCCGTGATCAAACCGCCGCTGATGCCGCCCACATAGACGGCAATCAGCATGGTCAGGCCCTGAACCGGCGACATGACATAGGTAAACGGAATGAACAGTGTAACGCCCAGCGTTGCGGTAAGCCCGGGAATGCTGCCGAAAATAATTCCGACGAAGATGCCCAGCAAAAGCAGCGCGATGGTCATGGGGTCACTGAAGATATACTGAAAGCCAAGGATGATTGTCGACAATCAAGAGCCCTCCCTTTCCTGTCTGCGCAGGATAATATAGTTTTTAGCCGGCAATCTGGGCCATGTCCGCAAAGACGGGGGTCAGGCTTTCTGCCCATGCAAGTGCGCGAACCTTGGCGGCGGGGCCGTCAACGTAGGCCACGGTAAAGCCCAGGTTAGCCATGGCGTCCACAAACTCGGGCTTCTCGCAGACTTCCTTCATCTTGGCGGAAATGTACTCCAGCACGGCGGGGTCGGTGCCTTTGGGGGCGAAGAAGCCACGGGGCTTGCCGTAGGTCACGTTGTAGCCAGCCTCAACGGTGCTGGGTACGTCGGTGAGCGCGTCGATGCGCTCGTCATTGCATACCAGCAGAGGAACGTTGGTGCCGGCTGCGATGTAAGCAGAGGTGTCGGCCAGAGAGTTGACCTCCAACTGGATGTGGCCACCCTGCAGGGCGGTTTCGCTGGCGGCGCCGCCGTCGTAAGGCACAATGGTGACCTTGTCATAAATACCCATGGCCTTCAGCAGCTCCATGGTGGTACCGTAGTTGACGTTGTTGGAGCCGGTGCAGCCCACAGTCACGGTGCCGGGGTTGGCGTTGATGTAATCAATTGCCTCCTGAGCGGTGGTCCAGCCGGTAGCGGGACTGGTGCACAGCAGATTGTAGTCGGTCACCACGTCGCAGATGTACTCCAGATCCTCGTACAGGGGATCCTGAGCCTGTCCACTCATGGAGTAAGAGATCAGGTCCATCTCGTTGTGCGTCATGATGGTATATCCGTCGTTGGAGCTGTTAAAGCCCTGAAGTGCGCCGATGTAGCCGGAAGCGCCCTCCACGTTGATGGCAACCGCGGTCGTGCCCAGATCCAGATACTGAATGACACCGCGCACCAGGTTGTCGGAACCGCCGCCGGGAGCGTAAGGAATGATAATCTGAACGTTTTTGGTGGGATAATCCAATGCGGAAGAGCCGCTGCCGGTGCTTCCAGCGCTGCTGGCACTGCCGGTGCTGCCGGAGCCGCTTCCGCCGCAACCGGACAGGATTCCCGCCAGCATCAGGGACGCAAGCGCAAATGACATAACCTTTTTCATGTATGTTTCCTCATTTCCTTAATTTGGTTTGTTTATCCAAAACCCCATTTAGGGAAGGATACACCTGAGAAGCTGGGTAAACACGACCCACAAAGCAACGGTCAGAGCAACGGAGTAGACGATAATGGCGACAAGCTGCTTTTTGGGCAGCTTTCCCGCTTTTTCGGGATCTCCCTGATTCTCCTTCATTGCAAAGGTTCCGCACAGGACGATATTCAGCACCAGAGTGCAGGGGAAAAACGTCAGCACGGGCAGAAGAAGCGCATAGAGAACCAAGGCCACCGCAGTGATGACGATTTCCTTGGAAATAGGGATTGCGATTGCCTGATGCTCGCCGTCCCGCTTGAAATTGATGGCGTAGATCAACTGCAAAATGCACAGCCCCAGCATAATTCCTGCCAGAAGATGAATATAGGTGCTGGCTTGTGCCCATATGCCGCCAAGGCCGTTCTCCACGCCGGTGATGATGTGCTTGCTGGTCAGCAGAAAGATGGATAGAACGCCCATCACCGCCGCCAACACAAGGTCGTTGGTGCTTCGAATCACTTTTTTCATAAATTTCCCTCCTTTCAATCACATAACAGTTTTGGAAAAGCTTTGCGTGAGAGCTAAAATCCATTTCAGCAGGCCGGCCTGCTGAAATTAACCGGGTAAAGTGGCCAAAAGCAAAATGCCTCAGCAATTATAGAGCGTTTTAATCTGGATTCCCGTGTCGTAATATGCCGTTTCCACCGGACGGTCCTGAAAAATCGCGTCCACCAAAAGCTGAACGGATTTATAGCCCTGCATATAAGGGTTCTGCTCAATCAGGAACTGTACGGTCCCTTTTTTCATACAGGCCACGTTGGAATCGGTGGTGTCAAACCCCACTACTTTGATTTTTCCGGAAAGTCCGGCGTCATCCACGGCGTGGGCGGCGCCGCTGAGGCCCGCACCGCTGACAAAGATACCGGTCAGCCCGGAAGACTGCTCAATCTCGGCGCGAGTAAGCCGATAGGAAATATCGTGATTACCCTGACTGTAAACCACAGGGGCCAAATCCATTTCCCCGCCCGGGAAGTTTTGAATGTGATCGACAAAACCGTGAATCCGCTCCTCGCTGGAGTAATGGAGCCGGTCCACGCCTACAATCAGCGTGCGCCCCTTTTTCGGAGAAATCTGCTGCATCAAAAACGCCGCACAGGCGCCGCTTTTGTAAGAGTCCTGCCCAACAAAGCAGTCCCGCAGCTTATCCTCCGTGTCTGCGTTGTACGTGATAATGGGAATTTGCTTTGTGGTGAGCTGCCGAAGCAGAGCATTGACCTGCTCGGACTCAATACCGCGCAGCACCAGCCCCCGGATATCGCTGTCAATCAGGCGACCCAGAGCTTCCAGATAAGCGGATTGGTCATCGGGCGGTGCAAATTCCGTCAGGGTCTGGATGCCGTACTGCTGAGCGTATGAAATGCCGTCGCTGACGCCGCGCATCACCAGTCTTTGAAAGTCCGGCTCGCGGAGAGAAACCAGCACGCCGATCTTATTTTTCTTGCGGGAGAGATAAAACGCGCGGCCGAGACTGTTGGGCTGAAAGTTCAGCTCATCCATCACGGCCCAGACCTTCTCTACCGTCTCGGCCTTGACCCTTCCGCGATTGTGGAGTACCCGGTCTACGGTCCCTCGGGATACACCAGCTTTTTGAGCGATGGATTCAATGGTTGTCATAAATCATTCCTCTTCTTTCCAAAAAGATACAGCGGGAATGGGACAAATTATATCCGCGATGGCAGCCATACACCAGAAGAAAGCGTTTGACCTGCAAAAAAGAAAACATCTGCCGTTCTAACAGAAAAATGCTGTTTGCACTGTCACAAAAGCATTCAAAAAAATATGTGAGTGAACGTACACGCAAAAATGCGTGAACGTGCACGCAAACGACACAAATAAAAGACGAACTACCTTCGTCTGACATCAAGCCTTTGTGTACTCATAATAATATAAGTCGTAAAACGGCGGTTTTCAAGTGGAATATATGACAAAAAATTCACACGGGTTTTGTAATATTAACAAAAAATTTAAAATACTTTGACATTTTTAACCTGCCATGGATGCTTTTTCTGGTTAAAAGGTCATTTGCGCTGGTAATATTTAAAAGACAGTGTAGAGCCGGAAACTGAAGCGAAAAAGGCGGGCGGATTTCCGCCCACCTTTTGCACACGCTTTTATTTCCAGTTGTTAGATAGTATCGATAATAAATATGCGTTATATATGCGTTATAATAATCTGCAAATATCTGCTCTATCCCCGTATTTATTCATGTGCTTTTCAAATTTAGTGAAGCTGAGAGTATTTAAAAGCAAGCTGTAATCTACGACTACGAGGTAAATACTCGTTTTTTAAAAGAAATTACATCAATGTACCAATAGATGCCTGCTGCTGCGATGCGTTCTGTTTTGGTTGTCTTTCGTCTAATTGTCGTCTAATTGCCAGCATTCACAGTTTGCAGCCTGCTAAATCTTATTAACTTTCTCTAAATTTTGACGAAAAATATATTAGAACGTGATAAACCTAGTGAATTTCGGGAGAAAGATATTGCGTGCCAATAATAATGAGGGGATTTAATAGTATGAAAAGTATTGCGGCAAAAATTATAACCTGCATCGGCGGGATTGTACTGGCGGCTATGGTGATCGTCTGCGTAGTCACGTCAACTATGGCGTCAAGGGATATGCGACAAAGTGAAGACAGAATCGTGCAGTTGTCTAACCAAACGAGCGTCTCCAACGTTTCCAACTACCTGTTGAAATATATAACCATTGCCCAGCAAATGGCACTTGACCAAAATGTCGTTGAGTTAATGCAGTCTGGCTCGACCGTGGAAAATATGAAAGATTC
>DKLF01000114.1 GCA_002455655.1 Oscillibacter sp. UBA6647 | reverse complement strand
ACGGCGGGCCGCATCGCGGTGTTTGCCGAGGGAGACGCACAGGCACGGAGCGACATCCGGTATCTGGCGCCCCTGCCTCTGTTCAACCCCGACGGAACGGTAAAATGCTGAAAAGATGAAAAGCGGGAGACGGATTGCCGTCTCCCGCTTCTTTTTTTCCCGCATACCCCTGATGAGCCGTTTTTGGGTGCTCTCCGATCGCTTCTTACAAGTGTGAACGGCTGGCTCATATCTTGGGGCACAAAATGCGCTTTACCTTTATTTTACATAAACTCCATAACCTTCAAACACGGGGATGCTATCGTTTGATATATGAAAAATATGATAGTAATAAAGAGGAAATGAACGTATGAAGGTTTCCATTCAATCGAAGGTCCGTAAAGCGATTGCATATAACGTGGTCGCCACCTGCGTCGTCATTACCGCCATCACCTGCGTGCTGATCGGGCGGTATTCCCTTGAAAACCATAAGGTGTTTGCCCAAAGCCTTGCGGCGTCCTATTCCATGAGCATTACAGAAGCGGTTGCGTCCATTAAAAACCAGATACAGAATGTTGCCGCCGATGAAGCGGTGTGCGACCCCACGCTGGACGCGGCCGACCGCAGGGCCTATCTCAAGGTCAGGACGCGGG
Organism: Oscillibacter sp. UBA6647; assembly: GCA_002455655.1. Lineage (GTDB taxonomy): Bacteria > Bacillota > Clostridia > Oscillospirales > Oscillospiraceae > Oscillibacter. Next base: position 6,650 of record DKLF01000114.1, on the reverse strand, counting down.
GCACTGACTTTTTGTCTTTTTCCGTCAGCAGCAAAACCGGCGTTACCTACGAAGGAGAGGACATTTCGGGCACCGAAAGCTTTCAAAGCGCCATTGCGGGCGTTTCCTTTTTGTCCGCGCCGGGCCTGTTCCCCGGCGAAGAAGCGCCGGTAATTCTGGCCGGTACGCAGATTACGGCCATAGGCCCCACGGGCGTGGTGACCGGCAGCCTGCCTGCCGACTACTTTAATCAGTACATCCGTCAGATTTCCATGGGCAAAACCGGGTACGGTTTTATTATGGACCCCAGCGGCACGATTGTTTCTCATCCGGATGACGCGATGCTGGCAGTCAATCTGCCGGAGAGCGTGGACGCCGCCGCCCAGCCGGAGTGGGCGGCGCTTCTTGCGCGCATGTGCGCGGGGGAGTCCGGGGCGGAGGTTGTAACGAATGAGGGCTCCAAAAAACTTGTGGCCTACGCGCCCATTGCCGGGGCGGAAGGGTGGGTGCTGGCCGTCAGTCAGGATTACGACGAAATCCTTGCCATGAGCCGTCAGCCAATCTGGATTTCGCTTGTGGTGATGGTGTTGGCGGTGCTTTGCTCATCTGTTTTCTCTGCCCGGACGGCGTCCTCGCTTGCCCGCCCCATCGCTGCGGCGGTTACGCGCTTGCAGCAGCTTGAACAGGGGGATTTGGAATCTCCCGTCCCCACTGATGCATCGGTCAGGGAAGCGGAGGCTTTGCTGCAAGCACTGGAACACACAGTTTTTTCCCTGCGCGGCTATGTGTCGGAAATTTCCACCGTGCTTTCCTGTATCGCAGACGGAGATCTCACCGTCAAAAAGGAGCAGGAATACCTTGGCGATTTCGCGCCCATCGGCACGTCCTTGGAGACCATTCTGCTGTCGCTGAACGGGGTGTTTTCCGAAATTGGGATGGCGGCTTCCGCCATTCATCAGGGCGTCAATCAGGTTTCTTCCGGTTCCATACAAATTTCTGAACGCGCCTGCACGGAAACCGAAACGATGGTCAGACTGGACGACCGGATCGGGGCTGTCACAGACAGCATCAAGGCGAATACCGAGAGCGTGCAGACTGCGGGGGCGTTGTTTGATCAGATGCGCCAGCAGTCCGCCCGTGCGGGTGAAAGCATGACAGAAATGCTGACGGCAATCGGCGGCATGGAGCAAACTGCAAAAAAAATTACGGAAGTGATTCGTGCGATTCAGGACATCGCCTTCCAAACCAATGTGCTCGCGCTAAACGCCGCGATAGAGGCAGCGCGTGCGGGCGGCGCGGGGAAAGGTTTCTCAGTGGTGGCTGGGGAAGTCCGCAACCTTGCGCAGAGAAGCGCGGAGGCCGCCGAAAGCACGCAGGCTCTGCTGGGGCAGTCCGTTGCATCGGTGCAGGCTGGGCGCATCCACGCACAGAAGACCGAAGAGGCTTTGCACGAAATTATGGACTTTGTAAAACAGGTGACCGGCGCGATTCAGCAGATATCCGGCGCGTCCTTGAAGCAGAAGGAGGCCGCTGTGGAGATGCAGTCGAGCATGACGCAGATTGTGTCCTCTATTGCTTCAAACAGCGCGTTTTCCGAGGAGTGCGCCGCCACCAGTCAGAGCCTTCTTGAACAGGCGGACGTTCTGGCGCAGAAGATGCGGCAATTCCGCCTGCTGGAAGCTGCGGATGATGCTCTTTTGCCGGACGATGCCGCCATTACGCCGCCGGATTGCCGGGAGGACGTACCTGAATCGAGTACCTGAGCCTTAGCCGCTCCATAAAAGCACTCGCATCCCGAAGCCGTGGATGAGATGCCCATACGCAGAAAAACGTGCACTGTCCAATAGGGCTTTCCCCTCATGACGGCAAAGGCTGCGGTTTTGATATCCGCCTGCCATTCCCACGCATATCATTCAAGGGTGGAAACTGGTATTGACCGGTTTCCACCCTTGAATTTTCCTATTCGGTTTGCATGTGGTGAATTGTTCCTGTAATTTGGTGGACTTGCCGTCACATGCTTCTTTTTGCAAACAGGACGCATAGAATCATACGTTCTCGGCGTATTTCTCCCGGTCCCGGCGAATCTGCTTTTGATAGCGGTCTGCCTCCGAAAAGACGCAGCCGCAGTATTTTTGCATATAAAAGCCAAGCTCCCGTGCCTTTTGATTTCCCTCACGGAAATTGACCCGGAAGTCGCGGTATAAAAACGAAACGCCATATTGCTTCCCAAATCGCTCCGCCGCCCGGGCAATGCCGTCGTGGTCCTGATAAAGGGAGGCCAGAAGGGTGGAGGTAAAGGCCTCGTATCCGTTCTGGGCGGCATAGCGCGCCGTCTCCTCCACCCGGTGCTCGTAGCACCAGGCGCAGCGGCGGTCAATGTCGCCCGCCACGTGACAGACAAAGTCCCGCAGGCCGTATTCCTCCCGCACAATCAGCTTCATGCCGATGCTGGGCGCATACTCCGCAAGACAGTCCCGGCGGGCTTCGTATTCCTTCCAAGGATGGATATTGGGATTATACCAGAAGGCTGTGGGCTCCAGTCCCTCCGTCCGCAAAGGCTCGATGCAGGAGAGGGAGCAGGGGGCACAGCAACAGTGCAGCAAAACGGATTCCATAAAACGTGTCACCTCGATGTCAGTATATCAGATTTGCTGACTTTGCGCAAGGAAGTGGAAAAGCGTGGAAAAGAGTAGATGTTTCCTATGGTTCCAGTGTTCGTTTTTAACGTAACATTAACGGAGGAAAACGTTTTTGCAATTGAAAAGTTCACACAATCAGAGTAGAATGAACACTGTTTAGCAGGAGGTGCGGTGCGAGTTTTCGCGCTGTTCGGACATTCTTAGGAGGAATCTGTTTTTGCGTGTTGGACTGGATGTCGGCTCTACCACCATCAAATGCGTGGTGCTGGATGACGACGAAAAAATTATATATTCTACATACGAGCGCCATTTTAGCCATATTTTGGAAAAAGTGGAGGAGCTGCTGCGGCGCATGGCCCAGTGGCACGTTCCCGGCGGGCGGGCGCTGCTCTCCATTTCCGGCTCCGCCGGAATGGGCATGGCGCAGAGCGTGGAGGTCCCCTTTGTGCAGGAGGTGTTCGCCACCCGCGTGGCGGTTGGGCGGTTTGCCCCCGGAACCGACGTGGTGATTGAGCTGGGCGGCGAAGACGCTAAAATTCTCTTTATGACAAACGGGCTTGAAGTCCGGATGAACGGCTCCTGCGCGGGAGGGACCGGCGCCTTTATCGACCAGATGGCAACGCTTTTGAAGATGACCGCCGAGGAGCTGGACTCTGCGGCCCTGCGGGCGGAGAAGACCTATACCATCGCGTCCCGCTGCGGCGTGTTCGCCAAGAGCGACGTGCAGCCCCTCATCAATCAGGGCGCAAAGGCGGAGGACATTGCCGCCAGCATCTATCAGGCGGTGGTGAATCAGACCATCGCGGGGCTGGCACAGGGCCGCCCCATCAAGGGAAAGGTTTTGTATCTGGGCGGGCCGCTGACCTTCTCCAGATGCCTGCGGGAAAGCTTTGACAGCACACTGGGCGTTGCGGGCATGTGCCCGGAAAACAGCCTTTTGTTCGTGGCCCTTGGCGCAGCGCTGTATTCTGATCAGGAATTTGATCTGGCGGACGTGGCCCGGCATCTGCGGGAGCGGGGCGCGTCGGAAACCTATCGGTCCCAGCCGCCCCTGTTCGCCGACGAGGAAGAATACGAAACATTTCGGGCGCGGCACGCAAGGGCGTCTGTTCCGCAGGTTCCTTTCGGTGCGGAGTATGCCGAACCGGTGCACATCGGGATTGATTCCGGCTCCACCACCGTGAAGGTGGCGGTGATCGACGAACAGGCCCGTTTGCTGTTTACGGACTACCGTCCCAACGAGGGCAGCCCCACCGCCCTGATCCGGGAGGTGCTGCTGCGGTTGTATGACGAGCATCCGGCGCTGCAAGTTGCCTCCGTCACCACCACGGGCTATGGCGAGGATTTGGCCAAGGCCGCGTTTCACGCGGATTTCGGTGTGGTGGAAACCGTGGCCCATTTTACCGCTGCGCGGCATTTTCTGCCGGATGTGGATTTCATCATCGACATCGGCGGGCAGGACATGAAGTGCTTCAAAATTGAAAACGGAGCCATCGGCGACATCTTTTTGAATGAAGCCTGCTCCTCCGGCTGCGGCAGCTTTCTCCAGACCTTTGCGCAGGCGCTGGGCAGAGACGTAAAGGAGTTTGCAAAGCTGGGCCTGTTTGCCCGGCGGCCTGTGGATCTGGGAAGCCGGTGCACGGTGTTTATGAACTCCAGCGTGAAGCAGGCCCAGAAGGACGGGGCCTCCATTGAGAACATTTCGGCGGGCCTTTCCATCAGCGTGGTGAAAAACGCCATCTACAAGGTTATCCGCGCCGCCTCTCCCGAAGAACTTGGCAGAAACATTGTGGTGCAGGGCGGCACATTTTATAACGAGGCGGTTTTGCGGGCCTTTGAAAAGGAGATGGGGACGGAGGTCATCCGCCCCGATATCGCGGGACTGATGGGGGCGTATGGCGCGGCGCTGCACGGTATGGAAAAGGCGGAGCCGGGAAGGAAAAGCACGCTTCTGACGGCGGAGCGCCTGCGCGGCTTTACGCAGGATACCCGCAGCAGACTGTGCGGCCTGTGCGGCAACAACTGCCAGCTCACCGTCAACACTTTTTCCGACGGAGCCGTCTTCCTCAGCGGAAATCGCTGCGACCGTCCTGTTACCGGCAAGGCCGACAGCGGGCTGCTGAACCTCTACGAATACAAACGCAGGCTGCTTTTAAGCTATAAGCCCGTTCCCGGAAAACGGGGAAAAATCGGCCTTCCGCTGTGCCTGAACAACTATGAGCTGCTGCCCTTCTGGCACGCGTTTTTTACAAGTCTTGGCTTCACCGTGTACCATAGTCCCCTCAGCAGCCGGGACCTGTATCTAAAGGGGCAGGCCAGCATTCCCAGCGACACCGCCTGTTTCCCGGCAAAGTTGGCCCACGGCCACATCCAATATCTGAGCCGCCTGGGGCTGGACGCGATTTTCTACCCCTGCATGACCTACAATTTGGACGAGGGCAAGGGCGACAATCACTATAACTGTCCTGTGGTGGCCTATTACCCCGAGGTGATCGCCGGGAACTCTCCTGAGATTAAAAACGTCAAATTTATCTACGACTATGTGGGGCTTCACCATCCCAAGGAGTTTGCCCACAAGATGCACGGGGTTCTCAAGAAGTATTTCCCCGGCATCAGCCGGAGCGAGGTCCGGGAGGCGGCGGACGAGGCCTATGCCGAGTATGAAAAGCACATGGCCCAGATCCGCGGAGAGGGCCAGCGCATCATCAAGCAGGCTCGGGAAGAGGGGCGGCGCATCGTCGTTCTGGCCGGTCGGCCCTACCACGCAGACCCGGAGGTGAACCACGGGATTGACACCCTGCTGACCCAGTTCGGCGCGGCGGTGGTGACCGAGGACGCTGTTTCCGAACTGGTGGATCGGTTTGAAACCTCCGTGCTGAACCAGTGGACCTACCACGCCCGGCTGTACGCCGCCGCGAAATACTGCACACAAAGCAGCGATATGGAGCTGGTGCAGTTGGTGTCCTTTGGCTGCGGCGTGGACGCCATCACCTCCGACGAGACACGGGAAATTTTGCAGGAGGGCGGAAAGCTCTATACCCAGCTAAAAATTGACGAAATTACGAATTTGGGCGCGGTGCGTATCCGGCTGCGGAGCCTGTTTGCCGCATTGGAGGAACAGGAAGACCGACGGCTGTACGCCGCACGGAAGGAGGACTGAGCCATGGAGATGAATTATCCGAAATTTACCCCGGAAATGAAAAAGACCCATAAGATACTGATTCCCAGTATGGCTCCCATCCAGTTCCGGATTCTGGCCGCCGCCATGGAAAATCAGGGCTACACCTGTGAGCTTTTGGGCAACTGCGGTTCTCAGGTGGCGGAAAACGGACTGAAATACGTCCACAATGATACCTGCTATCCGGCGCTACTGGTCATCGGCCAGTTTTTGGACGCGCTGGATTCCGGAAAATACGATTTGGACCACACGGCCCTCATCATCACACAGACCGGCGGGGGCTGCCGTGCGTCCAACTATATTCACCTGCTGCGCAAGGCGCTGGAGCGGGCGGGTTACGGACAGGTGCCCGTGGCAAGTTTGAACTTCTCGGGCCTTGAAAAGGACTCCGGCTTCCCCATGACGCTGCTTTTGATGCGCCAGTTGATGGCGGCTATCTACTATGGGGATTTGCTGGCGACCTTGCGGGCCCAGACCGTTCCCTATGAGCTGAACAGGGGCGACGGGGACGCGATGCTTGAAAAATGGTTGACGTACATCTGCGAGAGCATCCGGGCAGGGAAGGGCTATACCAATCGAGAGGTCCGCGCCCTGATGCCAAAGATTGCCGCCGACTTTACCACAATTCCCGTCCGCCGCACACCGAAGGTGAAGGTGGGCGTGGTGGGGGAGATCTACGTGAAATACTCCCCCCTTGGCAACAACGATTTGGAGAAGTTTCTGGAGTCTCAGGACTGCGAAGTAAACCTGCCGGGGCTGATGGGCTTTGTGCAGTACTGTGCCTACAACCCCTCGGAAACGGCGCGGCTGTATGGCGGAAGCTTTTTTGAAAAGCACATTTCTGATGTGGTTCT
>DKLF01000137.1:45067-45533 GCA_002455655.1 Oscillibacter sp. UBA6647 | reverse complement strand
CGTTTTTTTGCAGTTAGCTCTCCATGTGTTTTCCCATAAACGAGGCGATGGTCTGCGCCAGCTTATATTCCGTTTCGGAGACGGGGATCAGGGGGCCCTGACCGACAAATACCACTGCGCCCAGCAGGTCGCCTTCCGACAAAATGGGGGCCGCCAGCAGAACCTGAAACTTCTCAACAGAGTCGCTTACCGGCATGGTAGGCTGGGCCGGGTCTGCCTGATAGACTTTCCGGGTTTCCATCTGCTCCTCCAGCTCCGGAGAAACGTGCTTGCCCATCAGCTCCCGCCGCCCGCCGCCGGCCACGGCCACAATGGTGTCCCGGTCGGTGACGGCGCAGATGGCGCCGGTGGACTTACTGACGGACTCACAAAGCTGTCCGGCAAAATCCTCCACGCCGCCCAGCAGCGAGTACTTTTTGAAAATGACCTCGCCGTCCCGGCTAGTGTAAATCTCTAACGGGTCGCC
>DKLF01000137.1:36369-44910 GCA_002455655.1 Oscillibacter sp. UBA6647 | reverse complement strand
GTAAATCTCTAACGGGTCGCCGTCGCTGATAAGATTGACATCAAACACCTTGTCCGGCCTGTTTGGGCTGGACTGGGCAATTTGCAGGGGATGCTTCGCGCTCTGCATGGACGTTTCTCCGCCTTCAAAAAGAGCCATGGCGGGGACTGCTTCCTCCTCAGTCCCAAGGGATACATCCGTTCCTGCGGATTGCAAAATCGCATCTACATCCGCCTTGAGCTGAATTTCAATGTGGTCTTCAAAAATATTCATGCGGTGAATCATCAGCTCCAGATCGTTTCGCTCCAGCTTGGGTTTTTTGAGAATGTCCTCAAATACGTCTAAGGCGGTTTTGGCAACGCGGTTTACCTGAATGATGGTGTTGCGCTTGTCCTCGGTCATGGAAATCTGGTTTTGCAGGCCCTCAATACGACGAAGAAGGTCGCTCTCCAGCTCGTCGTAGGTTTGCTCCAAAGCGTCCTCCTGCTCCGGGTGGCGCATGATGTCCCGGATGCGCTGGCGCTTGGTGGCTTTCAGCTCCTCCTGAAGGTCCCCGAGGATTTCGTCGAGATGCTCCGCCGAACGCTCCGTTTCGGCCACGTCCTCCTGTTCCCGGACAAGGTCTGCATTCAGCCGGTCCAGCATGGCGGAGGAGTGCTCCCGCACTTTGCGGAGATAGGCCTTCATCACTTCGTCCAGCCTGTCCACCCGGATATGGTGGCTGGTGCATGCCTTCAGGCCCCGCTTGTGATACTCTCCGCAGCGGTAGGCGTCCTTTAAATCCGGGCGGCTCATGGCAAACATGGGCGAGCCGCAGTCGCCGCAGAAAAGAAACCCGGAGTATACGTTGTCGTTGACCTTCACGCCCCGGTAATTGGAGGTGGTGCGCTTTTCCCGCAGGGCCATGGTGGTGGCAAAGGTGCGGTAGTCAATCGTTGGCTGGTGGTGGTTTTCAAATACCAGATGATCTGATGCGTCCCGCTTACATTCTCTGCCGTTAATTTTTTTGCGGGTGTATTTACCCTGCCGCAGCGTGCCGATATAAAAATCGTTGTCCAGAATGCCCTGCACTGTGACGATACTCCATGTTGATTTCACCTGCCGGCGATACTCCGCGCCTTCGGCTTCCTTGCGATCCCGCTCTGCCATGCGGGGGGTAGGGATGCCTTGGTCAGTCAGGTAATTGGCGATTTTTTTATAGCCCCAGCCATCGTTGTAAAGGGAAAAGATATTACGCACAATATCCGCCTCGGTGGGGACGATTTCAAACAATTGCTGCTTGTTAACGACATAGCCGTAGGGCGCGGCGCAGATCCATTTTGCGTCCGCCTGCCGCCGCTTGATGACGGACTTTACTTTTTTGCTGGTGTCTGTCACCGGCATCTCGTTGATGAGGAACTGAAATTGGATTTTCAGCCAGTCGTCGTCGTTGGGAAAGTCGATGCCGTCCCCGATGGAGATGATACGCACGCCCGCGTCTCTCAAATCCTCCAGTTCCACCAGTCCTCGACTGTTCCGGCGGGAAAAACGGGAGAAGTCCTTGACGAGAAGAATGTCCTTCCCGTGGGACATCAGCTCACGCCGCATAAGCTGATACCCCTCCCGCTGTTCAAAGGTATAGCCTGAGCGGTCCCGGTCCTCGTAGAAGGAGAGGGAAGAGCCGGGAAAGCGCTGGCGCACAAAGTCCGAGAGGATGGCCTTCTGGTTTTCAATGGAGGTATTGTCCCGGTCTAGCTCTTCATCCACGGAGATGCGGCAGTAGCCGGCAATGTCAAAACGCTCTGTCAATATAAATCACATCCGTAATATTATAGATAGATATCATTGTATATCAACTTTGAAAAATACGCAAGCAAAAAGGTTGGGAGATGATTAGGCGGGGCTGGGGAGAAAAAGTGCCGGGTAGCAATTCCTGTAATAGGGCGGACGGCTTTGGCTGCGCGGCATATACATCCACAATTTGGGAATACTGATTGCAGCATTGACAGCGCGTCCCCTTGGATAGAACGGTGAGAATTACGGACTTGGTTACCGAAGGAAGCAGCAGGTCTGCATTCTGAAAAGCAGCGCGGCATGCAATTTTACGAGAGGAGACGGCGCCTGTTGGAAATATGCGTCAGGTTTAATCAAAAGCTGGTGGAGGTCTGGATGACGAATGAAGAGCGGCAGGATACGGCCTTACAGGAGGAGTTGGATGCCCTTTATCAAACATATAGGGAGAAAAGCTTTCTGGTGGCGGTTTTCCAGTCCGGCGGGCAAAGCCTTGCCGACGCCACCAGCGATCTTCTCTGCCATAGCCGCAAGCGTCTGGCGCAATTGGAGGCCCGTGGAGCGGGCTGATGTTGACGCGCGATACCGACAAGCCGAGAGGTTCTCCTCACGGCTTTTTTATCCGGCTGCGAGGCTGCGAAAAAAATTTACAGACGGTGTGTACGGGGGCGTACATGAATCCTTCTTAAACTATGTGAGAATAAGCCCCATTTCTTGTCTTGCCAAAATTCAATCAATTTTTTGGCGGCAGGTGGGTAGAACAACGCGGCGGGACTGACCCGCGGCAGCACATAATCCGGCGCGAAAAGATGGAAACCACGCGCCGAGGACAAAGGAGGAACTTTTTTGGAACGGACAGAACAGTATCAGCTCAGCCGCTGGCAAAAATCGGACCGCATTCTGATGGATGACTTCAACGCCGACAATGCCAAAATTGACGCGGCGCTGGCGGCAAACGCCGCCGCAATTTTGACGGAAAAAGCCGCCCGCGAAGCGGCGGCCGCCGCTGAGGAGGCTGCGCGCAAAAGCGGGGACGCGGTCGAAGAAGCCGCCCGCAGAAATGCGGACGCAGCCGAGGAGTCTGCCCGCAAAAGCGCGGACGCGGCCCTGCAAAGCAGCATCATTGCCACAAATCCCATTGCCAGGATAATGGACGTGACCACAACCGCTTCCGCAAATCAGGTCAACCTTACCATCGGAAATATTGACTGGAATCCATATGCCCAGGTGCTTTTTTATGCGGACATAAAGGGATTTGGCGCACTGGGGATTACTGTGAATGGATGGACCGAAAAAATCTATATCTCCACGCCCGGGGGCAACACCATGACACAAGAATATCTTTTGTACGAAAGTAGCCTCTCGGCGGAGGGAACCCTGTTTACCGGTACTATCCCGTGCGCCCGAAGCGGGTTTGGAATCAACTGGTCCTATGTGAACTACTTCGGCCCGGGGACCCAACGGATGGGCCAATCCTACATTGCAAACAACTCATGGGTGAAGCCGCGTGCGGAGTATTCCACTCTGAATTTTACCACCAACGGACTAATAAACGCAGGAAGCCGTTTTGTAATGATGGGGGTGAAGCTGTGAAAATTCCTGTTTTGAATGTGGAACCTGACGGCACACAGACGCTGCTGGAGAAAGAGGTGCCGGAAGATTTTTTTGAGATTTTCTCTGCGCTTTCGCAGGAGGAAGTTCCCGAAGAATAGAAGACCAAGAAGCCCCGCTCCTTTTGGAGCGGGGCTTCTCTGATGATAAAAAGGGGGGGCGGCCCGCGCAATGAACCGCCCCTCCTTGTGGGCAAAAGGGGTGCGTACCGCCCGTTTTGGGGAGGAGGGACGGCAGGACGGAGGGGAAGGTCCTCTGTCAGGGCTTTAGTTTTTCACCATTCACCGCACGAAATACGGTCATCAGCAGAATTTTCACATCGAAAAGAAGACTCCAGTTCTCAATGTAATAAAGGTCGTGCTCGATGCGGCCTTCAATGGATGTGTCGCCCCGAAAACCGCAAACCTGTGCCCAGCCGGTGATACCGGGGCGCACCTGATGCTTGACCATATAGCGGGGGATATTCTCACGGAACTGCTCCACAAAGTGGGGAACCTCAGGACGGGGTCCCACCAGAGACATGTCGCCCTTGAGGACGTTGAAAAACTGGGGCAGCTCGTCAATGGAGAGCTTGCGGATTAAAGAGCCAAACCGGGTTTTCCGGGGATCGGCATTGGTACTCCAGCCGGTGGCTTCCTTTGCGTTGACCCGCATAGAGCGGAATTTGTACATCTGAAAAGGCTTTTTATTGCGCCCCACCCGCTCCTGCCGGAACAAAATGGGACCCGGGGAGCTGAGCTTTACCCCGATGGCCGCAAATACCATCAGCGGAGAAGTCAGGATAATTAAGACCAACGCGCCAAGAATATCCTCTGCCCGCTTCAAAAAGGCGTTGCCCAGATTATCCAGCGGAATGCGCCGGAGGTTAATAAGAGGCAGTCCGTCCAGATTGTCCACCTGAGGATTGCTGGGCAGATGCGCCGCATAGAAGGGAATAATGGACGCCTTTGTGCCGGTTTTTTCACAGACGGAAATGAGACTTGGCATCTTCCCATTGTCCGCTCCCGGAATCGCCAGCACCACTTCGTCCGGCTTGCGCTCATTGAGCAGGTCCTCCAAATGGTCATATCCGCCTAAAAGAGGAAGCGCGCCCCACGGGTCACCGTCGGAAACCACACCGTCCACCAAAAAGCCGAGGTTTTTCTGGGACGCCACCTTTTTCAGATAATTTTCCGCCGCCGGGCCCCTGCCCACCAGTACCACATGCTTGAGATTATAGCCTTTGGCCCGAAAGCGGTGCAGCAGAAGCCGCAAAAAAGCCCGCTTCGACAAAAGAAGCCCGCTTGCAAAGGAGAAAAACAGAACCAGCGTCCAGCGGGACATGTTGTTTAAATGAAACACGAACAAAATCGCCACCAGCAGCGCGGTGTCCATGGCGGTGACGCTTAAAAGCCGAGCGGTTTCCCGGTGAAAGCGGGTGGAGCGATAGGATTCGTACAGTCCCGCCATGGCGTAGCTCAGCAGGCACAGTGCCGCAGCCGCCCCGCCCAATGCAACGTAATAGGAAAAGGGAATCCCCTCGATGCCGCCCAGAAGAGAAAAACGCACCCAATAAGCCAGCAGCATGGAGACAAACACCAAAACGCCGTCTGACAGGACGTGCAATTGGTTCAGCAGCCGCTGGTTCTCCTTAATCATTCCGAAATCCTCCCAAAACCGACATTTTACGCGCATTTGATTGTACCCCGGAAGCGGACTTCTGTCAACCGGCGCGGGCTTATCCGGTTCACAAGGAATATGAAAAGCGGCAGCCTTCTGTTCGGAAGGATGCCGCTTTTTGGTCAATGCCCGGAAATTGCGGGGGTTATTTAAGAGAGTCCAAATAGGTCTGGGCCCGGCCGTACAGGGTGATGGGCTGGAGAAGATAGTCGTTGGCCTCCTGAAGCTGCGCCGCAATGCCCAAAGACAGTTCCTGGAATTCCGGCGTACCGTCGTCCTGCTCCGCCAAAAGCGTAAGCCCATACTGCCACGCCCCTGTCCGCGCCCGGTTGAATGCGAGGTGGCGGGAGAGGGCGGCAAACGCACTCTGGGGAATGTGGTTTTCAAAAAAATACTCCGCGAGGTAGTCCGGGTCCGTATTTCCGGGCCGGGTATAGGCAGATGCGTACAGGCCTGCCTGATTCTGAATCGCCTCGTCGTCAGACTGAGCGCTGTAATAAATATATGCCTGCATGGAATCCTGACGGCTGAAGGGATCGCTGCCGATGGCGCTGTCAAGCCGCTGGAAAACGGTGCCCTGCCCGAACATCATGTCGTTGTCCGCCCGCAGGTGGTTCAGGAGAAGCCCACTCCAGATGGTTGTGATTGCAAGGGCGGAGAGCAGCAAAGCCTTGTGGGCTGTCCAGCCCTTCGCGGGAGAAGGTTGCATATTCCCGGTGTTGGGTTTCGCTGTGGTTTTCTTTGTTTTTGTCTCCGCAGCCACAGTGGGTTCCATGGCGGGGACCTTCGCCTGCTCCGGAGCAGCCTGTGTGCAGTGGACAGCGATTCCTGCCCAGATGCAGAACATCAGTGATAGAAACGAACTGAGAGAAAAGGCTGCTTGGTTGACTGCCTGAAGCGCGGCGAAGCCCGTCGCCGCAAACAGCGCGGGAGCCAGAGGCGCACCCCGCTTCCGTCCTGCCAGCGCCGTCCAAAAGGAGGAGACCAGCACGCCCGCAAACAGGGCAAGGCCGATGACCCCGGCATCCGCCAGTGTCTGGATGTAGTGGTTGTGGACGTACCGGCTCTGGTACTCAAACCGGGCCACGGAGTAAAGCCCCGCTTCCACCGCGCCAAGTCCTTCGCCCAACAGGGGGGACTTTTCCCAGATGCGCAGGCCGTCCCGCCAGAACTCCGTCCGCTGGACGGAGTTTTGATTGGCCCAAAGGCCCTGAAGACGGTTCGCCATAAAACCGGGCAGCAGCCTGTAATGAAGCTTCAGGCTTCCGTCCTCCGTCCCGGTATAGGAAAGCTGCTCCACTGTCCCGCCCTCCGGAAGGGAGACGGCAAACCAGACCGCCTCCGTCCCCTCCGGCACGGTGAAGGCCGCACCGTCAGAGACGCCGTCGTAAAGCACCGTAGAGGTGTGGAGAATCAAGTCGGTTTCATTCTGACAGGTGACGCGAACAGAAGCGTCTCCGTTGCTCTCGGTGGAAAGGGTGTACGCCCCGGCGGAAAGATCCGCCGCCCGGGTCAAAACCTCGCCCGGCGCCAGCGCCGCCGGACCGGTAAGCTGAAACGCCAGGACCCCGTACACCGCCCCGCAAAGCACCAGCCCTCCCGCTGCGCCGAGAGACAGCGCCCTGTGGTGGGAAAGAGCCGTGCAGATTCGCCGGGATAAAAGCCTGTCCAGTGCCGCAAGGCCTGCTGACCCGAACAGGGCTGCCAGCAGGGGAATGGGAGAAAACTGCTTCGTCCCGTCAAACACGGAGATATAAACGGCCAAAACCCCAAGCATGGTAACCGCCAGCGTTTCCACCATTAAAATGACGCCAGGGAGCTTTTCTCCTTTGGGCACTGCAAGCAAAAACAGCACAAACGCAGCGGCAATAAAGCCCATGGCGCCAAGGCTGAACGCCAGTACGAAGCCAAGTGCCGAGAGAAACAGGCACACAGCGTGAAACGCCCGCTCCCGGCCATGGCTACTCAGGGCTAGCCCCAGTGCCAGCAGCACGCCAAGGCCCGTCACACTGGCGAAGGTGTTGCCGTCGGCCAGAAGAGAGTTGATGCGGGTTCCTGTCTCAAGGCCGGAATTGACACTGTAATCCTGCGTAAACGTCTCGACGATGGCGCGAAACGCACCGGAAAACCAGTGAGTGGATACCAAATCAATACTTAAAAAAGAAAACAGAGCGGAGACGGCGGAGACAGCGGAAATTGCATTTCGTCCCGCGTTTTTCCCGCTTCCTGCCGTAAAAATAATCAGCAGAAACAGCAAAAACCCCGCCAGAATCTTTGTAAACTCCTTTAAAGCCAGCACGGGGTAGGGACTGCGGAAGCAGGATATGCCCGCCCACAGCACATACAGCGTCACCGCCAGAAACAGAAGCCCCAAACGCGGGGCTATGGGCCGCTTACGCAGCAGAGCCGCCGTCAGCAGTGTCCCCAGCGCCAGCAAAATGCACAGCATCGTCACAGACTCCTGTGCGGTGAGCGTCACCAGCAGAAACAGCCCCCCGGCAAACAGGGCCAGACTCCGCCGGTCGCAAAGCTCTTCCGGCAGTGCGCCCGCTGCACCCGGCGCGTAAAGCAGGTGGTTCTTCTTTGTATTTTTCATCTATCAGACCTCCGGTTATGCGTTTTTATAGTTTATAGACACCGTGCTCTCAGCGTCCGGTGCTTCTGGTCGTTCCCGCGAAATCGGGCTTCCGCTCCGCCATGCCGGGTACGGCGGAGAGGTATGCCTCCATCACCTGCGGTAAAACCTCATCCAGTCCATAGGGCATGACCGCCTCACGGGCCTGCGCCCCTAGCACCCACCGCAGGCCCGCATCCTCCGTCAGCCGGAGAAGCTGCGCAGCACAGGCTGCCGCGTCTCCGTAAGGATACAGCAGCCCGCCGCCTTCGGCAAGCAAATCCGTGTGCCCCTTCACCGCGCTGGCCGTCACCGGAAGCCCGGCGTACATGGCTTCCATTACATTAAAAGGCAGTCCCTCCGACCGGCTGGCGGAAACCGCCAGGTCAGCGGCGGCGTACCACCGGGGCATGTCCGGCTCCGAACCTGGAAAAAATATCCGACGTTCAACGCCCAGATGCGTTGCAAGCGCTTTGCATTCTTCCAGCAGCGCGCCCTGTCCGGGCAAGGCCAGTTTCACCCGCTCCGGCAGCAGCGCCATGGCCCGGAGCAGCATGGACTGAGACTTCCGGGCGGAAAATTCCGCCGCGTAAACTGCGAGAAGTTCATCCGGGCCAAGCCCCAGCTCCCGCCGCAGCAACCCGCCGTCGGTCTCCCGGCCTTCCAGCCGGGAGAAATCCACGCCCATGCCGGGAACGTTCTCCACCCGCCGTCCCAGCTTCTTTTTCCGTGCCAGCTCATAGTCCCATTGGTTCATGGTCAAAAGCAGGTCGGTCTGGGGAGCGGTGAGTCGCTCCGCCGCGAGGAGAATTTCCCGCTTGAGGGGTGCTGTCTCATTATCAAATAAATACCCGTGGGCCACGGTGACAAGGGGGGGCCTGCGCCCGCTTAAGCCTGCCGCCGCGCGG
>DKLF01000137.1:0-36191 GCA_002455655.1 Oscillibacter sp. UBA6647 | reverse complement strand
CTGCCGCCGCGCGGCGGGTAAAAAATGCGGCCAAAGACGTGTGGGCCACCACAAGGCTGTATTGCGTCTCCTCCATGGCGCGGCGCAGAAGTGCCTGAGCACGGAAATTGGCCGGAGCGGTCATTCTTTTTTCAAAAGGAAGCGGAATTACCCGGTCTGCTTCCGAAATTGCCATGCTTTTTCCCCCGCAGGCAATGTGAACCGCCCACCCCAAATCGCGGAACGCCGCCAGATAGGGCCGGTGGAAATTGTAAAGGTGAGAATATGTAGACGCGGTAAACAGTACGGCTTCGGACACGGCGGCCTCCCTTCGGCGTTTCGGGGCTTTCTTACAAAACTCTATTATATTTGACTTGTCTCGTTTATTCAAGTGGGATTGGGTGAAATGAAGAATTTACTTTCCGTCCGCAGGGAAAATCCACCTGCGGCGGCTGTGTTACAAGATTGTTACAAATGCGCAAAGCTATTGCGCCGTCAAAAAATATCTGCTAGAATCCAGAATGAACAAACGAGGGGGGCTCTCCTTTCCCGGAGCAGATACGGGACCGGCTAGCCACGGTATGTGCGCCGGGCGAAGAAAGACTCATTCGGACGTTCAACATTCATGTCGCGGAAACCGGATCTGTGCAAGGCGATAGCGCAGGTCCCGAAACCAACGGTTTAGGGGACCGGCGTGTGTCCCGGACGCGGACTTCGGCGAAAGCGGCAAATTTTTAAGGAGGAAAATCCATGAAGAAGTTCCTTTCTCTGGTAATGGCGCTGGTTATGACCATGTCTTTGGTCACCATCGGCGCCGGTGCCACCGAGTACAAGGACTTCACCGACAAGAGTGAAGTTCAGTACGAGGAAGCAGTTGCGGTTCTCAACAAGCTCGGTATCATCACCGGCTATGAGGGCGGCGACTTCAAGCCCGCTGGGGCTCTGACCCGCGGCGCCGCCGCCAAGATCATCGTTTCCCTGATGATCGGCTCCGAGGCTGCCGCTTCCCTGCAGGTTGCTGCCGCTCCTTACAAGGACGTGCCCGTGACCAACACCTTTGCCGCGGTTATCTCTTACTGCAAGACCGCCGGCTACATCAACGGCTACTCTGACGGCACCTTCCGTCCCACCGGCGCCCTGACCGGCTTCGCCTTCGCGAAGATGCTGCTGGGCGCTCTGGGCTACAAGGGCGACATCGAGGGCTTCTCCGGCTCCGGCTGGACCATGAAGGTCGCTTCCGTCGGCTCTGTCGCCGGCCTGTACAACGACTTTCTGACTCCCTTCTCCGGCAACGCCGGCGTGACCCGTGAGCAGGCTTGCCAGCTGGCTCTGAACACCCTGAAGGCCACCAAGGTTGAGTACAAGGGCAACAACATCAACGTCACCACCGGCGACGCCAACGTGTCCATCACCGACCAGAACCACACCGATGTTGTCAACAACAGCAAGACCGACGGCAACATTAAGGACGACACCAAGATGCAGTTCGCCGAGCAGCACTTCACCGACCTGAAGCAGCTCAGCGACACCACCACCGGCTTCGGCCGTCCCGCCACCCGTTGGGCGTACAAGAACGTCACCATCGACAAGTTTGCCAAGAAGGCCGACTTCACCTTCACCGCTGCTCCTTCCGGCGACACCGCCAAGGACAAGGTGAACGACATGGGTCTGGGCAGCTACAAGGTCTATGGCGGCACCAATGTGACCATCAACGACAAGACTGCTGCTACTACCGCTAGAATTAACGGCGAGGATGTTACCATTCCTTACTTTGGCGCTGTTGCCTTGGACAATGCCGTGAAGCTGACCGACAGCTCTGTTGCGCAGAAGCTGGTCAACCTGACCGGCAACGGCATTGTGGTTGAGGTCTATGTGTCTGATAAGAATGCCGACATCATTACTAACATTGTGGTTATCCGCACTCAGCTGATGGAGGTCAACACCGTCTCCAGCAAGACCATCACCCTGAAGCAGCTGGACGAAGTTGGCAACAGTGACGATCCCGTCATTGACGCTCCCAAGTACTTCAAGGCTGTTTCCTCTGTGAAGGACGACGACGATGCGTTCGCCGACCTGAAAAACAGCAAGGCTGAGGACTACATGCTGGTCACCTACGCCGCCGACGGCACTTCTTGGTCTGTCGACAGCGCGAAGGCTCCTCAGGTTGTCACCGGCGCTCTGACCGCTGTCTCCCGCAACAACAGCAACGTTGTTAACGGCGTGACCGTGGGCGGCACTGCCTACAAGCTGGCTGCTATCCGCGATGATGACTTCGCCAGCCTGACCGCCAGCACCATCTCCTCCAGCAAGAAGGACGTCACTCTGTATCTGGATGCTTATGGCTATGCCACCTACATCGAGGATCAGGGTTCCACCTCCAACTTCATGATCTACGGCGATGACTATCAGACTCTGGTCAACGGCAAGCTGGTCACCACCCTCACCGGCTGGGACATGAAGGGCAACGATGTTTCCATCACTGTCAGTACTAAGCCCGCCAACACCTATTACGGCGATTTGCTGAATTACACCACCAGCTCTTCCACCAGCTATGATTATAACGTGAGCAATGTTGCCACTATTGTGCTTGACGATGAGAATACTCCTGCTGACGAGGGCAAGAAGGGCTTTGTAGAGATTGCTACTGGCGCTGCTGGCGGCAGAACGTTTTATGAGA
This sequence comes from Oscillibacter sp. UBA6647, assembly GCA_002455655.1. Lineage (GTDB taxonomy): Bacteria > Bacillota > Clostridia > Oscillospirales > Oscillospiraceae > Oscillibacter. The sequence continues at coordinate 33,535 of DKLF01000137.1, read as the reverse complement.
TCAAGGCTGGCGACACCGTCGTGTATAGTGCAGTAGCTACTCCTGCAGCTTCTTACACCATTGCTTCTGGCGTGAAGACCATCTTTGTGGATTATGACGACGATAACACCGTGAAGAGCGTCTCCGTTAAGAATGGTTTGGCCAACGTGACCAACAACGAGTTGAGCAAGAAGAGCCAGAACAACAACACTAATGGTAAGGTTGCTCAAATGTACGTCAACGCGGACGGCGCTGTCGAGGCCGTCATCGTGAAGACCACCTCTTCCGATGCTGTCTCCGATAACGTTCTGTACGTTGAGGCTGAAAAGACTTCTGCAGTTGTGGACGGCGTCCGCACTTACACCTACCACGTGTGGGTCAACGGTGCTGAGGACGACTACACCTCCACCGATAAGCTGACCACTGGCCAGTTTGCCAGCTATGCTGAGAAGGCTGACGGCACTTACAAGATGAGCAACGTCACCAGAAATGATTCTGCTACCTCTGCCTTCACTTTGACCATCGACAAGAACGCCATCACCACCGCGAATAAGAGCCTGATCTACAACATTGGTACTGCCTCCTATGATATTAAGGATATGTATGAGAATAGCATGACCGCTATTGTGGCTGCTACTGCCAGTCCTTATAATCCCGGTGTGGCTGCTGCTGACGTGATTGTTAATAAGGTTCTGAACACCTCTGGCGCTGTGTTTGCGGATCTGACCGACAACGGCTTTGCTTCCATGAAAGATATCTACGATTCTCTGGAAGTCGATGCCAACGATCAGGTTAAGCTGGTCATCGTGATGAACAACAAGGATGCGGCTGATAACGAGTTCAAGATTGCAGCCATTGCTGTTACCGGTATCGTCAAGGTTGCCAACCCCTGATTGACTGGTAACTGACACAGCAAAGTAAGATTTCATCTTACAAGAAAGGCCCGCCCCGAAAGGGGCGGGCCTTTTTACGCTATGCAGGCAACGTTTTTAGGCGCTTAGAAAACATCCCCACGCTGGACAAGGTTTGTTCTCTTTTATCCGGGGCTTTCTTTGTCTTAGAAAGCATGGTACAATATTCGGGGAAAAACGGCAGCATACGTCTGTGCCCGTCAGGGCGGAAGCCCTGCGCACCGGATGGGCCGCGCAGGTGAAACGGAGGAAAACGCAATGGCAATTTTGGTGTTGGGGGGCGCGGGTTATATCGGGTCCCACACTGCGCTGGCCCTTTTAAACGCGGGCCGGGACGTGGTGGTGGCCGACAGTCTGAAAACCGGATTTCAGGCGGCGGTGCCCCCGGCGGCCCGATTTTATCAAGGAGACATCCGGGATCGGAGCTTTTGCGATTCCCTTTTTGAGTGGGAGCAGATTGACGGGGTGATTCACTTTGCCGCCAGCTCCCTTGTGGGCGAGAGCATGACCGCCCCGCTGCAATATTACGACAACAATCTGGGGGGAACGCGGGTACTTCTGGAGAGCATGACGGCCCACGGCGTGCGGGACATCGTGTTTTCCTCCTCCGCCGCGGTGTATGGCGAGCCGGAGCGGGTTCCCATTTTCGAGACGGACAGGACGCTTCCCACCAATTGCTACGGCGATACAAAGCTTGCCATGGAGCGGATGATGAAATGGGCCGCGTCGGCCCACGGACTGCGCTATGCCGCCCTGCGGTATTTTAACGCCTGCGGCGCGCAGCCCGGAGGTAGCATGGGCGAGGCCCACGACCCGGAAACGCATTTGATTCCCCTGCTTTTGCAGGTCGCAAACCGCAGGAGGGAGCAAATTTTCATCTTTGGGGACGACTATCCAACCCCCGACGGTACTTGCATCCGGGACTATGTGCACGTCTGCGACTTGGCCCGGGCCCACATTCTGGCGCTGGACTATCTGGCGGTGGGCGGGGAGAGCGGCGCGTTCAATCTGGGGAGCGGGGCTGGCTTTTCCGTCAAGCAGGTATTGGAGGAGGCCCGCCGCGTCACTGGACACCTCATTCCGGCTAAGATTCGGCCCCGCAGGGAGGGAGACCCGGCACGGCTGGTGGCTTCGGCGGATCGGGCGCGGACGGTGCTGGGCTGGGCGCCGGAGTACGGCGATTTGCGTACCATTCTCCAAACCGCGTGGGACTGGCACAGTGCCCATCCGGACGGCTACGGAAGGTAAATGATCCAAGGCAAAAAAGCCCATCAAAGCGTAGCCGGATTTGCAAGAGGTCTGTTCCGGAGAGCGGAGAATGCACTGAAACGCGGTTGCACCAGAGTGACGGCCCGGATGGAGTCTTATTTTTCCGGAATGCTGTTTGCCGGGGGCGCTGTTTTCCCAGAGCGCTGTGAGTCCGCGCCCTCCTGCCTGCTGCCAAAGTCGTTTCCAAGCTGAGAAAAAGCCGTGCCGGTCGTTTTAAGACGATCAGCACGGCTTGTCGCGTTTCTCTTGTTAGGGTGTTATGTACTCAGAGGCCTATCCGTTGGGAGAGAGCCAGCAATCCTCCGCAAAACCGCTGCCATGGTGACAATGTAATCAACAACGGGTCGCCTTCGCGAATGCGCATGGTGCGGCGAATTTCTTTTGGGATAACCACTCGGCCCAGATCGTCAATGCGGCGTACAATTCCAGTTGCTTTCATCTATAAATTCCTCCTAAGGCATCATTTGGACAGGTGGCCATAGTATCCGCAGGATTTGTTTCCCTATGCGGATGGATTTACTGGAACTGTCTGGAAATCACTTTCGATTTTCAACAATTTTACGCAGCTAGGTACAGTCTCGGGCTAAAAAATATGGCAAGGGCGAAAGAAGAAGCTTCCATCCGTGTGCGGGATGGCACACGGATGGAAGCAAAGGAAATAAAGACGTGGCAACAGATTTTGTGGTTCGGTATCGGTCTTTTGCTTTTCGCACCGCCGCGTTTTATTTCCCTGCGATGCGCACTTTTTTGAAATCAAACCAGCAGCTCGCACACAAGGTCAGTGTAGCCCGAGGGGTCTTCCAGCGGGAGGCCCGCGATGAGCAGAGCCTGATTGAACAGGAGGGCGGCGTATTTTTTCGCTTTTTCCGGGTCCTCTGTCACGGCCTTTTCCAGCGCGGCGAAGACGGGATGGGCCGCGTTCAGTTCCAAAATGCGCTCCGCCTTCGGCGCTTGCTCTGGCTGTACCGCGGCGAAATATTTCTCCATTTCAAAGCTCAGGCCCGGCCCGGCGGTAAGGCATACAGGATGGGATTTCAGGATTTTGGAGGCCCGCACCTCCTTGATCTGCTCTCCGAGCGCTTCCTTCACAAAGTCAAACACAGCTTTGTGTTCGTCTTCCTCAGTCTCTTTGGGAGCTTCCTCGCTTTCCGCCTTGGGTGCGGCCTCGCCGGAGAGGGCGGAGAGAAACTTTTTCTCCTGATAGGTCATCAGCGCTTGCGCGGCAAATTCGTCCACATCCTCGGGGAAGTACAAAATCTCCGTCCCCGCGTCCTTGAGGGCTTCGAGCTGGGGCAGACGGTCGATGGCTTCCACTGTTTCGCCTGCGGCGTAGTAAATGCTCTCCTGGCCCTCCGCCATGCGGGAGATGTAATCCGCCAGAGACACGGGCTTTTTCTCCGTGGAGGAGTAAAACAGCAGCAAGTCCTGAAGCTCTTCTTTCTTTGCGCCGTAGTCGGACACCACGCCGAATTTCAACTGGCGGCCAAAGTTTTTCCAAAACTTTGCGTATTCCTCCGGCTCATCCTTCATCATTTTCTGAAGGTCTGCCCGGATTTTTTTGTCCAGATTGGCGGCAATGACCTTTAGCTGCCGGTCGTGCTGCAACAGCTCACGGGAAATGTTCAGACTCAGGTCGGCGGAGTCCACCACGCCCCGGACAAAGCGGAAATGCTCCGGCAGCAGATCGGCGCACTTTTCCATAATCAAAACGCCGTTGGAATAGAGCTGTAACCCCGATTCAAAGTCCTTGGAGTAGTAGTTGAAGGGCTGTTGAGAGGGGACAAACAGCAGTGCCCGATAGGTCACCGCGCCCTCGGCGGACACGGCGATCACCCGTTGTGGCTCCGCATAATCGTTGAATTTATCCCGGTAAAACTTGTCGTATTCCTCTTTTTTCACCTTGGACTTCTGCCGCTGCCATAGAGGGATCATGGAGTTGAGCGTTTCCACCTCGGCATAGGTTTCGTACTCCGGATGATCTTCGGGGGAATCTTCCTTTTTGCGGGTTTTGCTGATCTCCATGCGGATGGGGAAACGGATGTAATCGGAGTATTTGCGCACCAACTCCTGAAGACGCCAGCCCTCTAAAAACTCGCTGAATTTTTCGTCGTCTGTGTCGGGGCGCAGATGCATAATCACGTCGGTGCCGAAGCTTTCCCGTTCGCATTCCGTGACGGTGTACCCGTCCGCGCCGGAGGACTGCCACAGATACGCCGTGTCAGAGCCGTATTTCTTTGTCACCACCGAAATGTGGTCGGCCACCATAAACGCGGAGTAGAAGCCCACGCCGAACTGACCGATCACGTCGGCATTTTTGGCGTCGTCTCCCACCTCCTGCCGGAACTGAAAGGTGCCGGAGGAGGCGATGACGCCCAGATTGCTCTCAAGGTCCTCCTTGTCCATGCCGATGCCGTTGTCGGACACGGTGAGAATGCGCCCGGTCTTGTCCGCTTTGATTTCAATTTTGAAATCCTTGCGCCCAAGGCCCACGTCCTGATCCGTCAGCGCCCGGTAGCACAGCTTGTCGCAGGCGTCGCTGGCGTTGGAAATGATCTCCCGGAGAAAAATCTCGTGATGGGTGTAGATGGAGTTCACCATCAGATCAAGAAGTCGCTTGGACTCCGCCTTGAATTGTTTTTTTGCCATGGATGATACACTCCTTTTTCATTTTTCAAAACGATACTATTATAGCATCGCGCTGCTGAAAATGGAATATCAAATTTCAAAATTACATTTAAAATGAACGCAATAACTCTGCAAAAAACCCGCGCGGAGCTTTAAAACCGAAAAAGAAGTAACCAAATTGTAAATTCCGAGCGGAAAGAGTTGTGAAGAGAAAAAAATGCGAGTAGAATATATTAAATCCCGAATGGGATATGTTGTTTTGAAAAGGAGCCTTCCTCTATGGGATTTGTGCAGAGACTGCGAGGCGGCCTAGCCCGCCTGATGTACGGGCGAAACGGCGCGGACCGGCTGGGTCTGGTGACGATTTGGACCTCGCTGGGCCTGAACATTGTCTCCGCCCTCTTTCGGGGACGGGTGCCCGTGGCGGGCGCGGTGCTTTATTGGGCGTCCATGGCCTTGGCGGTCTGGGCGATTTTCCGGATGTTTTCCAAAGACCTCTACAAGCGCAGGGAGGAGAACAGCCGCTTTTTGCAGTTTTGGTGGAGACTTCGCAACGGACACAAAAACGCGAAGGATCGCCGGGCCGATACGGAGCATAAATACTTCACCTGCAAAAGTTGCAAAACCATCTGCCGTGTTCCTGTGGGCAAAGGTAAGGTGGAGATCACCTGCCCCAAGTGCGGCGCTAAAATCCGCGGAAAAACCTGAATTCAGAGGACAGCCGTCTTTGGCGGCTGCCCTCTGTTGCTTTTTTTGGGTTGGATGGAGCCGGGAAGAGCATTTTGCAAAAAAGACAAATTTGCCCGAAAGCGTTTGTGCGGCCTATAAAAAGTCGTTGAAATCCACGAAAGCACAACCTACATTTCGACAGGGCGCGTTCTTGACGCTCTCAAGCCCCTAGGGTATAATTGAGGTAAGAAAAAACGGGCGCACGCAGCGCACACGAAAACGATTAACCGCCGGTGGAGAAATTTCTTCGGCGGGAAGGAGTGAGAACATGGGGGAGAGCGGACATGCCCTGGCGTTCCACGCGGGTACACTGTCAGACGGCTGGAACTGGTTTGGCGCCCACCCCGCCGGGGAGGCGGGGCTTGAAGGCTGGCGCTTCCGGGTCTGGGCGCCCCATGCGCTGGCGGTGAGCGTGGTGGGAGACTTCAACGAATGGGATATCTCCGCCGATCCTCTCACGCGGGAGGGGGAGACGTGGACCGGCTTTGTGCCGGAGCTTCCCGGATACACCTCATATAAATACGCCGTCACCGGCCCGGACGGGAAGGTCCGCTATAAAGCGGACCCCTATGGCTTCCACACGGAAACCCGCCCCGCCACCGCCAGCAAGCTTTACGATATCTCCGGGTTTTTGTGGACCGATAAAGATTTTCAAAAGGAAAAAGCGGGCCGCCCCGGAAACACCGGGCCGCTGAATGTGTACGAGGTGCATCTTGGCTCTTGGCGCAGGCGGGAGAATGGGGACTTTTACGATTACCGCTCTATGGCAAGGGAGCTTGCCGCCTATGTAAAGGACATGGGGTATAACGCGGTGGAACTGCTGCCGGTGACGGAGCACCCGCTGGACGACTCATGGGGCTATCAGTGCACCGGGTATTTCGCGCCCACCTCCCGGTACGGAACGCCGGAGGACTTTATGTGGTTTGTGGACCATATGCATGAAAACGGCATTTCCGTAATTTTAGACTGGGTTCCCGCCCACTTCTGCAAGGATGCACAGGGACTGTATGAGTTTGACGGAACCTGCTGCTACGAATATGCGGACCCGAAAAAGCGGGAACACGCGGGATGGGGGACAAGGGTTTTTGACTACGGACGGACGGAGGTAGTGAGCTTTCTTCTCTCTTCCGCCCGCTTCTGGCTGGAGGTATATCATATCGATGGGCTGCGGGTGGATGCGGTGGCCTCTATGCTGTATCTGGACTACGACCGTCCTGCGGGCCAGTGGACTCCCAACAAAAACGGTGGCCACGAAAATCTGGAAGCTGTGGAATTTCTCCGTGCGCTGAATCGAATGGCCTTTTCGATAAATCCCGGGGTGCTGATGGTGGCGGAGGAATCTACCGCCTGGCCAATGGTGACCCGGCCGCCGGAGGATGGAGGGCTGGGGTTCAACCTCAAGTGGAATATGGGCTGGATGAACGACATATGTCATTATTTAAAGCTGGACCCCTATTTCCGCCAGTTCAACCACAAGGACCTCACCTTTTCCATGATGTACGCGTTTTCAGAAAATTACGTGCTCCCCATGTCCCACGACGAGGTGGTACATATGAAAGGCTCGCTGGTGGGGAAGATGCCGGGGGAGTATGAGACGCAGCTCCGCTCTCTCAGAGGGTTTTATGCGTACTTTCTGGCTCATCCGGGAAAAAAACTGCTGTTTATGGGCCCGGAGCTTGGCCAGTGGCACGAATGGGACGCAAACGGCCAGTTGGACTGGTATTTGCTGAAGCAGGAGTCGAACCGCAAAACTCAGGCGTTTTTCCGGGCGGCCAACCAGTTTTATCAGGATACCCCTGCCCTGTGGGAGGAGGACTTCCGGCAGGAGGGCTTCCAGTGGCTGGTGCCGGACGACAACCACAACAATGTGGCGGTGTTCCTGCGCAGGGATTCCAAGGGCGGGGCGCTTTTGTGCGCCGTGAATTTTTCGCCCAACGTCTACCCCGACTATCGAGTGGGCGTGCCGGAGCAGGGGCGGTATACTGAGGTGTTCAACACCGACGGGGAAGCGTTTGGCGGCGAAGGCTATGGAAACGATTCGCCCGTGGAGACGCAGGCGGTTCCCTCCCACGGGCGGGAGCAGTCGGTGGTATTGCGCATTCCGCCCTTTGGGGGCGTGTTCCTGCGGGCGGAGAAGAAGAACGCGGCAAATTTTACGAAAGCCGCAGTGTCCAAAAAGTTCCCGAGTGTTGAAACGCCCTCTCCAAAAAGGGCGGCGGCGGGGACGAAGGAGAAAAGCACCGGGCGGGGCACCGCGAAAAAGGCAGCTCGAAAGCCCGGCAAATAAGGAGGCAGAGGCATGAAAAAGGAGTGCATCGCCATGCTGCTGGCCGGCGGCCAGGGCAGCCGGCTGTACGTGCTTACCGGCGATATGGCAAAGCCAGCGGTCCCCTTCGGCGGGAAATACCGCATCATCGACTTCCCCCTGTCCAACTGCGCAAACTCCGGAATCGACACCGTGGGCGTGCTGACCCAATATCGCCCGCTGGAGCTGAACGCGTATGTGGATAACGGCCAGACCTGGGATTTGGACAGCAGCACCGGCGGCGTCCACATTCTGCCGCCCTACCAGTCCGCCGCGGGCGGTACGTGGTATAAGGGCACGGCAAACGCCATCTTTCAGAACATCGCCTTTGTCAATCGGTACGACCCGGAGTATGTGGTGATCCTCTCCGGCGACCATATTTACAAAATGGATTACTCCCGGATGGTGGAGCGGCACAAGGAAACCGGCGCGGCCTGCACCATTTCCGTGATGGAGGTCCCTTGGGACGATGCTTCCCGCTTTGGCATCATGAACGTGGACGCAGGCGGCATGGTGACGGAGTTTGAGGAAAAGCCCAAGCACCCCAAGAGCAACCTTGCCTCCATGGGCATCTACGTCTTTAGCTGGAAGACCCTGCGGGCCTATCTGGAGACGGATGAGGCGTACAGCGCTTCGGACAACGACTTTGGAAAGAATGTCATTCCCGCTATGCTGCAAAACGGCGAAAAAATGGCGGCTTATCGCTTCGAGGGCTATTGGAAGGACGTGGGGACGCTGGAATCCCTCTGGGACGCCAACATGGATATGCTGTCCCCGGAGTCGGGTCTTGATCTGCTGGATGAGTCGTGGCCCATTTATGCCCTCTCCCTCTCCTTGCCTCCGGCCTTTCTGGGTAAGCACGCCAAGGTGAGCCACAGTGCCTTTAACCGGGGCGGTAATCTGGAGGGGACGGTTGAAAACTCCGTACTCTCCGCCAGCGTCACGGTGGAAGAGGGGGCAAGGGTCAGCTATTCGGTGCTGATGCCCGGCGTCACTGTGAAGGCGGGCGCCGTGGTGGAGTATGCCATCGTGGGGCAGGACGCGGTGATTGGTGAAAACTGCCGCGTGGGCGCGTCGCCCGAGGAAGCGGACCCCCTTTTGTGGGGGCTTGCGGTGCTGGCCCCCGGCTGCGTACTGGAGGCGGGGATCAGCGTTCCGCCCAAAGCCATGCTGGATGAACGCGGCGAGGAGGTGGCGAGATGAACGGACTGCACGGAATCATTTTCTGCTATGAGCGGCGAAACGATTTGAAGGAGCTGACTGTCGGGCGCTCTGCGTCCTCTCTCCCCTTTGCCGGACGGTATCGGGCCATCGACTTTGGCCTTTCCAATCTTGTAAACGCCGGAGTGACGGACGTGGGCGTGGTACTCCACGGGCAATATCAAAGCCTGATTGATCATCTTGGCAGCGGCAAGAACTGGGACCTCAGCCGCAAGCGGGGAGGACTGAAACTGCTGCCCCCCTTTGCCTATGAACGGCCGGGCGGCGGATACGGAGAATTTCGTGGAAAAATGGAGGCGCTGGCGGGGGTACGCAGCTATCTTCAGTCCATCCGGCAGGACCATGTGGCGCTGATGGAGGGGGACCTTGTGGTGAATCTCCCTCTTGCCGAGGTGCTGGACCGGCATATCCGCTCCGGCGCGGACATTACCACCGTCTGCGGGGATGACAGCTTTGCCGTGGACAACGGAACCTATTTCCAGTCTGACGGAGAGGGCCGGGTGCGGGAGGTCTTATACCAGATGCATACGCCCCGGGGCTATCGGGGGCTGGAGGTGTACATCCTGTCCACAAAGCTGCTGGTGGATTTGGTGGACCAGTGTATCAGCCGCGACCAGTATAGCTGGCGGCACGACGTTCTTCAGGCCAAGGCGGGAGAGTTGAACATCCGCTCCTTCATCTGGCCCGGCTTTGCTGCCCAGATTCGCTCTGTGCAGGAGTATTATGACCGCAGCATGCAGCTTCTGGACGCTCCCATCCGGGCGGAGCTGTTTACACCGCTGCGGCCTATCCGGGCAAAAAACGCGGACAAATCCTCCGCTTACGCCGGTCCTGGCGGCCTCTGCGTCAACTCGCTGATTGGCGACGGCTGTAAGCTGGAGGGGACGGTAGAAGGCTCTATTCTGTTCCCCGGCGTTGTGGTGGAGGAGGGTGCGCGGGTGCGCAACTGCGTGTTGTTTAAGGACACCGTGATCCGCCGCAACGCGGATTTGGCCCATATTATCACCGACAAGCGGGTGGAGGTGCTTCCGGACCGCACGCTGATTGGACACTCCTCCTATCCACTGGTGGTGAGTAAGGGTGCACGGGTGTAAAGTCTGCCCGCTTGCGGGCGGCTTGGAAGCGTGGTCATGAGTTAGAAAGGGGAAACCGCCATGAAAATTTTGTATGCCACCAGCGAGGCCGTACCCTTCTGCAAAACCGGAGGGCTGGCTGACGTGTCCGGCTCTCTGCCTGCCGCCATCGCGGCGGAGGGCGCTCAGATGGCTGTGGTGCTGCCGCTGTACCGGCGCATCCGGGATCAGTTTGGCCCTCAACTGGAGTACCTTTGCTACGACTATGTAAATCTGGCGTGGCGGCGGAGCTATTGCGGCCTGTTTCGCCTTGTGCGGGACAAAGTGACCTATTATTTCTTGGACAACGAGCAGTATTTTAACCGCGCGAATTTGTACGGCTATGTGGACGACGGAGAGCGGTTTGGCTTTTTCTCCCGGGCGGTGGTGCGGATGCTGCCCCACATGGCCTTCTGGCCCGACGTGATTCACTGCAACGATTGGCAGAGCGCCCTCATCCCCATTTATCTGAAGGACGACGGCGTGCGGGAAGAGCGGTATCGCGCCGTGCGCACCGTCATGACCATCCACAACATCGAGTATCAAGGACGGTTTGGGTCGGAGGTCACGGGGGATTTGTTTGGGCTGGACCCCGGCTGGGTGAACGACGGCACCATCATGATGGATGGGGACGTGAATCTTTTGAAGGGGGCCATCCTCTGCGCCGACGCAGTGACCGCCGTGTCCCCTTCCTATGCCGAAGAACTGAAATACGCCTATTTTGCCCACGGGATGGAGAGCGTGATGCGCCGGTGCGCCTATAAGCTCTCCGGTGTGCTAAACGGCATCGACATGAAGCGCTACGACCCTGCGGCCGACCCGCTGATTGCAAAAAACTTCGCCGTCTCCGATTTGTCCGGCAAGGCCGCCGACAAGGCGGAGCTGCAAAAGCTGATGGGCCTGCGGGAGGAGCCGGACACGCCGGTTCTCGCGGTGGTGAGCCGCCTTGTGGCCCACAAGGGGCTGGACCTCATCCGGGAGGTGTTCCACGACATCATGGAGCTTCCCGTGCAGATGGTGGTGCTGGGACAGGGAGAGGAGAAGTTCGAGGAGTTTTTCTCCTGGGCGCAGGGACAGTACCCGGGGCGGATGGCGGCGCATCTTGGCTATGACGAGGCGCTTGCCATGAATATTTACGCGGGGGCGGATTTGTTTTTGATGCCCTCCCGCAGCGAGCCCTGCGGTCTGAGCCAGATGATTGCCATGCGGTACGGAACGGTGCCTATCGTCCGGGAAACCGGCGGATTGAAGGACACCGTCCACCCCTACGAGGCGTGGCGGGACGCGGGCAACGGGTTTACCTTTGCGGCGTACAACTCCGGAGATATGCTTTTTGTCATCCGGCAGGCCGTCGGCCTTTACTGGGACTATCCGGACCATTTCCACCGCCTGCGGCAACGCTGCATGGAGGGGGACTTTAGTTGGCGGCGCAGCGCGGGGGAATACCTGCGGATTTACAGCGGGATCACCGGAAAGCCCCGGGTCAAGCCAGTGGGCACAGAACGGGAGAGTCCCGCCGGGGAGAAAGTACTTGGAAAGCCTGCGGCGCAGGAGGAATCCGCGCAACCGGAAACGGCGGTTCAACCGGCGGAGCTTGTCCAGCAGACGGAATCCGCCCAACCGGCGGAGCCTGCTTTACAGGAGAAGCTTGCCCGAGTGGAGGAATCTTCCCAACCGGAAAAGACAGCGCAAGCGGCGAAGCTTGTCCAAGCCCGGCTGATGGGAAAGCCGGAGCAGGAAAAGCTTCCGGGAAGGCCGCCCCAAAGGAAGCTCCCGGCAAAGCCGGAAGCGGCGGCGCTTGCGGAGAAGGCGGCGGAGCCGGAGAAGACCGAAAGGTCCGTCACAAAGGCGCCGGAACAAGCGAAGCAAGCCGGAAGAAAGACAGCCAAGAGGAAAGGAAGCGCGGACGAGAAAGAACTGTCCGCGGATAAGGCAGACGAATGACGGCATTTACAACAAGGGAACTGGAAGACGCGCTGACCCGCAAGCTGATGATCAACTTTGGGAAAACCGCCGAGGAGGCTGGGGAGACAGAGATGCTCCGCGCCTGCGCGCTTGTGCTGCGGGACGCCATGGCCCTGCGGGGCGTGGAAACCCGGAGGGAAACCCGCCAAAAGGAAAAGAAGAAGGTCCACTATCTGTCTCTGGAATTTCTGATGGGGCGGAGCCTTCAAAAAAACGCGTATAATCTGGGGGTACTGCCTCAGTTGAAGGAAGCGCTGGAGCATCTGGGCTTTCAGGCGGGAGATGTGTTCGAACTGGAGCCGGACGCAGGCCTTGGCAACGGCGGTCTGGGCCGTCTGGCCGCATGCTATCTGGACTCTATGAGTACGCTGGAAATTCCCGCCACGGGGTATTCCATCTGCTATGAGCTGGGGATATTCAAGCAGAAGATCGTGGAGGGCCAGCAGGTGGAGCTGCCCGACGCGTGGAAGGGCATCGGCTCCGCGTGGCTGCTGCCAAAGCCCGAGGAGGCCCGGCAGGTCCGCTTTGGCGGCACGCTGCGGGAGTTTTGGAACGACGGGCATCTCCACATCGTGCAGGAGGGGGGGACCACCGTGCTGGCCGTCCCCTGCGATATGGAGATTGCCGGGTATGACACCGGCCACACCAACAAGCTGCGATTGTGGGACGCAAAATCCCCCAAGCCCGTGGATATGAGCCTTTACTCCAAGGGCGAGTATCTCAAGGCCACGGAGGACGAGGCCATGGCGGAGGTGATTGCCAAGGTCCTCTATCCCGACGACAACCATGAGGAGGGAAAATCCCTGCGGCTCAAGCAGCAGTATTTCTTCGTCTCCGCCACGGTGCAGAGCATCGCGGAGGAGCACATGGCGGAATTTGGCACCATGGCCAACTTCCACGAGAAAAACGTGCTTCAAATCAACGACACTCACCCGGCACTGGTGATTCCAGAGCTGATGCGTATTTTGATTGACGACGCGGGCATGGGTTGGGATCAGGCGTGGGAGATTACGACCCGGTCTGTGGCCTACACCAACCACACGGTGCTGGCGGAGGCGCTGGAAAAGTGGCCTCAGGCGCTGTTTGAGCGGCTGCTGCCCCGCGTTTGGCAGATTACGGCGGAAATTGCCCGCCGGTGGGAGGAGAAATGCCGCGCGTTTTTCCGGGACGAGGAAAAGGTGCGGGACACCGCCGTGGTCTGGGACGGGGTGGTCCGCATGGCGAACCTGTGCATCGCCGGGGGGATGCAGGTCAACGGCGTCAGCGCCCTCCACTCGGAAATTCTGAAAAGCGACGTGTTTCAAAACGCCTGCGCCATGGAGCCGGAGAAATTCACCAACGTCACAAACGGCGTGGACCATCGACGGTGGCTGGCGGAAATCAACCCCGGACTTCACGGACTGGTGTGCGATCTCGCGGGGGGCGAGGCATATCTCATGGACCCTCAAGCCCTTGGACGGCTGGACGCATACGCCGACAACCGGGAAGTGCTGCGCCGCCTTGCGGACATCAAGCGCAGGAACAAGGAGGAGTTTGCCGCCTATGCGAAACAACAGCAGGGCGTGCTGCTGAACCCGGATGCGATTTTTGACGTGCAGGTAAAGCGGCTGCACGAGTACAAGCGCCAGCTTTTAAACGTCCTGCACATCATCGCCCTTTACCAGCGGCTGCAGGACGACCCGAACGCCATCGACCGGCCCCGGACCTTCCTCTTCGGGGCGAAGGCCGCGCCGGGGTACGCCGTGGCAAAGCGAATTATTCACCTGATTAACTCTCTGGCGGACCAGATTGACCACGACCCTATCTGCCGCGGCAAGCTTCAGGTGGTGTTTCTGGAGAATTACCGGGTGTCCCTTGCGGAGCGGCTGATGCCCGCCAGTGAGGTTTCCCAGCAGATTTCCACCGCCGGGAAGGAAGCCAGCGGCACCGGAAACATGAAGTTCATGATGAACGGGGCCCTGACCGTGGGGACGCTGGACGGCGCCAACGTGGAGATGCACGACGTTTTGGGGGATGAGAACATGTTCCTCTTTGGGCTCCGGTCAAACGAGGCGGCGGCTTTAAGCCGCGAGGGGTATCTTCCTCAGCGGCTGTATGCCCGGGACCCGGTGCTGCACCGCGTATTGGATGCGCTGAAAACCGGCTTTCGGGACGGGGTGAGCTACGAGGATTTGTATCGGCGGCTGCTGTTCGGCGACCATGGTGCGCCTGCGGACGAATATCTGCTGCTGGCGGATTTTTCCGCCTACTGCGACGCGGAAAAGCGCATGGCGGCCACTTATGCCGACCCGCAGAAATGGAATGCCATAAGCCTGTGGAACATTGCCCGCAGCGGCGTGTTCGCGGCGGACCGAGCGGTGGCGGAGTACGCCGACCGAATTTGGCACGTACCCCATCGCAAGGTGCGGTAAGCTTTTGTCGGGAAAAGGAGCGGACCTCACATCCATTTTGTCCCGGCTTTACAAATGAGGACAAAACGGATATAATAATAAAGCTTTGTTACAAAAGGGAAACGCCCCCGAACCAAACACAAACCTTGCCCGGCTGTTTCCAAAAGCAGCCGGGCATTTTGCCGTTTTGAGCGTGCAGCATGTGAAAAAAACGCTGCTGTGAAGCATTGCGGGCCGCGCGGCTCCGCTTATAAATAAAAGGAGGAAACCTGCATGGGACTGATCAAAGCTGCGAAGGGCGCCGTCGAGGGGGCGCTGGCGGACCAGTGGAAGGAATATTTCTACTGTGAGGCTTTGCCTGCGGATGTGCTGGCGGTGAAGGGACAAAAACGCACGTCCCGCCGCTCGTCCAACACCAAGGGAAGTGAGAATATCATCACCAGCGGCTCCGTCGTCGCCGTGGCAGACGGGCAGTGCATGATGATCGTGGACCAAGGGAAGGTGGCGGAGGTATGCGCCGACCCCGGCGAATTTATTTATGACGCATCCACCGAGTCCTCCATTTTTTCCGGCGAGCTGGAGGAGAGTGTCCACCGCACCTTTGAGAGCATCGGCAGGCGGTTTACCTTTGGCGGTGAGCCGCCCAAGGACCAGCGGGTTTACTATTTCAACACCAAGGAGCTGCCGGGCAACAAATACGGCACGCCCAGCCCGGTTCCCTTCCGAGTGGTGGACCGGAACATTGGGCTGGATATGGATATCGCCATCCGCTGCTTTGGCGAGTACAGCTACCGCATCTGCGACCCGCTGCTGTTCTACACCAACGTCTGCGGCAATGTGGAGAGCAGCTATCCCCGGGAGAGCATTGACGGACAGCTCAAAAGCGAGCTGATGACCGCCCTCCAGCCCGCTTTTGCAAGAATCAGCGAAATGGGCATCCGCTATTCCGCTCTGCCCGGCCACACCATGGAGCTGGCGCAGGCCCTTAACGAGGTGCTCAGTGAAAAGTGGCGGAAGCTGCGGGGCCTTGAAATCGTCTCCTTTGGCGTTTCCAGCGTAAAGGCAAGCGAAGAAGACGAACAGATGATGAAGGAGCTGCAACGGAACGCGGTCTTCCGCGACCCCACCATGGCGGCGGCCCATCTGACGGGGGCACAGGCGGCGGCCATGCAGAGTGCTGCGGCAAACACGAGTACCGGGGCTTCCATGGCGTTTATGGGAATGAATATGGCGGGGGCCGCAGGCGGCTTGAACGCGCAGGAGCTTTACCGCATGGCACAGGAATCCGCGCCGGGACAGGCCGCGCCCAGCGGCGGCTGGACCTGCCAGTGCGGCGCGAAGGCCACCGGAAAATTCTGCCCCGAATGCGGCAGGCCGAAGCCCGCGCAGGACGGCTGGACCTGTGCCTGCGGCGCGGTGAACAAGGGCAAATTCTGCGCGGAGTGCGGCAAAGCAAAGCCTGCGGGCGTTCCTCAGTACAAGTGCGACAAGTGCGGCTGGGAGCCTGCCGACAAGGCCCGCCCGCCCAAATTCTGCCCCGAGTGCGGCGATCCCTTTGACGACGGGGACCTTCAGTAAAACAGACGGAGGCGAATGCCTATGGCCACCAATATTACCAATTACCAGTGCCCGGCCTGTACCGGCCCTTTACACTTTGGGACCGCGTCGGGAAAGCTGGAGTGCGAATACTGCGGCTTGTCCTTTGACGTAAAGGTCATTGAGCAGCTTTATGCGGACAAGGAGCAGGCGGCTGCCGCGCAGCCGGAGCAGGAAGCCTCTATGGGCGGCGGCGAGTGGAGCGAGGAGGAGGCCGCCCATCTGCGGGCCTATTCCTGCCCCTCCTGCGGGGCGGAGCTGATCTGCGACGATACCACGGCGGCTACGTCCTGCCCCTATTGCGGCAACCCTTCGGTAATTGCCGCCCAGTTTTCGGGCCACCTCAGGCCGGACTGCGTGATTCCCTTCCGCCTTGACAAAAGCGCCGCCGTGTCGGCGTTGGAGCGGTATTACAAGGGCAAGCGCTTTTTGCCCAAGTCCTTTGCCTCCGGGAACCACATTCAGGAAATTAAGGGCGTTTATGTCCCCTTCTGGTTGTTTGACGGCAAGTCGGACGGGAATCTGAACTTCCGGGGAACCAGAGTTCAGGTGTTTAGAAGGGGAAACGAGGAAGTCACTGTGACCGATCACTTCCGGGTGGTGCGGGAGGGCACCGTGGATTTCCAAAAGGTGCCTGTGGACGGCTCATCCAAAATGCCCGACGCGCATATGGACGCCATCGAACCCTTCGACTACGGGGAGTTGAAGGAGTTTTCCACCGCGTATCTGCCCGGCTTTCTGGCGGATAAGTACGATCAGGACTCCGCGGAGTGCAAGGATCGGGCCTATTCCCGCATCAAGGCCAGCACGGAAGACGCCCTTTCCGCCACGGCCCGGGGCTATGCCACATTGCGGCAGGAGAGCGGAACCGTCCGGCTACAAAATTGTAATGCAAAGTATGCCCTGCTGCCGGTGTGGATGCTGGCAACCCGATGGGAGGGGAAGGATTTCCTCTTTGCCATGAACGGCCAGACGGGAAAGCTGGTGGGCGACCTGCCCATGGATTGGGCGAAATTCTGGCTTTGGTTTTTCGGGATTTCTTTGCCGCTGATGGGTCTGCTGGGCCTGATTTTGCTGTGAGGGGGGCGGGAATATGAAAAAGACAGGACTCTTTCTGCTTTTGGTGCTTGCCCTGACATTCGCGCTGCCCCTGCCCGCCATGGCGGCGGAGCTGGACGCGGTGACGGACGCGGCGGGCCTTTTAACGGAGACGGAGCGCGGGGAGCTGAACGACCGGGCAGAGGAGCTTGCCAAGCAGTACCAATGCGCAGTGTACATTGTCATACTGGAAGACATGGAGGACATGGGCGGCAGCGATGCCTACGACCTTGCCACGGCTGTTTACACGGAGTATGACTTGGGCTACGGCGAGGAGAAGAGCGGGCTGCTGCTTCTTTTGAGCATGGCGGAGCGGGACTATGCCCTGATTGCTTACGGCTATGGAAACACCGCCTTTACCGACTACGGAAAGGACGTGCTGCTGGACGAGAATGTGCTTCCTCTTTTGGGAGAGGATGCGTATTACGAGGGCTTTTCCACCTATCTGGATACGGCGGGGGAGTATCTGGGTCTGGCGCGGGACGGGAAGCCCTTCGACGTGGAAAACGCCCCGGGATACGATGAAACGGAGGGCCGCTATGAAACGGGCAGCTCATACGCCACAAATGCCCGGCCCAAGTATGATGATGAGGAATTTGCCATCAGGCTGGGCGCGGTAATTTTGGTGCCGCTGCTGCTGGCGGGCGGAATTTGCCTGTACTGGAAACGGCAGATGAATACCGCTGTGTCCGCCCGAACTGCCGACCGCTACATTCCCTCAGACGGTTTTCATCTCACTGGTCAGCAGGATACCTTCCTCTACCGGACCGAGACGCGCCGCAGAATTGAAAATCATACCTCCGGGGGCGGACACGCTGGGGGGACTTCTATGCGTTCGGGCGGCTTCTCCGGCAGAAGCGGAAAATTCTGACCGGGTGGCGTGGGCGCCCGTTGTATCCCGGCTGGGTGGAGATGGTTGTCGCCGCCCGCGTCCGGAAAGAGGTTATTCACCCGCGGCAGTGCCGCTTACGGCGACGGAAGAAACAGTGTTCTTCCGTCGCCTGTTTTTCCATCTATATTATACCGAGTTTTAATAGTACCGAATAAAGGAGCGTTCATGAAAAAGGCACAGAGTATTTTTCTTCCAATTTTTCTCGTGGTTACAGTTCTCTTTTCCGGCTGTGCTCCGGCGGCGCGGCCTCTTTCCTTTACACTTTCGGATGTGCCGGAGTTTTCCGACCAGCCCTACGTTCTGCTGAACGACAACCTGCCGGCTTTCCCAGATACAGATTACGAAGAAACCTCTTTTGAGGAATACAGCCCCTTGGACCTTCTGGGCCGGTGCGGCCCGGCCTATGCCTCTGTAAGCCCGGACACTATGCCCACAGAACCCCGGGGTGAAATTGGGCAGGTGAAGCCCTCCGGCTGGCACACGGTGAAATACGACCTTGTGGACGGAAAATACCTCTATAACCGCTGCCACCTGCTGGGCTATCAGCTTACAGGGGAAAATGCCAACGAGGAAAATCTGATCACCGGAACCCGGTACATGAACGTGGAAGGGATGCTGCCCTTTGAAAACGAAGTGGCCGACTATGTGCGCGAAACGGGGAACCATGTGCTCTACCGGGTTACGCCTGTTTTCGAGGGAACCGAGCTTGTGGCAAGGGGCGTTCAGATGGAGGCCGAATCTGTGGAGGATGGCGGCAAGGGCGTGCAATTTAACGTGTACGTCTACAACGCCCAGCCCGGCGTTACCATTGACTATGCCACGGGGAACAGCTATCTGGCGGGCGAGGAGCCCTTGTCTTCCTCCGATACTTCGGAAGAGGAGAGCTATGTGCTCAACACAAAGTCTATGAAATTTCACCGCCCGGACTGCTCCGGCGTTCTCTCCATGAGCGAGAGCAACCGCCGGGACTATATCGGCAGCCGGGAAGATTTGATGGGGGAGGGCTATACCCCCTGCGGACAGTGCAAACCCTGAAGGCCGAAAAGGCACCGCCAGACAGGCGGTGCTTTTTTATCGCGCTAAGACTCAGCTGCCAAGGGTGACAAGGCGGCGCATACCGTTCAGGTCGCCGTCGCTCACCGGAGCGGAAAAGACCCCACCCAGCGCACCGGTAACGTCGCTCTGCACACGGGACATCTCCTCCATCGCTGCCGCCAGAGCGGAGCGAAACTCCTCCCCGGTCAGTATCTCGTCTCCCGGACGAACGGCTAAAATCGTGTCATAGTATTTCTCAGTAACGCCGATGACCGCGGTTTCGTCAAAAATCCCGTCGGGGCGCTGCAACTCTCCCTGCCAGAAGGACGCCAAATACGACCGTATGTCGGCGGGAATCACGGCCACGTCCGCATCTCCTGCGGCCAGAGCGGTCAGGAGATCTTGTCCGCTCCCACTTGGCAATGTGCATACGGCCTCCCCGGTCAGGTCAGAAAGGGTGTTCCCCTCATAGTGATCCGCAAGCCACAGGTCGGTCATGTTTGTTTCATCCGGGGTCAGAAGCCATCCGGCCCGATCAAGCTCATCCCAAGTCAGGGGGGTGTCCGACGCGGCCCGGTTTGTCAACTGAAGGCCATAGTCTGACGGGCCTGCCAGAATCAGATATCGCTGCCCGCCGGAGGCTGCTTCGCTGTGAACACTTTCCCCGCTTTTCCAGTCGGCAGGGTCGGAGCTGTCGGGCAGGCCGTCGTGCTCGTGTGCCGTCAGCAAAGGGACGGCGGACCCGCCCGCCTCCACAAAGGCATCTCCGGGCAGTATGGCCAAATCCACGCCGCCCTCCTCCAAAGCCTGAGCTGTGGCCGCCGGAGACGCGCCCACGGTGACCTCTACCGTGCCAGCTTCCACGCCGTGGTTGGCCAGCGCGGATTTCAAAGCCTGCGGAAGGGACTGCACGGCGTACATCAATGTGTCGGAAGAAAGTCCCTCCCGGCGGGTCAACTCCAGCCGCAGCGTTTCCAGCTTCAGCGGTTCGTCGGCGGAAGAAGAGGCGGACGAGAAAGCGGAGGTCGATCCGGGCCTCGCTTTGCAGGCGGACAGGCAGGATATCAGCAAAAGCGCCGCCAGCGCGACCGCAACGTTTTTCATGGCAATTTCCTCCAGATAAATCATAGGCTCGTTGGCTGCAAGGGTAGACATTTTTGGGGCTGTGTGGTATGATAACCGCATAATTTTTGTCAGTCAATTGTATCATCGGATCCAGCCGGATGCAAGGCCGGCGTCAGAAAGAACAGGAGGAAATGAAAATGTATCAGCGCTCAGAAAATTGCCATCGCGAGGATCAAAACATACGCGGAGGGAAGGGCTTAACCCACATCAAAGTTTTGGCAACACCAGATCAGATGTATGGCAAGGCCAGAATTTTCAACCACATGACCCTCGATCCGGGCTGCTCCTTCGGGTACCATGCTCACGAGCATGAGACGGAGTTTTACTACATTCTAAGCGGCGAGGCAATCTTTAGCGACAATGGCACGGAAGTGATTCTCCACACCGGAGACATTGCCGAAACCGGCGGCGGCGATGCTCACAGTCTGGAAAACCGCGGCGACGTGCCGGTGGAGCTGATTGCTCTGATCATCAACGAATAAGGCGCGCCTTTGTGAGCAAGCTGACCGATCAGCTCCGCGCCCACGGCGCGGACATGGACGGAGCCATGAATCGCCTTTTGGGCGATGAGGCGCTGTACGCCATGTGCTTCGACCTGTTTCTAGAGGACACGGCCTTTGCCACGCTGGGTGCCGCGCTGGATGCGGGGGACCGTGCCGCCGCGTTTGAGGCGGCCCATTCACTGAAGGGCGTGGCCGGGAATCTGGGCCTGACCCGGATTTACCGGCTCAGCGGTGAGCTGGTGGAACCGCTGCGCGGCTGCGCGGCGGCAGAGACGGATCTTCCGGGCCTGTACGCAGACCTGATGGAGGAGCGCGCCGTGCTGCGCCTTTTGACGGAGAAATAGATGGCCGCCTCTTTTGACAACGGGGCGGCGGGCCGCGCGTCAAGCAGCGCACAGGCGCAGGAAAAATAAAAAAGGCCGCTTAAGGGGCCTTGGTTTTTTGAAAATAAGCGGAGCGGAGGAACTTGAATCCTTCGCTCCGCGTTTGCTGTTTTCTGGCTTCGGAACGAAAAGCACCTTGGCTTTGTGAAAAGCTACGTCCCGCAGACACTATTTTGCATGATTTATGTGCACAAAATCCGAAAAGTCATTTGACTCTTTGGGGGAATATGCTATAATGATAAATGTGACAGATTTCTACCGATTTTGACCTGCCCGCGCCGAGGAACGGGCGGAGCAGGGCTTGCGGGCGCGGCGAACAGGGAAAGCCGCGCCCGAATGATATGAGAGGGAAGTGACCCGGATGGATCGTACAGCCTATGGGCATCTTAAAAAATGGAAAGAGCGGAAAACCCGCCGTCCGCTGATATTGCGGGGCCCCAGACAGGTTGGCAAGACTTGGCTGCTGCGGGAATTTGGCGAGAGGGAATATGCGCGGTGCGTATATGTGGATTTTGAAAGCAGAGTCCGGATTTCCGGTTTGTTTGACGAAAAGCCTTCGGTGGACCGGATTGTCACGGAGCTGGAGCTGTATGCCGGATACAAAATCGACCCGGCGGAGACGCTGCTGGTGTTTGACGAGATTCAGGCCATTCCGCAGGCGCTGGCCTGCCTGAAGTTGTTTGGGAAAGAGGCGCCGCAGTATCATGTTCTCTGCGGCAGCAGCGGTCTGGACGCGGCAATCCGAAGCGGCGCACCCTTCCCTGCGGAGTGGGTGGAGGTGCTGGATTTGCACCCTCTGTCTTTTTTCGAGTTTCTCCGTGCAGTGGGCCGGGAGGAGTACGTGGAGATGCTGCGGGAGTGCCGCTATGACTTGACCCCTAACTATCGTCAGGACTATATCCGATTTTTAAAATACTATTGCTTCGTGGGCGGTATGCCCGAAGCGGTCGGCGCCTTTGCGGCGGACCGCGATTTTTTTGCCGCCCGGGAGGCACAGATGCGCATTCTGTCCGTCTACGAGCAGAGTTTTTCAAAGTATGCGCCCATTGACGCGCTGTCTCGCATCCGGACGCTGTGGAGCAGCATTCCCCGGCAGCTAGACCGGGAGAACCGGAAATTTCTCTTTGGAGCTATGAAGGAAGGCGCCCGCGCCCGGGAGTTTGACGCCGCGCTGACGTGGCTGACGGACAACGGCCTTGCCCGGGACATCCATCGGGCAGAGGTGCCGGAGTCGCCGCTGGTGGCCAGCGAGGATGCCCGGGCGTTTAAGCTGTATCTTTCGGATGTGGGCCTGCTTGGCTGTATGCTTGGTCTTCGGCAAGACATGCTGCTGGAGGGCAACTCCGTGTTCCAAGCCTATCACGGGGCGCTGACGGAGCAGTACGCGCTCCAGCAGCTCGACAGCCTGAACCAGATGGTCGTGTGCTACTGGATGGCTCCCCGAGGTACCGCGGAGGTGGAGTTTCTGGTGGACAACGGGTTGGAGGCCATCCCCGTGGAGGTGGCGGTGGAGCAGAACCTCCAATCCAAAAAGCTGAAGGTTTTCCGGGAGCGGTTTTTGCCGCGGCAGACCATCCGCACTTCCCTTGCGGACTATCGCCGGGAACAGGGACTTTTGAACCTGCCCCTCTGGGCGATTGAGACGCTGTAAAGTACAGATGGCGGCTGCACGGGGATGCCCGGTAAAAATGAAGTACGCTTTGGCAAATCAATTGCCGAAGCGTACTTTTTTTCGTAAAGCCGATGGGCTCCCATGAGATGGGGGCTCAAAGGTCCCATTGCTGTCCCATCCGCTCCACCGGGAGCAGGGTTTCCGCCCATTGAGGATGTTCTTCCAAAAAGCGCTGCGTGGGACTGAAATCTTTCCACTGATGCATGGGAATCAGCCGCTGAACTTCCGCCAGCTTCAAGAGATAGCAAAGGCCCCAGTCGGCGGCCTTTCCCTGACGGGGGTCCAAGGGGGCGAAGGCCAAGTCAATGCGCCGTCCCCGGAGAGGCTCAATATACCGCTTAAAGTCGGCCTCCATATTCCGGTTCCAGTCCCCCGGCTCTTCTTCCCAGTGCCACCAATTCAGATCTCCGGCGTGGTAAAGGGTTTTCCCCTCACAGGCGATGATCAGCGCAACGCCCTCGTCGGTAGAGGGCAAAGTTTCCACCGTGACGCCGTGGGGCAGCTCCATGTGTTCGTTTCCGTCCAACACGGCGCACTTTTCCGCCGTTTCGGGAGAGAGCCCCCATTTTTCCCGGTTTTCGGCGGAAAGTTCGATGCCGCTCCCCAGCAGGAAGCGGACCTCGCGGCTCCCGTCGTCCAGAGAGAAAATTTTTGAGGTAAAGTGGTCGCCGTGGGCATGGCTTGCAAAGCAGAACAGAGGCTTGTCCAAAAGGGGCGGCAGTTCGCCTTTCCACCAGTCAAACAGGAGATAAACGCCGTCCAGCTCCACAAGAAAGCCACTGTGCGCCAAAAATGTGATACGCATTATCTGAATTTTACCGCCGTGCCGTAGGCCACAACCTCAGCCGCGCTTTGCATCACGGAAGAGGATGCGTACCGCAGGCCCACCACCGCGTCCGCGCCCAAATGCTCCGCCTCGTCCATCATGCGCTTTGTGGCAATGGCCCGGGCCTCGTCCAGCATGTCCGTGTAGCTTTTGATCTCGCCGCCCACCAGCGTTTTCATCCCGGCCATAAAATCGTGGCCGAAGTTTTTGCTGAATACCACTGCACCCTTCACTGCTTCCAAGGCTTCCAGATCCCGTCCGGGAATCGTCTCAATCGTAACCAGTTTCATTTGTAATTCCTCCTGTCATTTTCTGTGTGTATGCGCCGCCCGCATCGGTCCAAAGTCAATAGCGCTTCGCGTCTTCTTCTTCTCCCTGGCCAAGCTCCCGCAGGCGCTGAATCAATGCCCAAATCACGCCTACAATCACCGCCGCCGGAAGCGCCAACAGCAGCGCCGCCACCGGCGCAGGCGGAATGCCCGCCGGGTCCGTTTCAAAGACCCAGACCATTAGCCAAATCATGCCCAGCATCAGCACCGCCATGAAAACCGCGCAGGCAATGGGAGCGAGGTAACGCCCGGGGCCGCCTCTTTTTCTCCAATTCATAAAATCATCCTCCTGCCCCGACCACGCATAAGAAGCTTCCGAAAAATTTAAAAAAGGGATATCCCCATGCAGCGAAATATGCTATACTTGGAGCATGGTTCCTCCTGAAGGACGGAGCCTTGAAATTTACTTTTCAGGAGTACAGTATATCATGCCCCGTACCCATCTGACAACTCTATCGGATATTGTTTCCCCGCTTCTTTTTTGGTATCGTGCGAATGCCCGGGACCTGCCTTGGCGAAACACCCGGGACCCTTACCGCATTTGGGTGTCGGAGGTGATGCTCCAGCAGACACGGGTTGCGGCGGTGCTGGGGTATTATGCGCGGTTTCTCGCTGCGTTTCCCACGGTGGAGGCGCTGGCGGACGCGTCCGAAGAGACGCTTCTCAAGCAATGGGAAGGCCTTGGCTATTACAGTCGGGCAAGAAATTTGCAACGGGCGGCGCGACTGGTGGCCATGACCGAGGAGGGGCGCTTTCCCAATACCTATGACGGACTTCTTGCCTTGCCGGGGATCGGGGACTACACAGCCTCTGCTGTGGCTTCGGCGGCCTTTGGACTGCGGGAACCGGCGGTGGACGGCAACGTACTCCGGGTGTTTACCCGGCTGACGGACTGTCATGACGACATTGCCGATTCCGGGACGAAAAGAGCCGTTCGGGAACAAATTGGCGCTTTGATGCCCCGCGATTCGGAGGACATCCGCATTTTCAATCAGGCGCTGATGGAGTTGGGGGCCGTGGTCTGCGTGCCGAATGGCCTGCCAAAATGCGCACAGTGCCCTCTTATGGCGCGCTGCCTTGGTCGAAGCCGGGGAACAGCGGAGCGTTTGCCGGTAAAGTCCCCCAAAAAGGCCCGGCGGATTGAGGAAAAAACCGTGTTTCTTTTCCTGCGGGGCGGAGAGATTGCTCTGCGCAAGCGGCCCGAGGGCGGTCTGCTGGCGGGGCTGTGGGAGTTTCCCAACGGAGAGGGCGCGCTGGACGAGACGGCGGCGGCCGATCTATGCGCCCACTGGATGCTTTCTCCCCGGGCGTGGAAGCGCCGATTGACGGCGAAGCATATTTTTACCCATGTGGAGTGGCATATGACGTGTTATGTGTTGGAGGTTTCTGGGAGCGGACCGGAGGACTTTTTATGGGCGGGCCGATTGGCGCTGGACCGGCTGGCTGTGCCATCGGCTTTCATCCGAATGAAGGAAGAGGCAAGAACCGCACTGGAGGAATACCATGGTGAAAAACAGCTTGAAGGAGGTCCTTCCCATGAGCTTGACGGTGGAGCTGGCATATGACTGTCAGGACGAGACTTGTTCGCTGTTTCAGGAATATACGGAGATGCTGGTGCGGGAGAGTCCATCCGTTGCGGACTATCTGAACCTCCAGCACTACGACGCCGAGCTTCACGACCTTGAAAGCAAATATGGCCTACCGGATGGGCGGGTGTATCTTGCGCGGGTGGACGGCGCTGCGGTGGGGTGCGCCGCGCTGCGAAAACTGGACGACACCCGCTGTGAGCTGAAGCGGATGTATGTCCGTCCACAATATCGCGGGCAGAAAATTTCCGGGGTGCTGCTGGACCGGCTTCTGGCGGACGCGAGGGAGATCGGTTATCAAAAAATGCTGCTGGACACCTTGCCGTTTTTGACACAGGCCATCACCATGTACCGGCGGCGGGGATTTCAGAATATTCCTTGCTATAACGACAGCCCCCTGCCGGAAACGATTTATATGGAGCTGGAGCTGTAAGTCTCAAAAGCCCGATTTTAAAACGCAAGCGGAAAGCGAGGTACTGCAGGTATGTTATTGACATTGGAATTGGCCTATGAACAGCCGGAGGTCATGCGCACCATGATTCAGGAATATGTGGATACGCTGATTCTGGCGGTGCCGCCCTTCGCCTCTTATTTGCAGGTGCAGCACTGCGATGCGGAGCTTGCAAACCTGCGCCAGAAATACGGCAAGCCGGACGGGCGGCTGTATCTCGTCCGGGTGGACGGAACGCCAGCGGGCTGCGTGGCCCTGCGGCGGCTGGATGGGGAGAGCTGCGAGGTGAAGCGGCTGTATGTCCGCCCCCGATTCCGGAAGAAGGGTGCGGGCAGGGAGATGATGGAACGGCTGATTTCCGACGCCCGGGAAATTGGGTACCGACAGATGAAGCTGGACACTCTGCCCATGCTGCCCGACGCGCTCCGCCTGTTCCGCGCGCTGGGGTTTCAGGAGATTCCCCGGTATAACGACAGTCCGCTGCCGGGAACCATTTTCATGCAGCTTACGCTGTAACATCGTCAAAGGAGGCACTACCATGGCTTTTTGGAACCGGGATGAGGAAAGCGATTGGGAAAAGCACCAGAGAGCGAGGCAAAAAGAGGCGGATAAGGGGGAAAAGCCTACCGCCTCCGATGAATTTAAGGCATATTTCAAGGCCGTCCGTCAGGGCTTGGGAGCGGAGGATGGCTATGTACAGCAGCCGGGAGAGAAGGACACGCCCTTGAAAACCTTCCTGTCCCGCCTAAGTCGGGACAAGCCGGAGGAGGATCAGGGCCCGCCGGAGAAATGCCCGTGGTGCGGGGGCGATATGATCAAGGGCTATCTGTGGGGTGGTCGGGGCGTGTACTGGCAGAAGAAAAAACCCGGCTTTTTCTCCAACGGTTTTTCTGTGGAAACTGTGGACGTGTCCGAGTCGAGTGACTTGGGCAGCATGGGATATAAAACTATGTGGCACTGCGAGGCCTGCCGCAAAATGGTGACTGACATCCGGGACCTAAATCCACCGCTGGGCGAGAGAAAGCCGGAGGAGCATTCCCTTTCTTGCGACGAGCAGATCAGCGTGGCGGAGCACGGGGACGGCGAAGCGGAAGCTACGGCGAACGAAACGAAGGAAGAGAACTAAACGAAACGGAAGAGACATAAGAGGGAGAAAACAACTGCATGGCACAGCTATACTTTAAATACGGGGCCATGGGCTCCAGCAAAACGGCAAACGCACTGATGACCCGCTTCAACTATGAGGAGCGGGGGCAGCAGGTGCTTCTGGTGAAGCCCCGGCTGGACCTGCGGGACGGGGACCATATGGTGTCCTCCCGCATCGGTCTGAAATACCCCTGCATCTACTTTGATGAGATGCAGCAAATCAACCCCATGGAATTGCAGCAAAACGCCTGCATCATTGTAGACGAGGCCCAGTTTCTCACCAAGGAGGAGGTGGACTACCTCGTCTCTCTGGTGGACGACGCGGGGATTCCCGTCATCTGCTATGGTCTGCGGGCGGACTTTAAGGGCGACCTGTTTCCCGGCAGCGAGGAGCTGCTGGTGATGGCGGATAAAATCGAAGAGGTGAAAACCATCTGCTGGTGCGGCAAAAAAGCCTCCTTTAACGCCCGGTTTGACAAAAGTGGCCGGGTGCTGAAGGAGGGGGCGCAGGTGGTGCTGGGAGCCAACGACCAGTACATTGGCCTGTGCCGTAAACACTGGCGGGAAGGGAACCTTGGCCCCGATTTCAAGGTGGAGCAGCCGTGATTTGCAGCATTTGTCCCCGGAACTGCGGGGCAGAGCGAACGGAGACGGTTTCGGGCGGGGTGTGCCAAATGCCGCTGACCCCTGTGGCGGCGAAGGCCATGCTTCATTTATGGGAGGAGCCGTGCCTTGTGGGGGACCGGGGCGCGGGCTGCGTCTTTTTCTCCGGCTGCAATCTGCGGTGCAGCTTTTGCCAGAACGGAAGGATCTCCCAAGAGGACTGCGGAAAGCCCGTGAGCGTTTCCCGCCTGCGGGAGATTTACGAAGAGCTGATTGCAGAGGGCGCAGCGTGTATCGACCTTGTAACTCCCACCCACTTTACACTCGCTGTGGCCGAATCGCTGGACCGGCCTCTGCTGGTTCCCGTAGTATGGAACTCCGGCGGCTATGAAAAGCCGGAGACGCTGGGGATGCTGGAGGGAAAGGTGCAGATTTACCTGCCGGATTTGAAGTATGCGCTGACCGGCCCCGCGAAGGGATACTCCGGCGCGGAGGATTATTTCTACTGGGCCAAGGCCGCAATATTGGAGATGTTCCGCCAGACGGGGCCGTACCAAATGGAAAATGGGCGGCTGAAATCCGGGGTTTTGATCCGTCATTTGGTGCTTCCGGGGGAACTGGAAAACACCCGCCGGGTGCTGGACTGGGTGTCGTCCACCTTTCGACCCGGGGAAGTGCTGTTCTCGCTGATGGCTCAGTACACGCCCCAGCCAGGGGCGAAGGGGGTCCTTGCCCGCCGGGTGACAAGGGCGGAATATACTGCCGCCGCGCAGTATATGGAAAACTGCGGGATTACCGACGGCTATGTGCAGGAGCGTACCTCCGCCAAGGAGGAATACACGCCGGACTTTGACCTTTCCGGCATCTGAGACGATTGCCCTCAACACGCTGAAAGCACGTCCTGTGCCTCACTGGGTGGTACGGCCCATGTTGCTTAAGACGGTATCTAATTAAAAGGCCCGCCTGTCCGGTAAAAACCGGACAGGCGGGCCTTAACTTAGCGTGGAAGTGGAATGCTACCTGCAAGCACAGCGTCAAACAGCGCGGCGCTATTTTCCCTGCCGATATCCCATGACGCTGGAAATTTGGCCCGTGGTGGTCTGCGTGAGAAGCAAAGCGTCTCGAAATTCCCGGGACTGGGCTTTGTAGAACATGCCGATGATGCCCACGGCGTATTTCACCTGACCCGAGGCATCCCGAATGGGCGCGGACACCGACCCCAGCCCGATTTTATACTCCCCATCCTCCACGGCATAGCCCTGCCGCCGGGCCGCGTCCAAATCCTTTGCAAGGTCCTTCCATGTGACAGGCGTGTGGGGCGTATAAGCGGAAAGGGGTTGGAGCTTCAGGATGCGCATGGCCTCGGATTCCGGCATGGCGGCGAGAAACACCTTGCCCTGCGAGGTGCAGTGAAGCGGCAGGCGGGTTCCCACCTCGGACACCACCCGCAGCGCCGCCCGGCTTTGAACCTGGTCGATGGTGATGGCCTCGTTTCGGTTCAACACGGACAAAAAGACCGACTCGCCGGTTTTGGACGTCAGATGCTGCAAAAAGGGCCGGGCCAGCTCCGAAATGTTCCACCCAGCGCTGACGGCGCAGCCGTATTCAAACAGGCGGACGCCCAAAAAGTATCGCCCGTCGGGCTGCTGCTCCACCGCGGAAGACTCACGCATGGAAGAGAGCAGGCCGTATACAGTGCTCTTGGGCCAGCCGGAGCGTTCACTCAGCTCCGCGAGACTTAAAGAAGCCTTCGCCTCGGACAGAATGCCCGGCAGGCGAAATGCCTTTACGACAGACAAAACCAGCTTGCTTTCCCCTGGCATGGCGGCGTCCTCCTTCCGCGGTTTTAAAAGTTGTGTTGCCGAAATTATAACAAATACACGGGACAAGTACAACTGGAATTTGATGATAACGACTGGATATTTGATATTGCCGAATTTACTTCTTGCAATTGCTAAAAGATTTGAAAGGTGTCGTTGAAATTACCCCACCGGGTGGGGAGATTTTATAAAACGGACGGAGGGGGCGGCTTATTCCCTTGCCAGAGAGAGAGGATAATGGTAAAATGGCAGAATAAAAGCAATTCATGAAATGAAAGATGAGGATGAACAGCGAATGCCGGAGGAGAACGGGAGCTGCGTGCTGGGGGACCAGCTTCATAAGGGAATGACCGTCCGGGGCGTATTTGAGCTGTGGCTGGCTGCGGTCCGCAAAGAGGTGAACGCCGCTTCTTATGCGAACTACGAGCGGATTGTCCGACGGCATATTTTGCCGTGTCTGGGAGAAGCGGTGGTGGACTATCTGACCGTGGCGGACATCCGTGATTTTTTGGACGAGCGGCTGCGCAGCGGACGGATGGATGGGAAAGGCGGACTGTCCCGAAAGACCGTGGCGGATATTTCCCGTGTGCTGAACGCGGGACTGAAGCTTGTCAACTGGGATCCCGATTTATCCCATGGCGGAAGGGTGTTTGTGAAGTCCATGCACCCCAAGCGGGACACGGATACGCTGACGGACCGTCAGGTTGCGGCCTTAACAGAATACCTGACGGAAAATCTGGACCGCAGCAATGCGGGCTTTCTGCTGTGCCTTTACACGGGAATCAAGCTCAGCGAAATCTGTGCGCTGAGGGATTCTGATTTTCTGCTGGAGGAGGACCGGCTTCAGGTGCGCCGCACCCTTCAGCGGGTCACCATGCGGCAGAGCTACGGCGACCCGGACGGCGCCGAGGGGCGGCAGGACACTGTTGCGTATGACCCAGGGGACAGCGGATACCGCGATCTGGCGCTGGCCACCAGACTGTCCATGCTGCTGTGGACGCTGCTGAGGTGCGGAGACGGGACGGCATACTTTCTGACGGGAACCGACGACCAGCCGCTGGGACCGCGTACCTATCAGTATCGCTTTCAGAGCATGCTCTCAAGCTGCGGCCTGCCACAAACCGTGAATTTTCATATGCTCCGCCATACCTTTGCCCTGATGTGGATGAGCAGCGGCGGGGAGCTTGGGGCGCTTAGCCGCGCGCTGGGACACGGCTCTGTAAAGACCACGCAGGCCCGCTATGAGGGCCTGCTTCAAACGGTGGAGCCGATCGCGCCCGACCATGCGAAGCTGATTTGCCCAAACACCGTAAGATAGACGGCAGGTACCCGGTATGCGCCGCACCTTAGAAATATACGCAGCTATAACTTGACAAAACAGGCGCCGAGAATGCTCTCGGCGCCTGTTTCTTATTATACAGGAGGGGAACCCAATTGCCGGGCCAGTGTGTGCCCCTCTTATCTGCGGGAAAGCGGCAAATTCAACAAGCGTCCAAAAATGCTGCGCATAAGGCAATCATGCTTCCCCTATCATCCTTAGCTCTCGTAGCGCTTGGGGTCCTTGGGCAGGAAAATCTCCAGAATGAGCCCCACAACGAACACGCCCGCCACCATGTTGTTTGCGAAGATTTCGCCGACCATGCTTGGCATGTAATCAAAGAAACCGTCCACCTGTGTCACGCCCACGCCAAGACAAAGGGACGTTGCAGTAATCAGGGTGTTGCGGTTGCTCATGCCTGCCTCATGCATCATCTTGATGCCGGACATCATAATGGAACCAAACATGATGACGGTGCAGCCGCCCAGTACGCAAGCCGGAAGCGTGGTGAAAAACGCGCCGATGGGGGGAAACAGGCCGCCGAGAATCATCGCCAGCGCACCGAACATGATGCAGAAGCGATTCACCACATGGGTCATGGAGATCAGTCCCACATTCTGGCTGAAGGAGGTGATCGGCGAGCAGCCGAACACGCCGCCGGAAACCGCGGAAATAAATCCGTCCACGCATAAGGAGCCGGAAACCTCCTTGGCGGTGATGTCGCGGCCAAGACCGCCGGTACAGGTGGCCGTGGTGTCGCCGATGGTTTCCACGGCGGAGACAATGAATACAAGACAGAAGGAGATGATGGAGCCGATTTCAAACTGCGGCTTGAACGCCACCAACTGCGGAACGGCAACCACGCCGAGGGACTGCACGGTGGAGGACATTGTGCCGAAATCCACCATGCCGAAGAAAATAGAGACGATGTAGCCCACCAGCATACCAAACAGAACATAGAGCTGCTTGGCGATTCCTTTTAGCGAGGTGTGGAAGATGAATGCGGAGGTAAGGGTAATCACCGCCACAAGCAAATTCTGCCAGGAGCCCAGCGGGTAAGCGGAGGAAGAGGCAAAGGAGGAAACGCCCACACTTAGGATACTCAGGCCGATGGAAACCACCACGCAGGCGGAGAGAATCGGCGTAATAATTTTGCGCCAGTATTTTGCCGTCAGGCCAAGAACGCCCTCAAAGCAACCGCCCACGATAATGGAGCCGACCATGATGCCGTAGTCCTTAGACGCTGCCGACAGACAGGCCGCAAGGAAAGTAAAGCTAAGACCCATGACGACCGGAAGGCCGGAGCCAAGGAATCCGATGGGATAAAGCTGCACCATGGTTCCGATTCCGGCGATAATCATGCAGTTTTGAATCAGGCGCGCCGTTTCTACCGCGGTAAAGGGCTGTCCATTGTACACTGCGACGGATGCGATAATGATGAGCGGTGTCACATTTGCCACAAACATGGCAAGCACATGCTGTAGGCCGAAGGGAATTGCTTTGCCGATGGGGACCCGGCCGTCCAGGCGGTAGACATTCTCTACACTGACGTCCTCCGAGCGCGAAATTTTCATCATCTAACAAGCTCCTTTTATTTTTTTGCCAAACCGAAAAATCGGCGGAATGCCGCAAATACGAAAAGGGAAACAAAAGTTATTTGTAACATTCCAATAAATTGGCCTTTGATTAGTATAGAAGGTTGACCTTTAAAATGCAATACTTTTTGTTAGATATAAAAAATATTTTTTATTTTGGCTTCCTGCGCTCTGTCAAACAAGAGATCCGGAAAAAGAAGAAAGCGGTACGGATAAAACACCGGCAGGCCGACGTGACGAACGTCGGCCTGCCGGTGCCGAGCTGTTAGCTGCGCAGCGTGGCGCGCAGGCGGTTGGGTTTTAGCAGCAGATCCAGCGCGTCCAGCGGGGAAGACACCAATACGTCGGCGTGAGACAGCAGGGCGGGGCACAAACCCTCCCGCTCCAAAACGGCAACGCGCAGCGCCGCCGCGTCAAACATCTGGATATCATTGAAGCCGTTGCCGATACACAGGATTCCTCCGTCCATCCCCCGGACAATAGATTCCTTGCACAGGGCGGCCCCCGCCTGAGCGAAGGTCTGCACGGCAATGCCCAGCGGCTCACACTGGGCGCGGACGGTTCCATAGGTGTCCGCCGTGAGCACGGTGACGGTGACAAACTCCCGCAGCTTTTCGATGCGCTCGGCGATGCCGGGCAAAAGCGCCCCGTCCACGGCAATCGTGCCGTTGTAGTCCAGAACCACGTGGTTAATTTCAACCGGCGCTCGGCCGGGAATTTCAATGTTCAGCATAATGCTCCTTTCAACTCAGCCGTAAATCCCGCTTAAAAAGGCTTTGGTTTCCTCCTGCCGGGGCTGGAGAAACAGCGCGTCCTTTTCTCCGAATTCCACCAGCCTTCCGTTATTGAAGAAGGCTGTATAGTCGGCAATCCGGCGGGCCTGGGCGATATTGTGGGTGACAAGAATAATGGTGTAGGTTTCCCTCAGCTTTAAAAGCATGGCCTCGATTGCCTCGATGCTTTTGACGTCCAGCGCAGAGCAAGGCTCGTCCAGCAGCAAAACCTCCGGCTCTGCCGTCAGCGCCCGGGCGATGCACAGGCGCTGCTGCTG
>DKLF01000117.1:4835-6665 GCA_002455655.1 Oscillibacter sp. UBA6647 | reverse complement strand
CGCCAGAATATTAGTCTGGAACGCGATATCCTCGATGACCTTGGTAATGCTGGCAATCTGGCTGGACGCGGAGGCCACCCCGGCCATGGCCTCTGTGAGCTGTTCCATGTGCCGGTTTCCGGCAGTGACGCCTTCGTCGGACTTGCGAATGGACTTTGCCGCAGAATCCACCATGTCCAGGTTTCCCCGGGCTTGATCCGAGATGTGCTCCACCGTGGCGCCCAGCTCCTCTACGGCGGCGGCCTGCTCTGTGGAGCCGCTGGCCAGCGCCTGCGCGCCGGCGGAAACCTGCTCGGAGCCGGTGGACACCTGCTCCGCAGCAAGGCCTATGTTGCTGAGCGTATCGCTGAGCTTGTCCCGCATCTTCCGGATGTTGTCCAGCATGGGACGGTAGTCCCCCACGTAGCTGTCCTCCGCCTGAGAGTCCATGGCAAAATTGCCGTCGGCAAATGCCTCCAGCTCCCGGGAAAGGTCGCTGATAATCGCCTTCAGCGTGTCGGACATTTTGCGGGAGGATTCGGCCAGCACGCCGATTTCATCTCTGGAATCCACGTCGATATGAACATCAAGATGTCCCACGGACAGCTTTTCCGTGGCCTCCACCACCACACGGATGCGCCGGGACAAATTTCGGGCAATCAGAATCCCGATGAGCACCGCCAGCACCACGCCGATTGCGATGGTCACGCTCATAACAGCCTCGGTCACCTTCACCTGCCGGTCCATTGTCTCAACCTGCTGGACGATATACGCGTTATTATAGTCGATGGCAGCCGTGATGCTCTCTTCAACTGCCTCTCGAGTTGTGCTAACCTCATTTGTCAAGACAGAATAGCCTTCCACCCAGTTATCCGGCTTCATTCCGGGTCCTTCTACAAATTCATCCCGTATTTTCTGAAACGCCTGAAGCCTTGACTCCATTTCGGCAATCAGCGCCAGCTCTTCTTCAACCTCTTAGGCATCATATTTGACCAGCATCGCCTTGTAATCCGCAAGCGCCTCCTCAATCGTACTGTCGATATCGGAAAGCTCGGTTCGGACCCCCTGCTTTTCCTGCTGCGTTCCTGCCAGCAGAAGCTTATAAAGGTTGCCCCGGATTTTTTGGTTGGCAGAGCTGATTTTCTCAAGACATTCCAGCGCGGCAGTCGAATCCTGATAAGCAATTTTATAAGACGTCTCCACACTCTCCAGACTAACAATTCCAATCGCACCGATGATGCCCGCAATCAGCGCCACAATTAAAAATCCACCTGTGACCTTTGTTGCAATTTTTAAATTTTTATACCATTTTCCCATATATTTTTCCCCTTTATCTTTTTTAAAGCTGTTTCCACTAATTCATTGCGCCACAACGGCGTGTTGCCTTTTGTTAACTCGCCTCTTTCCTTTTTGGATGTGTGCTTTCCTTAATTTTGGAATCTATGCATTCCAATTTTATCATATACAATACGATAAAATCAACAAAAGTATTTAAAGGATTTTTAAATACTTCCGGAAGGGGGCTTATATGTCGGAGAAACTCAAACAAGACATTTCCATGGGAATCAATTTAAAGCGGCTTCGAAAACACGCACGCCTCTCTCAGGAGCAGGTCGCCGCAAGCCTTGAGTTGATGGGCTTATCCATCAGCCGGGAGGTTCTTTCGCAAATGGAGCGGGGCCGCTACAATATCAGAGTGAGTGTCCTGCTTGCCCTGAAGGAACTTTATCATGTGGAAAGCTTTGATGAATTTTTTCAGGATCTGCGCCTGAAATAGCCCGCTTTGCCGCCGTTCCTCACTGGCGTCCTTGTAGGCACCGGGATATGAGCAAGACCGTCCGCTGTATGCAT
>DKLF01000117.1:2051-4620 GCA_002455655.1 Oscillibacter sp. UBA6647 | reverse complement strand
ATGCATACAGCGGACGGTCTTATTTTTCGGCAGCGAGTCTGTCAGGGCGTTTGAAATCGCCTTAGCCCTCGTGGCAGCGGGTTCCCGGCGTAAACCGGGGTTTCGTTAATCTTCGATGTTAAATGCATGCCGCTCTCCGGCTTCTTACTGCAAGTCTGCGGCAAATACCTGCTGTTTCACGTAACGGACTGTGCCGCCGTTCGGCCCAGTTTCCAGCCGATGGACTGCTCGCGCATGCCGATGAAGTCGGCATAGCGCCCGCCCTGTTCCATCAACTCACTGTGGGTTCCCTTCTGGGCGATGTGCCCGTTTTCTATCACCACAATCTGGTCCGCGTTGCGAACGGTTTTCAGCCGGTGGGCAATCATGATAACGGTTTTGGACTTTGTAAGCTCCGCAATCGCCTGCTGAAGCAGCCACTCGTTTTCCGGGTCTACGTTGGCGGTGGCCTCATCTAGAATGATAATGGGACTGTCCTTGATGATCGCGCGGGCGATGGAAATGCGCTGCTTTTCCCCGCCGGAAATGCTCGCTCCTCCCTCTCCGATCACTGTGTCATAGCCGTGGGGGAGCGCCATGATAAACTCGTCGCAGCAGGCGCGGCGCGCCGCAGCGCGCACCTCCCCCAGCGTGGCGTTTGGCTTTCCAAAGCGGATGTTGTTGGCAATGGTGTCGTTAAACAGGTACACATTCTGGAATACCATGCCGTAGTTTCGCAGCAGGCTGTCCAGCGTGTATTCCCGCACGTCCCGTCCCCCCAGCGTGATTCTACCCTCATTTACATCCCAGAAGCGGATGATGAGGTTGCACAGGGTCGTCTTTCCTCCGCCGGAGCCACCCACAATGGCCAGCGTGGAGCCCTGCGGAATATCAATGCTCACACCGTCGATAATTTTCCGCCTGTCATAGGAAAAGCCCACGCTTTCCACTGTAATATCAGTGTTTTCGGGAGAAATGTCCGCTCCGTCTTCATCCATCACCGGCATATCCAGCGTGGCGTTGATGTTGTCGATAGCCAGCGCCGCCGTGCGCATGAGGGCGGACATATTTCCGCCGGTGGCCAGCTCGTTATAGACCATGGCAGATGCAATACACATCATCAGCGCATTTTGCAAAGACATGGAGCCGTCCAGATAAAACGCGATGGAGCATCCGACGATGGCAAGCCCCGCAAGCTTTGCGACAATACCCTGCAACGACATCAGCGGAATAAAGGCCCGCTCCATTCGATAGGAGACGGTGTTTTCCTCGTCAATGGCGTCGGACACCTTTTTATTGGCGTTGCCGCTCAGATTATAGGACTTGATGACCGCGATGCCCTGCACATACTCCAAAATGGCCTCCACCGCGCCCTCCACGGATTTCAGTTTGCGTCCGCTCATCACCTCGCCTGCCTTGTGCATGCGGCTGTTCACAAGAAGGAACAGCAAAAAGCCCGCCAACGTCACAAGTCCGATGCGCCAGTCGAATGCGAACAGCATGAGCGTGATGGCCGTCGTGGTCATCAATCCCTGCACGGACAAAACCATACATCGGGTCAGCGTCTCCTGAAGGCTTTCGCAGGTATTGGTGGCGACGTTTGTAATCTGCCCCAGATTACGCTGATTAAAAAAGCCCATGGGCGCGTAGCGCAGCCGTTCGGCAAGACGGATGCGCGCACCCGCCGCCGTGGTGTAGCCCGCCTGGGTCTCCAATTGGATGGAAAAGCAGTTGCAGAAATACGCGCCCAGCATCCCTGCCAACACAATGCCCATGGAAACCCACGCGGTTTTTCTGCTTGCGCTGCCGTCCAGAATCGCACCCAGCGCATAGGATGCCGCCAGCAGGGAAAACGCATTGAAAAAACTCTGGAAAAAGCCAAACACAAGTGCTGCCATCATTTTTTTGCGCTGATCCCCCGCAAAATCAATAAATTTTTTGATGTAGCCAAACATTACCGCACCTCCAAGGCGTCTTTTGCGCCGATATGAGTCTCCCACAGCCGACGGTACAGGCCGCAGTCCTCCAGCAGCGTCTCATGCGTGCCCGCCGCTTCAATTTTGCCTCCGTTCACCACGATAATCTGGTCGGAGTCCGTGATGGTGGACAGGCGGTGAGCCACCACGATCAGGGTCTTGCCCTCCACCAGCTTTGCCACCGCACTTTGAATCACAGCCTCGTTTTCAGGATCGGTATAGGCGGTGGCCTCGTCCAGAATCACGATGGGCGCATCCTTCAGCATGGCCCGTGCAATGGCCAATCGCTGCCGCTCTCCGCCCGAGAGATGTCCGCCCGCGCTGCCCGCCACGGTGTCATACCCGTTTTCAAGCTGCATGATGAAGTCGTGGCAGCCCGCAGCGCGGGCACAGTTCTCTATCTCGGCGTCCGTGGCTCCGGGGCGGCCCTTGCGGATATTCTCGCGCACCGTCTCGTTAAACAGGAAGTTGTCCTGGGAGACATAGGCAATCATGGCATTGAGCTGCTTCAGGGGGATTTCCCGGATATCCTTGCCGCCGATGGAAATACTGCCGTAGGTGACGTCCCACATGGAGGCAATCAGACGGGCAATGGTGCTTTTCCCGCTGCCGGA
>DKLF01000117.1:422-1875 GCA_002455655.1 Oscillibacter sp. UBA6647 | reverse complement strand
GGTGCTTTTCCCGCTGCCGGAGGGGCCAACCAGCGCATTCACCGTGCCCTCCCGGAAGGTGAAATCGGCCCCGTGGAGTACCTCCACATCCCGATAAGCAAAGCGCACGCCCTTCCCCTCGATATCAAACCGGCTGAGCGCCGCCGCCTTTTCCGGGCGTACCAGCTCCTCTTCCTCCAAAATCTCGTTAATCTCCCCCACAATGGTGCTGATTTTCCCAAGGTCGTCCGAATAACTCATGGCGCCGATGAGGGGTGTCATCATGCCGAAGCTGAGCACCACAATCATCACAATGTCATTCACAGCCAGCGTTCCCTGCAAATAATACAGCACACAGGCGGGCAGAACGCTTACCAGCACCGAGGGGATAATCACCATGGCAGCGGAGAAAAAGACCTGGGTATCCCGCATCCAGTCAATGGCGGAGTGGGCGGAATCATGAACCGCATCGGTAAATTTCTGATAGGTTTTGGCAGTCTGACTGAAGGTCTTAATGACCTCAATTCCGTTGATGTACTCCACAGCAACGGCGTTGAGATGCTTGCCGGAGTTGACATACCGGCTGAATTTTCCCTGATAGCCCGCCATCATCCCCGTCATGGCCAGAAGGCCCACCGGCAGCGTGGCAAGGGACCACAGGCCCACCCGCCAGTCCAGAATGAGAATGTAGACGAGAATGACCACCGGGGCCAGAAGCTTACTGGTCATCTCGGGCACCAGATGGGCAAGCGTCGGCTCAATGCTGTCCACCCGCTCGACAATCAGGTTCTTCGTCTCGCCGCTGGGGCGGTCCATCACCCGGCCCATGGACATGCGCGCAAGCTTTTCGCACATCCGCTTGCGCACGTCCGCAATGACGGTAAAGGTGGCCTTGTGGGAAACAGTGGTGGACACGGCATGCAGCAGATAGCTTGCAATCCAGAACACAGCCGCCACCCCCAGCCACTTGGCGTAAGCCCCCGCCGCCTGCTCCTTTGCAATCAGAAGCGTGACAATCCGGCTGACGGCGTAATACGGCACAATGGCGCACAGCACCTCCAGCACCGCTGTGAACACTGAGAGGGCGTAGTTCCCCTTGTAAGGCGCAGCCCACTCAAAGAGATAGGAAAACGGCCCCCGTTTTTCTTGATCCTGCTTATTCATTCGAAATCTCCGTCCTTTCATCCCGGTCAAAATAGCGCCGCAGCCTTTGCTGCCCCGCTTTGTCCAGCCCATACTGCTCCGCTGCCCGGCCCCGCTCTAAACGCAGCACATAATCGCAGCAGCGGACAATCAGCTCCGGGTCGTGGGTAACAATCAACACGGTGGTTTTTCCACCCAAAGCCGCCAAAAGTGCGGCAGTCTTCTCCATATGGTAAAAGTCCAGCCCGCTGGTGGGCTCGTCAAACACCAGAAATTCCTTCCCCGCCAGCAGTGCGGAGGCAATGGCTACCCGCTGCTTCTGCCCGCCGGA
>DKLF01000117.1:0-186 GCA_002455655.1 Oscillibacter sp. UBA6647 | reverse complement strand
CTGCTTCTGCCCGCCGGACAGGGACATTGGGTGTCTTTCCCGCAGGGCTGTCAGCGCCAGCGCGTCCATGACCTGCCTAAGCGCCGTCTCGTCGGTCCCGGACATGCCGAGGCGCAGCTCCTCCTCCATGCTTTCACAGAAAAGCTGATGGTTTACATCCTGCATGACAAGGTAGCTTTTTTTCAG
>DKLF01000030.1:17970-38391 GCA_002455655.1 Oscillibacter sp. UBA6647 | reverse complement strand
GGCCCGGCATTTGCCGGGCCAGTCTGATTACGAAAGAACGGCTTCATACGAAGCGGTGAACATTAACCCTTAGCAGGATTCAAAAGGTCCATGATTTCGGAGCCGGTATCCTGAGCGACCATATCCCGAATGTGGGCGGTCTTTTCCACGAACTCGGCCTTGGCCTCATCGGTCAGATAAGTGACCTCGATGCCGTAATCGTCAATGCAGGACTGCAGGTTATCGGCAGCGGCCTGACGATTGATGGCCTTCTCCTCTTTGCCGAAGGCCGTTGCAGCCTCGGTCAGGATGGCCTGGGTGTCAGCATCATAGGTGTCCCAGATCTTCTTGGACATGTCGAACAGGAAGGGGCTGTAAATGTGGTTGGACATGGTGATGTACTTCTGGACTTCCTGGAACTGATAGCTATAGAAGTTTGGAATGGGATTCTCCTCGCCGTCAACAGTGCCCTGCTCCAAAGCGGTGTACAGCTCGGAGGAAGACATCGGGGTGGCAGCAGCGCCCAGGCTGTTCCACAGCTCCTGATGGAACTTGTTTTCCATGGTACGGATCTTCAGGCCGGCAACGTCGGCAACAGAAGCAACAGCGTGCTTGCTGTTGGTCAGCTCACGGAAACCGTTTTCGTTCCATGCCAGATTGATGATGCCCTTGTCAGCCAGCTTGGCGTTCAGGTATTCACCAACTACGGAAGCCAGAATCTTGTCAGCCTCGGTTTCGTCATTGAACAGGAAGGGGATGTCGAAGATACCCAGCTCGGGCACATAGCCCACCAGGGGGGCAGTAGAGGTGTTGTTGATCTCCAACTGACCGGCAACGACCATCTCGGTAGCGGTGGTGTCGTCGCCCAACTGAGCGCCGGAGTAAACCTCAACACCGATGTTGCCCTTGGAGTTGTTCTCGACCATGGGAGCGAACACAGACAACTGTGCTTTGACGCCGGGAGAGGTCTCGCCGGCACCGTTGGAAACCTTCACAACGATGGGATTGGTTTTGCCCTGTGTCTCGGCGGAAGAGCCGTAAGGGCCAACCTCGGTGCTTTCACCGGTGGCGGGGGTGGAGGTGCTGGCGCCGGAGCTGCCGGCGGGAGTTTTGGTTGCGGCCAGGCCACAACCGGCCAGAGAGGCAGTCATGGACAGAGCCAGCAGCAGTGCAAGAACATTCTTTTTCATGGTGTTTCCTCCTAAAGTAAAATATTTATGAACGGGAGAATAAAAAACCCGCGCATTTCAAAAGGTGGATATCAGCCCAGATGATTGGGCACGAACAGGATCAGCTCCGGGAACATGGTGATGCCCAGCAGGACCAGATACATCACGCCGACGAAGGGCAGGCTGGCCTTGATCAGATCAGCCAGCTTAACCTTGGACAGGGATACGCCGCAGTACAGCACGTTGCCCACAGGGGGAGTGGCCAGACCAATGCACAGGTTGGCGACCATGACAACACCGAAGTAAACGGGATCCAGGCCAAAGCTTTTGGCGATAGGCAACAAGATCGGAGTCAGAATCATGATAGCGGGGCCGGAGTCCATGACGCAGCCGACCAGAATGAGCAGCAGGTTCACCAGCAGCATAAAGGTGACAGGACTGTTGGTCATAGAGAGAATGACCTTGGCCAGCAGTTGGGGAATCGCACAGGTGGTGACCATGTAAGCGGCCACCTGTGCAGAACCGACAACAAACATCATGACAGCGGTGGACTTCATGGCGTTGATCATCAGGTGAGGCCACTCTTTAAACTTGAATTCACGATACACAAAGCCCGAGACGATCAGTGCGTACAAAACAGCCAGAGCGGCAGTTTCGGTAGCGGTAGCAATGCCGGTGGTAATGCACAGGATGATGAACACGGGAAGGCAGATCGCAAAGAAGGCTTCTTTAGTGGCCCTGAAGATGCCGAACAGGCTGGTCTTGGGTCCAACAGGATAGTTGCGCTTACGGACATGAAAGAACCATGCGACC
This sequence comes from Oscillibacter sp. UBA6647, assembly GCA_002455655.1. Taxonomy (GTDB): domain Bacteria; phylum Bacillota; class Clostridia; order Oscillospirales; family Oscillospiraceae; genus Oscillibacter. The sequence goes on along the minus strand of DKLF01000030.1, from coordinate 36,430 downwards.
ATCAGGCCGATGCCGATCAAGATGCCCGGGACAATGCCGCCCAGGAACAGAGCGGAAACGGAAACCTCTGCGCAAACGCCGTAGAAGATCATCTGGGTGGACGGGGGAATGATGGGGCCAATGCAGCCGGCGGCGCAGATGATTCCGGTGGACTTGGCTTTATCATAGCCAGCGCCTTCCATGATCGGGAGCATCATGGAGCCGACTGCGGTGGTATCAGCCACGGCGGAGCCGGACACGCCTGCGAAGATCATAGAAGCCAGAATGCCCACGTAACCCAGACCACCCTTGAAGCGGCCCAGCACGGAGTAAGCAAAATCAACAATACGACGGGAAATGCCGCCGCGGGTCATGATCTCACCGGCGATCATGAAGAAGGGGATGGCCAGCAGGGGTACGCTGTCTGTGCCGTTGACAAATTTTTGGGCCAGCGTAAAGAAGGACCATGCGGAGGGGCGGCTCAGGGACTGTGTGAGCATCATGAAGAAACCGGTACCCACCAGAGAGAACGCAATGGGAGCGCCAATGATGACCAAGCCGAAAAGGGCGATCAAAAATACAGCTAACATTCTTATTCAGCCTCCGTATCTGCAGTTTCCAGCGCCTCGTTGCTGAAAGTAATAATTTTTGCAAGCTTCACCAGAGTCTGGATAAACATATAGCCAAAACCGAGGGGGGCGCAGAGATAAACAGCACCCTTGGGAATGCGGAGAGCAGAAGTCAGCATGGGCCATGTCCCCTGCACCAGTTCAATGCCGCCTATGAACAGGATGGCAAGCATCGCCAGTACCAGCAGCAGGGCGACGACCTCCACGATCTTACGAGGAATTCCGTGGAACATTTCAACAACGAAGTCCATTCGCATATGCTCGCCGTGGAGCGCGGTATCATTTGCCAGTATCGCGCCAAGGAAAGTGACCCAGATGAATAGGAAGCGGCAGGCCTCCTCGGACCAGGAAAGGCCGGAATTGAAGACATAACGCAGGATTACGTTCATGATTACCAGACCGGTCATCAAGGTACCGGCGCCAATCAAGACAACCTTAATAAATGCCATCAGCCCATTGTTGATTTTTTTTAAAACACTCATAATTTACTTGGAATCCTTTCTTTTAAGTTTATGAAAGCCGCGGGCGCGGCGGATCACTGAAAAAAGTGCAGTTGCATTCAGGCGGTGGCGTCGATTAGCTGCTGTACGGCTGACTGACTGCATAGAAATGCGGGCTGACCATTTACCGCAATACCACAGCGGTTCCCTTCCAAGGAAAAGAAAGCATAGGTCATTTGCAGAGTCTCATCCATCTGCCCGGTTTGCATGGACATCTCAAGCAGCGGCTCGCCCGCCTTGGGGCCATTCCATTCACCCAGAAGGGAAATGCGATTCAGGACGGCATAAACGCCGTTTTGGAATTTCTCAAGAGATTGCGCTGCACCATTCAGCGTTACATCCAGCGCAGGAGCGGTTCCGGAAATCCGATAAATATCATTTCCAATCTGCAAGGAGGCGAGATCTCCCATGGATACCTCTACCAGATTTTGTCCCACAACCCGCAGCGCGGTATCATAAAAGAAAGAGAGGTTGGCGGTGGGCACCAGCATTGTAAGACCGCTGTCCTCACACAGAACGTAGGTTTCGGTGCCCACCTGCTTTCCCACCCGGATCACAGCGGAGGTGCCGTCCTGATAAGTCAGCGTGAAGCAGTTGCTGCGATCTGACAGCGCATAGCTTGATAACTCGTCCGGTTGGGGAATGACATCCACGCCGGCCAATGCACCCAGCGGCATCAAAATTTCGTTTCGTGCCTGATTCATTCCTAAAACCAGAGAATAAGGCGCCGTCATGGAGAGGAACACGGAGCTGCTGTCCTTGGAATCCGAGGACGCATGAACCTCATAGGCAAGAACCCCGTTCCGCTGCACAGAGAGACTGCGCAAGGTGCTGATGCGCTCCCCGTCCAGAGAGGGATACAAGCTCAGGTCAAAAAAGCGATCGACATTGTCCAGAAGCACCTGGGCATATGCGCGATCCATGACAAATACCCGCGCATCGCCGCTGAGGCAGGCGTAATATCCCTCGCCGTCCGGCGTGGCATTGCCCACGCGGAAAAGAATGCCGTTTTTTTCAGAATCCTGCAATAGAATTTCGGCCTGGGGCGCTGTCAGCCCATACTGGGAATCAGAGGCATCTGCTCCGTCCAGCAGGCGCTTCATCGGTAACCGGTACACGGTGTTGAAAAAGTCCGATATCGCTTCAGCATCGGCATCTAGCTGAATATCCCCTTGCGCATAGCAGGTTCCGTTGACAGAGGCGAGCACCACACTGCCGGTGCTGTTTTCCAGATTCGCCAACACCACAATTTCCGGTGAAGCATAGGAAGTAAAGTAGTACGTGGGGTCTTGGTCGGCTGCCGCCTCACCGCGACCTGCAAAGGTCAGCAGAAGCGTGCCCGCAATACAGACCATCAGAGCCGAAATCAGCCCAAACAATGTTTTTTTGGTTGCTTTCATGAGTGCCTCCTTTTCAGGAACACCCAAAGACCTATCAGCAGCAGGCTCAGGGGCAGCAGGACCACAAAGAAAGCTCCAAACAGGATGATTGTGGTCCGCGTGAGGGATAAGCTGTCAGCCGTCAGGTTTTTCGTCGGGATATTCAGTGTTACCTCATTGTCCGTCATCTGGGAGAGAACTTGCAGGACAAGGTCGGCATTGCCAAGGCTTTCCGTCTTGAGGTAACGCTCCTGATAAAAGCCCGTGCAGGCTGCGGCAAACACATACTGGGTATCATTTTCGCCGTCGCCATTGGTAAAGCTGCGCTCGCCGGTGGCAGCCACGGTAAAGGGGCCTGACGCATCCTCCGCGCTTTGCATCAGCGAACTCATGGACGAGAATCCTTTGGCATAGGAGGCAGAGGTGGAGCGCAGCACTGCGTTGGTAATACTGGCGTTGGCGTTACTCAGTTCCAATGCCCGGCACTCCGGCAGCACCAAATAGGTGGAATGCTCGGAGAAATAGACATTGATCATGCTGACGCCAAAATTCGGAATAATGTTCAGAGGACTGTCCATTTGCTGCTGGGGCTCCAGTACGATTTGATCTGTGACGGAGATGCCCCAATCAGCCAGATAGCCGTCCAGATTGGGCAGACTGTTTATTTCCGGATCACGGAATATACACAGATTGCCGCCCCGGGCCATGAACGCATCCAGAATTTCTAACTCTGCGTCGGAGAAATCGCGCTTGGCGCCGGCAATGATGATTGCCTCAACGTTTTCGTTGAGTTCCTCTACGCCCAACACCACTTGAGACACTTCGTAGTTGCTGTTTGCCACCAGATTCCGCAGGGTCTCACTGTCATCCTCGGAATGGCCTGCGGTAAAGGCGACACCGGGGCAATCCTGTTCGCTGACAGCAACGATGGCGGAGGTCAGCATGGTCTCGGCTTTCAGACCGGTGATGGAATAACTTTGGTTCTCGTCCCCCGAGGAGGCGGTACGCATTTCATAAAGCTCGCTCCACGAAATGAAGCGGGATTGGATGCCGCAGGTCACCAGAATTCCGTCAGAACTGAGCGCAATGTCTTTTTGCCCATACTCCTCCACCATGGCGGGGTTGGCGTCCAGATCCACATAGCTCACATCGATTTTTGGAGAAGCGGCAGCGTAGCGGCTAAGCACTTCCTTCAGATTGGTGTCTGCATCAGAGCGATCATTACAATAGGTAAATGTCACTGTATCATTTAACTCGGAAAGAACGCTTTTGGTTGTATCGGTGAGGCGAAATACCTGACCTTCTGTCAGGTCCAATTTCCAGGAAAAACGGTCTGTCGCTGCGCTGATCATGCTGTAAATACCGATGATCACAGCGATGGACAGAAGCAGGCAGGTGATCTGAAGCGTGCTTTCTTTCCGGGCCTGACGCTGCACCTCTTCAGGAATCACACCGCGGTTGGCTCTTCTTTGATGTTCCACAGCGCTCACCCCCTCCTTCCCCGCACGACTGCGGTGGTCAAAAGCAGGAAGATCGCCGTGATTGCCAAATTCAGAGCGATGCCGGCAGGATTCAAAATCCCCAGAGCCAGTTCATAATACATTTGCATCAGGGACAGCTTGTTGAAAAGCGCCAGCAGCACCGGGCTCTGGATAGCAGAACCAAGTCCGTAGGAATACCAGAGAACAAAAATCAGGACATAGGAAAAAATCGCGGAAACAATCTGGTTTTCCGTCAATGCGGAGACGAAAATCCCGATGGCGATAAATGTGCTCATCAGCAGGATAATGCCGACATAATTGCCCAGAGTAATCCAGATTTGCACGCTGCCGCACAGAGCCAGAATGATGGGAAATGCCAGCGTTGCCGAAAGGCCCAGCAGCAACATGCTTTCGGCTGCCAAAAATTTTGCCAGCACCACATGCCAGCAATCCACTGGCATGGTGTATAAGAGCAAGTCTGTTTTTTGCTTCTTTTCCTCTGAAAAGCTCCGCATCGTCAGCATGGGCATCAGAAACATTTCCAGCGTGATCGTCGCCTGAAAATAGTCTGTAATATCACCGCTGCGGGGCAAAAGATTTTGCAGCAAAAAATAGAAGGCGTTAATAAATAGGAAGATGGCGTGAAACACATATCCGATGACGGAATGAAAGTACTGACGCATCTCCTTGCGATATACAGCACTCATAATTCTGTCGTCTCCTGTTCATTTTCGGTAATGCGGAGATATAGGCTCTCCAGCGAGATCTCTTCCGGCTTCATCATCAGCAGCTCATATTCAGTGGTACGCAGTGCACGGTACAAAGCGCTGCGGATATCCGTGCTGACCCGATGGGATACCTGATAAATCCCGGAGCCTTGCTCCTTTACCGTCAACACATCAGGGAGATTGCGAAGCAGTGAAACGACGCCTTCGGCGTCACCTTGGATCTCCACTTCCAATACACGGCATTTGGATAGCTGCTCCTGCAATTGTTGGGGGTGCCCGTCTGCAATAAGCATTCCTTCATAAAACACCAGAATACGGTCGCAAATGGAACTAATCTCCGAGAGGATATGGGAGGAGAGAATAATCGTGTGCTCCCGGCTCAGGTCGCTCAATAAATCCCGAAATTCTCGGATTTGCCGGGGATCAAGCCCCACGGTGGGCTCGTCCAAAATGAGAATTTCCGGATCGCCTACCAGCAGCTGCGTGACGGCAACACGCTGCCGATAGCCCTTGGACAGGTTTCGGATCAGGCGATCCCGGGTGTCCGAAACCTGCGTGCGGGCACAGAGATTATCAATGTACGCACGCAGGAGAGACTTTTTTATCCGAAGCCCCCGCAGCTCACAGGCAAACTCCAACTGCTCTGCCACGGTCATGTCCATATACAGCGGCGGGACCTCCGGCAGATAGCCGATGTGCCGCTTGGCCTCCAACGGGTTTTCTGCCATGTCTGCGCCGGCAATCCGAACCTGCCCCCATGAGGGAGTCAGATATCCGCAAAGCAAATTCATCGTGGTAGATTTCCCGGCTCCGTTAGGGCCTAAAAATCCCACAATTTCACCTTTTTCGATAGTAAAGTTCGCATCGAACAGTGCGTTGGCTGTACCATATCGTTTTGTCAGATGTGTGGCTTCGATCATCATGTGAATCCGCCTCTGTATGCTACGCAATGAGCAAATTATTGAAAAAAGTTACCACTCAGCCACGGAGCCGTCCGCATGGCGCCAGACGGGATTCTTCCACTGGTGGGGATGCTCGTTTTCTTCCAGAACCAATGCTTTGTTAACTTCAATACCCAGACCGGGTTTGGTGGGCATTTTCGTAAAACCGTTCACAAACTGGAAGTCCTCACGATTGAGCGCATAATCCAGAACTTCCTTGCCGACATTGTAATGAATGCCGATGGACTGTTCCTGAATGACAGCGTTGTAGCTTGTGGCGTCGACCTGCAGGCATGCGCTCAGTGCGATGGGACCCAAGGGGCAGTGAGGAGCCAGAGCAACGTCATAGGCCTCGGCCATGGAGGCAATCTTCTTGACCTCGGTAATGCCGCCGGCATGGCTCAGATCCGGCTGGATGATATCCACGCCGCCGGCCTGCAAAAGACGCTTGAAGTCATATTTAGTGAACAGACGCTCGCCGGTTGCGATGGGGATGTTGCAGCAGGCGGCGATTTCCTTGAAGCACTCCATATTTTCACACAGGACGGGCTCCTCGAGGAACATGGGGTCGAACTCCTCAAGCTTTTTGGCCAGAACCTTTGCCATGGGCTTGTGCACTCGGCCGTGGAAATCAATAGCAATTCCAAAGTACTTGCCGCAAGCCTCGCGGATAGCGGCCACACGCTCTAAAACAGCGTCGACCTTTTCGTACGAGTCGATCATCTGCAATTCTTCGGTAGCGTTCATTTTGATGGCGCTGAACCCGGCGTCCATGCGCTCCTTGGCCATTGCTCCGGTATCAGCGGGACGGTCGCCGCCGATCCAGGAATACACGCGGATCTTGTCGCGGCATTTGCCGCCCATCAGCTCGTAAACAGGGGCGTTGAAAAGCTTCCCCTTAATATCCCAAAGCGCCTGATCAATACCGGACAGTGCACTCATCAAAACGCCGCCGCCGCGGTAGAACCCGGCGCGATAGATAGTCGCATTCAGGTCCTCGATGCGAGAGGGATCCTGCCCAATCAGATAGGACTTGTACTCGTTCACGCAAGCCAAAACAGCGTCTGCGTGTCCCTCCAGGACAGCTTCACCCCAGCCGGTATAGCCTTCGTCAGTTTCGATTTCTACAAAGCCCCATCTGGGACGGACGTAATAGGCGTTGACAGCAGTGATTTTCATAGAATGACCACACTTTCCTTATTTCTCTCCGCAATGGGGAAGCCGTTGCATAGCCAGAATATGTACAGCCTTACTGGAATGCGGCAAATTATTTCTCGTATGTTCGCGTTCTAATTATAAATTTCAAAAAAAGCCGACACAAGTTGTCTAAAATCATTTCTACTTTTTACTTAAATTTTTTGCTTGCTTTGTGTGTTTCACCAAAAAATCAATTATTTTTGCCTTTTTTGGCGTTGAAGCGGTCTTGCTTGCGCTTTTTGACTGAAAAGACATCCGATGACTTTGGGCGTTTAAACCCTTCTCGTATTCTTTTCCGCTGAATGTCCTTTGATCCCGCTGTGTCCTGCTTTGAAAAAATTGTCGCAACGGGGAGAAAAGATAAGCGCGGGAAACCCAGAAAGGGCGTCCCGCGCTGCTCCACAGGCCGGACGGAAACGTGGGGCTTGACACGCTCGTCTTTTTCAGCGATACTGTGTGCAAGACAGCCATTCAGTCAGACTGTGCAGTGTGTTGCCGGGCCGACGCTTTTCGGAATTTGCCGCACAATGTTGTGTCATTAAAAAGCTTAAAGGCTTCAGTTTGGTTTTGAAGGAGGATAATATGGGAGAATTATCCAGCATTAAGACGCGGGCACTTACTGAGCGGATAGAAGAGAAGCTTTTTCAGTATATTCTTGATGAGGGGCTGCCGATTGGTACGAAGCTTCCAAATGAATACCAGTTGGCGGATCGGTTTGATGTTGGCCGCGGGACGATTCGTGAAGCGGTGAAACTGTTGGTTTCACGCGGCGTTCTGCATGTTAAGCACGGTTCCGGCACATATGTTTCCTCCACAACGCCACTCCGGGAGGATCCGCTGGGACTGAAAGCAGTTGAGGATAAAATTCAACTGGCATTAGACCTCACGGATGTGCGGATGATGCTGGAGCCAACGATTGCCGAGATGGCTGCGCTCAATCGTACAGATGAGGAAGCCGCGCTTTTGAAAGTATACAGCGATGCTGTCCGCAAAAAAATTGAAGCAGGGCAGGACTATTTGAATGAAGACGTGATATTTCATTCCTATATTGCCAAATGTTCCCATAATATGGTGGTGGCGCCGCTGATGCCCATCATTGATGCGGCAGTCATTTTGATTGCGAATATCACTCGTAAAGAGCTGCTGGAGGCAACCATTGAAACCCATGAGCAGGTGGTAAACTGTATCGCCGACTGGGATTCCATGGGGGCGCGGGCTGCCATGTCCATGCACTTGGCGCTGAATCGGAATGTGATCAAGCAGGAATACAAAAAAGCGCACAAACAGCAATTATCAAGTGAAAACCCTTGAACCCTGCCCTGGGCGCTTTAAAGCCGTTTCAAAAGCATTTGCTTTTGAAACGGCTTTGTTTTGTCTCCAATGCAATGGGCACTTACTCCATGCATGTATCTGTGGTGAGGCAGAATCAGTTGCGCAAATTGATGCCTACACCAATTTTGCGGGCAAGGTTTAATCGTATTTTACGCTTTTTATTACAGGTTTACATGGGTGGTTCAAGGGGACTGAAAATTGGACTTCGCTCCCGTCACTGTAAAAACAGAGAGGGAAAGGGGGGCGTAAAACAAGGCGCTCTCAGCCTGTCAGGAACTATCCGGGATGCAATACTTTTGGATCGTTTGGAATTATAAACGGGGGAGCATCCAACAGCCTGCGTGGAGCTGGCGCAGGGAATGGGCTTCCGTTCATTTTTCGATCCTCTTTCAGATGGCCGAATCAGGCGGAGGACTCTTTGTAATAGGCCGTCAGCAGGTCCACCACCATGCCATAGCTCTTCATGCCGTTTTCGTCGCCATAGCCCTTCAAAAGCCCATCATAGACCTTGTTGGAGACTTTTTTTACGGCGGAATCGCGAAATTGCGCCCAGTAGGCGTTGTTGTACGCCAAATCCGCCCGTACGGTGTCGGGAAGCCCATCATAGACCTTTTGCCAGCGGGCCGGGTCCGCCTGATAAAGGGCATTTCCCAGATGTACATAGCCCAAAAGCCACCCGGAATAGGCGTACTCCGGCAGACCGGAGACGGTGCAGGCCAAAACCGCGATGAAGTTGCACTCCTGCTCCGAGGCAAAGCCCCGCTGATGGGCCAGTTCGTGGGCCACGGTGGAGGGCAGAAACACGGCGGGACTGTCCACATTCACGTTGCTTTCCCCAACCAGGGGACAGTAAAATCCTGTGAAATCCAGCATGCTCATCACGCGGGAGAAATAAACAGCCTTGGGCGGCGCATCGTCAAAGGACAGAAAGGGAAATTCCTTTGAAACCGGGTCGTAGACCCAGACGCTCTCTTTCAAAATTTCCTCTGTGGACATAGAGAACAGGCCGTTTTCGTCCCGGGGAACCTGTCCCGCCGTTTCCGCCAGCCGGTCCGCGAAATACTGGGTGACAGCGGTCAAATCCTCCAAAGACACATCCTCGGCGACAATACCGGATTTGGCCTGAAAGCCGTCCGCCCGGTACTGCACGCCCCACAGCCAGCAAAACGCCAGCCAGACGGTCAGCCCCGTGCACACGGCCCCTAGGAAAGCGCCGTAGGCCCGATGGCCCCGGCCCTCCTTCTTCCGAAGGACGGCAATGGTTCCCAATATGAGGTAGGCGGCAACAAACACCACCAGCAATCCGCACAGGACTTCCATCACGGAAAAATTCACCCGGTAGCTGAAAGAACCCAGCAGGCGGCGGAAGGGATTCGTCACCCGCTCCGTCAGGGCGGTCATCCACGCGCCGTTCCACCGGACGGCAAAAAAGACCGCCAGAAGCAGCAAGTCCGCCCCAAGCCAAAGATGCAGCTTTTTGTACCGCAGAAAAAATGGTTTCATATTCGTCACTCCGAGGCGAGCAGACGGCGGGTGTAGTCCTCCTTGGGGGTGCCGAACAGCTCTTCCACCGTCCCCTGCTCCACAATTCGTCCGTCCTTCATCACCAATACCCGGTCGCAGAGCTGATACACCACGTTTAAATCGTGGGAGATGAACAGATAGCTCAGCTCCAGCTCTTGGTTCAGCTTTTTTAAAAGACCCAGGATCTGGGCCTGAATCGTCACGTCCAAGGCCGACACCGGCTCATCCGCCACCAAAAATTTGGGACGCTGAATCAGCGCCGCCGCAATGGACACACGCTGGCGCTGCCCGCCAGAAAGTTCCGCAGGCTTCGCGTCCAGCACCTCCTCGGGCAGTTCTACCCGGTCCAGAATGTCCCGCACGCGCTGCGCCCGCTCCAAAGTGTTGTATTTGCCGAAAATCCGCAGAGGCTCCTCCAGAATCCATGCCACGGAATAGGCGGGATTCAAAGAGCTGTACGGGTCCTGAAAAATCATCTGGGGGCGCTTGGTGTAGTGGACGATTTCGCCGGAGTCAGGCTTGATCATGCCCAGAATCGCCTTTGCCAGAGTGGATTTTCCCGTGCCGGATTCTCCCACCAGACCGAGAATCTCTCCCTCGCGCACGTCGAAGGTGACGTCGTGCAGCACCTCCCGGCGCCTTGCTTTTCCCAGAAGTCCGCCGCCGTTCTCATACCCGCAGGTAAGATGGCGGACGGACAGGGCAGGCTGATCGGTCATCGTGGAACCCTCCCTCCGTCAATACGGGTGTTTTTTATCACAAATAGAAATATCAAGTCAAAATATTACACATTGGAATCGAAATCAGGCTTATTCCGGGAGGGAATGGCGGCCACCAGCTTTTTTGTGTAGGGGTGCTGGGGATTGGAGTAGACCGCCTCCGTGGCGCCCGACTCCACAATCACCCCGGTCTGCATCACCGCTACCCGGGAGGTAATCCTGCGGACCACGTTCAAATTGTGGGAGATGAACAGCATGGACATGCCGTATTCCCGGTTCAGCCGCTTTAAAAGCTCCAGAATCTGGGACTGAATGGTCACGTCCAGCGCGGTGGTCGGCTCGTCCAGCAGCAGAAGCTTGGGATGAATCACGGCTGCTGCGGCAATCATCGCCCGCTGAAGCATACCGCCGGAAAGCTGGTGGGGGTATTTGTCATAAAGCGTTTCCGGCTCCGGCAGCTCCACCCGCGCCATGGCGGAAAGCGCCCGGGCGCGGCGCTCCGCCGGGTTCATATCCGTGTGGAGATACAGGCATTCCTCAATCTGGCGCCCAATCTTCATCAGCGGGTCCATGCTGGACTGCGGCTCCTGAAACACCACGCCGATGTCCCGGCCCTGAATTTTCCGCAGGGCGGCCCGGTCCGCGTGGAGCAGGTCCTGTCCGTCCAGCAGCACGTCGCCGGAATAGCTGCACTGCTTCCGGGGCAACAGCCCCGCCACCGACATGGCGGTGACGGATTTTCCGGAGCCGGACTCCCCCACAAGACCCAGAATCTCCCCGTCGGCAATGGCGAGGGACACGCCGGCCACCGCCTCCCGGCTGCGGGTGTGAAACTTTACATGAAGGTCCCGGATTTCAAGCATTCCGCTCCCCCCTTCCGTCCTGAAGCCCCTCGCCGATGAGGCCCACGCCGAAAATCAGCGCCACAATCATTCCGCCGGAGCAGAGCGCGTACCACGGGGCGGTGACAAACATCCCCTGTGCCTCGGAGAGCAGCGCGCCGAGAGATGCCTCTGGCGGCTGGCCGCAAAGGCCCAGAAAGCTCATGGACGCCTCCGCCAGCACCGCGTTGTTAAACCCGATGGTCAGGGCGGGGAGCAGAATATGAAGCGTGTTTGGAAGCATATGAACAAAGAGAATGCGCGCGCTGCCCGCGCCCATCAGCCGGGCGCTCTGGACAAAGTTCGCGTCCCGCAGGGCGGCAAACGCCGTTCTGGACACCCGGGCAAAGCTGGGGATAAACACAATCCCAAGCACCAGAAGTACCTGATATTTTCCGGAGCCGAACACCGCCACGCACACCAGCGCCAGCAAAATGCTGGGAAAGGCGGTAATCGTGTCGTTCAGGCGCATCAGCGCCTCGTCCACCGCGCCGCCAAAATACCCGGTCAGCGCCCCAATCAGGGTGCCGAAGATTCCGCCGATTGCCACCGTTCCCCCGGCCACCAAAGCGGTGAATCCCGCGCCCTTGAGGACGCGGCTGAAAATGTCCCGTCCGAAGTTGTCCGTTCCAAACAAATGGGTAAGGGAAGGGCCCAGCAGGGTTTCACTGCCGCGCATGGCGGTGGGATCGTAGGGCGTCCACACCGCGCCCAGCAGAATCAGGGCCAGAAGAACACCCGTTATGATGCAGCCTGCAATAAAGCAGGCGTTTCGGTGGGCACGAACGGCCTTTTGCAGCATTTTCATGTCCGCGCACCTCCAAGCCTTGGGTCGATGAAGCGGTTGATCAGGTCCGCGGCGGTGTTTGCCAGCACCACCCACAGGGCCAGAATTACCACAATGGCCTGCACCGTGGGATAGTCCCGCCCCGCGATGGACGTGAGCAGCAGCCGCCCCAGCCCCGGCAGGTTAAACACCTGCTCCACCACGATGCTTCCCGCCACGATTTCCGCCATGGTCTGGGCCAAAAAGGTGACCACCGGCACCAGAGAGTTTTTCAGAACATGGCGATACAGCACCCCCGACCGGTCGTTTCCCCGGGCAATGGCGGTGCGCACATAGTCTTTATCCATCTCCGCCAGCACGGTGCTGCGGAGCATCCTTACCGTCTGGGCCACCCGGGGGATGGCAAGGGCGACGGCGGGAAACAGCAGATACCACAGGGACCCGCCCGCATCTACGCTGAAGCCGGGAAAGGCCCCGTGGCGAAACCAATGCAGAAGGATGCTGAACAGCCATGTCAGCAAAATGCCGGTGAAAAACGGGGGCAGAGCCATCAAAAACTGGTTTGCCACCGTGGTTACCGCGCCCTCAAGCCGCCCGCCCCGTCGCACGGAGCGAAGGCCTAAAGGTAAAGCCAACGCCAGCGTCAGTGCAAAGGCCATCAGGCTCAGCGTCAGCGTTACCGGAAGACGGGCGGAAAGCAGGTCTGCAACAGGTCCGCCGGAATAGGACTGTCCCGGATCGCCCGTGACAAAGCCCCCAAGCCAGCTTCCGTACTGCACCAGAAAGGGGCGGTCCAGCCCCATTTCATGGCGCAGCTCCGCCACCCGCTGGGGCGTGGCCTCCGTTCCTAGCCGGTCGGTGGCGGGGTCCCCCGCCACCACTTGAAATGCCGCGAAGGCCAGAAAGGAGACAGCCAGCATGGTCGCAAGCAGCGCCGCCAGTTTTTTTGCCGCGTATTTCAAGGCCGCCGCCTCCTTTCCGTCTCCGGGTGTGCGCAAGCTTGCACAATTATCCGGCCTTTACGCCGGAGAGGTCCATCACGTAGATGGGATAGAACCGATACCCGTCCAGCCCTGCCCGGACGGCCACCAGATCGCCCAAATCCTGCAAGTAGACGTTGGCGGCGTTGGCCGCCAGATTTTCCTGCATCTGCTTGTAGAGGTTTACCAGCTCCGTGTCGTCGCCTGCGCTGGAAACCAACTGGGCCTGCTTAAACAAAGCGTCGTATTCCGCGTTGGCATAATTCACGAAGTTTTTGCCGTAGTCGGAGGTAAACCGTTCCAGCATGGCCCGTCCGGTCATGCTGCTGGCGTCCACGCCCACCACGGTGGACTGGTAGTTCCGGTCGGTATAGACCCGGCTGACCCAGGTGCTCCAGTCCACCAGTTCAATTTTTGCGTTGATCCCCACTGCCTTAAGCTGTTCCACCAGCACCTGCGCCGTGTCCACATGGGGCTGATAGTTGGAGGGAACGGTGATGGTCAGGTCAAACCCGTTTGGATACCCGGCCTCTGCCAGCAGGGCCTTGGCCTTTTCAAGGTTTTGGGTATAATAGTCGGTGACGGAATCGTCAAAATACTTGACAAACGCCGGGTACATGCTGGAACCGAGAGGCTTGCCCGTCCCGTCGCCCGCCAGACCAATCACCTGCTGCTTGTCCACAGCATAGCAAAGGGCCTGACGCACCCGCAGATCGTCCAGCGGCTTCACTGCATTATTCAGATATAGCGCCTGAACAAGATTCATGGTGCCATTCAAAACCTGAAAGCCGTCTCCCAGTTGAGCGGCCTGTGTGGGCGTGAGATGGGCGCAGAGATCCAGCGCCCCGCTTTGCAGGGCCAGCACCATCGCGTCGCCGCTCTCGAATATTTTAAAGGTCACGTTTTTCATGGCGGGTTTCTCTCCCCAATAGCCGTCAAACCGCTCAAGGGCAATGGAGTCCCCGGCGACGCGCTTGACGAATTTGAAGGGCCCGGTGCCCACGGGAGCCGTGGCCTGCGCGTCGTAGTCCTTGGGGAGAATGGCGGTGGTAAGTGCCGCCAAAAATTCGCTCTCCGCCGTGTTCAGCGTGATGACCACGGTTTTTTCGTCCGTTGCCTTTACCGACTGAATAGCAGAAAACGCCTCCACCAGCGGGGCTTTCCCCTCACCGGCGTCGGCGCAGCGTTCGATGGACCAAACCACGTCGTCCACGCTCACCGCCGCGCCGTTGTGGAACGTCACGCCCTCACGCAGCGTGAAGGTGTACACCGTTCCGTCGGCTGATACCTCGTGGTGGCTGGCGACCGCGTCGATCAGATCCCCGTCGGGAGTGGGCTTTACCAGCCCCTCGAATACGTTGAACATGACTTCTCTGGTCCCTGCCGATACCGTAAGGTGTGGGTCAAGGCTTTCGTCTAAATCCTGGGAAATGCCCACGGTGATGGAATCCGTCGCGGGCGCCGGGCCGTTTCCGCCCGTGCTTTGTCCTCCTGTCGAATCGCTTGCGCTGCTGCCGCCCCCGCAACCGGAGAGTGCGGCGCAAAGAAGTGTCGCCAGAAATCCTGCCAAAATACGCTGTTTCATTGCTTTCTCCTTCCCCTGGCGGCCCAATGGGTCCACCGGGTTTGAAAAATTTTGGCTCCTATTCAGTTTTGTCCAAAAAAGGGGCCTTGCGGGCCGTTTAGAAAAACGTTCCGCAAGGCCGTATTTTACACGATTTCACCCGTAATTGCAAGAAAATTTTACGGATTCTCCTGCTCTTCCGGGCTTTGCTCGGGGCTGTGCGCTTCCTCCGGCCCCGATTGCTTCCTCGCCGGGGGAACCGCCTTCGCCTCAGGCGTTTCGCCCAAGTAGGAGGAAGGGCTGATCGGCATCCCGCGCTTTTTCAGGCGGCTGTTCACTAAAAACTCCACAAAGGTATTGAGGCACGCAAACACGGGCACACCGAAAAACATCCCCGGCACGCCGAAGAAGCTGCCGCCCACCAGAATGGCAATGATGACCCAGAGGCTGGAAAGGCCTGTCCGGTCGCCCAGAATCTTGGGGCCGATCACGTTGCCGTCCAGTTGCTGGAGGGCCAGCACGAAAATCACAAAATACAGCGCCTTGATGGGAGAGTCCAGCAGAATCAGGAAAGTGCTGGGAATCGCGCCCAGGAAGGGGCCGAAGAAGGGAATCACATTGGTCACACCCACGATGACAGACACCAGCGGCGCATAGGGGAACTTGAATAGACTTGAGCAGATAAAGCAGAGAATACCGATGATTAAAGAATCCAGCAGCTTTCCGCGGACAAAGCCGCTGAAAATGCTGTCGGCCTTGCCCACAGCCCGGAAAATCCAACCTGCCTGAGAGGGACGGAAGAAGCCGCACACCAGCTTGCGGACATATGCTCCGCAGCGCTCCTTGGTGGCCAGCAGGTACACGGAGACGATGGCGCCCACCAGCAGATTTTTCAGCAGGTTCAGCGCCGAAAGCACGCCGCCGCCCACGGCGGACATCAGATTCCGCGCCTGAGGAAGCACCTGATCGGTAATCAGCGTGGAAAGGTCCTTATAGTACACGTTCAACTGGGCCGTGACCCAGGATTCCAGAGAGGGATTCTGCTCCAGCAGTCCGGCAATCCAGACGTTGATGGTATTATAGTAGTTTTCCATGTTTGCGATCAGCCGCAGGATGCTTTTATAGACCTGAGGCAGAAGAATGCTTAAAAGCAGATAGGTAAAGACGGTGATGACAATCCACGTCATAAGCAGGCTTACAGCCCGCACGCCGGTGGCCCGAAGAGAACCGTCCCCCCTAAGAATGGCACGCTGGCCCCGGGCAATGCGGCGGTCGAAAAAATCCACCACGGGGGCCAGAAGATAAGCCATCAAGGCTCCGTAAAGAATCGGTTCCAGCGCCGTGAACAGGTGCAGCACCAGCACCACGGCGGCCCGCTGCCCAAACAGCACGTCGTAAAACAGGAGAATCGCCGCCGCGGTCAAAAATACGGTGACGCCTACCTTCCAATATCTGCTCTGCCGCACGCGGCTTCGCCTCCTTTATTCCGGCCGCAAATTGCGAGCCATTTTTCATTATTGTAACACGGGGAGAAAGAGAATTGCAATACCGCGCGGGGCATGCTATACTGTTTCAGCGGGTTCAAAGACCCCTGTTTTTTAACTATTTACAAATTCTTAATGGCTTGCAGACAGGAGGCCCGCGATGAAGGATAAAAAACTGCTTCTGATTGTAAATCCCCGGTCGGGAAAAACGCAGTCCCGCTCGCCGCTGTTTGACGCGCTGGGGGTTTTTTCCGACGCGGGCTATCTTGTGAAAATTCATAACACCGTGGGCGCCTGCGACGCAACGGAGACGGTGACGGCGGAAGGGGAAAATTACGACGCGGTGGTCTGCGTGGGCGGGGACGGGACGCTGAATGAGACGGTCTCCGGCCTGATGCGCCTTGAGAATCCGCCGATTGTGGGCTATATCCCCCGGGGCAGCACCAACGACTTTGCCGCAAGCCTCGGGATTCCCAGCGGCGCGGTGCAGGCGGCCCGCAATGCCATGGCCGCCGAGGCCCGCAGGCTGGACATCGGGAGATGGAACCGGCGGTATTTTGTGTACGTGGCCTCTTTCGGGGCCTTTGTGCGCACGGCGTATACCGCGTCGCAGGACGCGAAGAACGCCTTGGGCCACTTTGCCTATATATTGGAGGGCATGAAGGATTTAAACACCCTGCGGCCTTATCGGCTCCGCATCACCGCCGACGGAGAGCAGCTTGACGGGGAATACCTGTTCGGCGCGGTGTGCAACTCCACCTCTATTGGCGGACTGATGAAGCTGGACCCGGAGCGGGTGGTGCTGGACGACGGAAAGTTTGAAATGCTGCTTGTCCCCAGCCCCAAAACCCCCATCGAACTGAACAACCTCATTCTGGCGCTGCTGAATCAAGAGTATGACCGGGGCGGGCTGGTGTTCCGCCATGTATCCTCCATCCACATGGAGACAGAGGACGAGGTGCCGTGGTCCCTTGATGGAGAGTATGCCCCCGCGGTGTCGGTGGTAGACATTGAAAATCGAAAGCAGGCCCTCTCCTTTTTGCTGGGCTGAGGGAGTTTACGGGAAAAAGGATTTGGCAGAATGAAAGAAATAAACGTGAAAACCCTTCAAGCCCTTTGGCGAGACCACACGCCGGGGCTTTTGGGGCGGAAAAATGAATTTGCGGTGCTATGTCCCTTTGTGCAGCGGGAGGATGGGCTGCATCTGCTTTTCGAGGTACGGGCCGCCACGCTGCGCCGTCAGGGCGGTCAGGTTTGCTTTCCCGGCGGACGGATGGAACCGGGGGAGACGGCAGAGCAATGCGCCCTGCGGGAGACGGAGGAAGAACTATGCATTCCCCCAAGCAGCATTCAACTGCTGGGCCGGTCGGACTATCTTTGCCAGCCGGGGCACTTTTTCCTTCAGCCGGTGCCGGGACTGGTGGACGAGGCGGGCTTTTCCGCCCTGCGCCCCTCCCCGGCGGAGGTGGCAGAGGTATTCACCGTGCCGCTGGAATTTTTCCGCAGCAATCCCCCTGAGATGTACTTTTATACGCTGGAGCCGGAAAGCCCCTCGGACTTTCCCTATGACGCGGTGGGCGTTTCCCCGCCCTATAACTGGGAGGGCGGCGAGGTGGACGTTCCCATCTGGCGCTGGGAGGGCCGGGCCGTGTGGGGCATGACCGGGCGCATCGTGAAAAACCTGATTGAAACCATGGCGGAAGCGGAATGGACCAAGCAGGAAAGTGGCTTCGAATAAAATTGCGGCGGAGCCAAACGGTTCCGCCGCAAATTGCTTTTCAGTGGGTTTTACAATTATTCAATGATCCGGACACGAATAACACCGTTCAGAGCCGTCACGTCGTCTACTAGAATATGGTCAATTTTGGAGTCCAAATCCACCACAGTGTAGGCGTAAGCGCCCTGGGACTTGTTGCTCATGTTGGCCACGTTTGCCCCGTCGGTGCTCAGAACTCTCGTGATATTTGCGAGCATGGCGGGAATGTTCCTGTGAATAATGCACATGCGCATGCATCCACTGCGGGGAAAATTCACCGGCGGAAGGTTCACGCTGTTGTGGACGTTGCCTGTTTCCAGATATTCCTGCAGAGAGTCCACCGCCATCACCGCGCAGTTTTGCTCACTTTCGGGGGTGGAGGCTCCCAGATGGGGGAAGGGGGTGACCCGCTTGCTTTGCAGCAGTCGGTTGTTGGGAAAGTCCGTCACGTACCAGGAAAGCCTGCCCGTCTCCAATGCGGCCAGCACCGCGTCATCGTCCACAACCTCGCCCCGGGCCAGATTGATCAACCGCGCACCCCGCTTCATGTTGGAGACGGCGGCAGCGTCAATGATGTGATAGGTTTCCTTGGTAAAGTG
>DKLF01000030.1:0-17824 GCA_002455655.1 Oscillibacter sp. UBA6647 | reverse complement strand
TAGGTTTCCTTGGTAAAGTGGATGTGGAGAGTGATATAATCCGCCCTGCGATATAGCTCGGTGACGTCCTTTACCACGTGAATGTGGCGATCCAGCCGCAGGGCGGCGTCCACACTGAGGTAGGGGTCGTAGCCATACACATCCATGCCCATGGACAGACAGGCGTTGGATACCAAAGCCCCGATGGCGCCCAGACCGATCACGCCGACGGCTTTTTTATAGAGCTCCGGGCCGGCAAAGGCCGACTTTCCCTTTTCCACCACGCCGGTGACGACCACGCCTGCGGCGGCCTGACTCCGAACCCAATTGCAGGAACCCGCCACGTCCCGGGAGGTCATCAGCATGGCGCACAGCACCAGTTCTTTTACAGCGTTGGCGTTGGCTCCCGGGGTGGAAAACACAGCCACGCCGTTTTCCGAGCAGCGGTCGATGGGGATGTTGTTTACCCCCACCCCTGCCCGGGCGATGGCCAGCAGGTTTTTGGGGAAGTCCATATCCAGCAGCTTGGCGGAGCGAACCAGAATGCCTTCCGGGGCCTCCTCGGCGTCGGAGACGGTATAGTGCTCCGAGCGCAGGCGGCTCAGTCCGGCGGGAGAAATTTTGTTGAAGGTTTTGATATGATACATGGCAATGTGCCTCCGGGGCAGCCCCAGTGGGCCGCAGTACTTGCGGCGGAACGTGCGGTGCTGGCACCGCTTCCGTCACAGCACATTTAGTATAGGACGGGGCGAAAGACCCCGTCAATCAGCGAAAGAGCGAAATTAAACCGCTTTTGAGAAAAGTTTTTGTTAGAATGGTATTACCTCTTACGCCGCCAAGCAGAGACTGTGCTCTGTCGGTAAAAAGTTAGGGCGTCCTGGAGATTTTACGGGTTTTCAGAATGTTTTCCTTGCAAAAAACAGAAATTCAGCATATAATATAAGGCTGTGCAAATAAGGCTGTGCAAAAAACTTGCAATACTTGCGTGCCCGACAGGTGGGCGCGTGACGCGGGGCGGCCCGGAACCCTCGCCATACAATAAGGAGAAGAACAAAATATGCAGAATGAACAACTGAGAAACGTCGCCATCATCGCCCACGTTGACCACGGCAAAACCACGCTGGTGGACCAAATGCTCAAGCAGGGCGGCGTGTACCGCGAAAATCAGGAAACGGTGGAGCGCGTCATGGACTCCGGCGATCTGGAGCGGGAGCGGGGCATCACGATTCTGGCGAAGAACACCGCCGTGCGCTTTAAGGACACGAAGATCAACGTGGTGGACACCCCGGGCCACGCGGACTTCGGCGGCGAAGTGGAGCGCATTTTGAAAATGGTCAACGGCGTCATTTTGCTGGTGGACGCCGCCGAGGGTCCCATGCCCCAGACCCGCTTCGTTCTCAGCCGCGCGCTGGAGCTGGGCCATCGGGTCATCGTGGTGGTGAACAAGATCGACCGCCCGGACCAGCGTATCCACGAGGTGGTGGACGAGGTGCTGGAGCTTCTGATGGATTTGGACGCAACCGCCGAGCAGCTTGACAGCCCCATGCTGTTCTGCTCCGCGCGTCAGGGCATCTGCTCTTACACGCCGGAGAATCTGGGGACCGATCTGGACCCCCTGTTCGAGACGATTCTGCAATACATTCCCGCGCCGCAGGCGGACACCCAGCAGCCCTTCCAGATGCTGGTGTCCTCCATCGACTATAACGAGTTTGTGGGCCGCATTGCCATCGGCCGCATCGAGCGGGGCGTTTTGAAGCAGAATCAGGAGATTGCGGTCTGCAACTATCACGCGCCGGAAGCCACGCCCCGCAAGGCGAAGGCCACCGCCATCTACGAGTTTGAGGGGCTTGCCCGGAACGCCGTTGCCGAGTCCACCGCCGGCAACATCATTGCCATGAGCGGCATTCCCGACGTGACCATCGGCGACACCATCTGCGAGCCTGCCACCGTGGAGCCGCTGCCCTTTGTGGCCATCTCCGCCCCCACCATGGAGATGACCTTCTCCGTGAACGACTCGCCCTACGCGGGCCGGGAGGGGAAATTCGTCACCTCCCGCCAGATTCGGGAGCGGCTGTATAAGGAGACGCTGAAGGACGTGTCCCTCCGGGTTTCCGACACGGATACCTCCGAGGCCTTCAACGTGGCGGGCCGGGGCGAAATGTCCCTGAGCATTCTGATTGAAACCATGCGCCGGGAAGGCTATGAATTTCAGGTGTCTCCCCCCCGCGTGCTGTACAAGGAGATCGACGGAAAAGAGTGCGAGCCCATCGAGCGGCTGGTGGTGGACGTGCCCAGCGACAGCGTGGGTTCCGTGATTGAAAAGCTGGGCCAGCGCAAGGCGGACATGCTGGAGATGACTCCGGTGGGCAACCGTATGCGGATTGAATTTTTGATTCCCGCCCGGGGCCTGTTCGGCTATCGGAACGACTTTTTGACCGACACCAAGGGCGAGGGCATCATGGCCTCCGTCTTTGAAACCTACGCTCCCTATAAGGGCGATATCCAGCGCCGGGCCAGCGGCTCTATGATTTCCTTTGAAACCGGCGAGTCCATCACCTACGGCCTGTACAACGCGCAGGAGCGGGGATCGCTGTTCATCGGAGCGGGCGTGCCGGTGTACGGCGGAATGATCATCGGCGTGAATCCCCGCAACGAGGACATGACGGTGAACATCTGCAAGAAAAAGCAGCTCACCAACACCCGGTCCTCCGGCTCGGACGAGGCGCTGCGTCTGGTGCCGCCCCGGCAGATGAGCTTGGAGCAGTGCCTTGAATTTTTGGCGGACGACGAGCTTTTGGAGGTTACGCCCAAGAGCCTGCGGATGCGCAAGCGGATTCTGGATCACGAGCGGCGCATGAAGTCCCTCCACGGAAAGAAATAAAATTCGGGGGAGCATTCTCCAATCCGGACAAATAAAAAAGGCCTGCGGAGGAAGTTCCTTCGCGGCCTTTTTCGCATATTCAGTTCCGCAGGAGTTTGACCACCTGCTCCGCGTCCTGCGGGGTCATGTCGGTCATAGGTCCTGTCAGCCCGGTGGGAAGCTTGCAGATGACAAACACCCCCCTGATATCCAACACGCTTGTATCCCCCTGGGGGTTTACCAGATAGGCGGTCATGTTGGGAGGGAGCTTCTTTTTCTCGCGGTTTCCATCCAGCAGGATGTAATAAAAGCCGCGATATAAGGAAAACGTGTTGACCTCGGTGGATTGCAGCCCGGCAATGCTGCTGTAAATTTTCTCAATCCGGTCGGTGGGAACCTGCATATAGCAAAGCGGCTGACCCGGGAATTTCACGAGCACGGTGATTTTTGCCATGAAGCTGCACTCCTTTCCGGATATCCCGGCGGGGGCTTGCGGATTTGAAGATATTTTAACGGATTTACCCGATGATGTCAATGTTCGGAAACTTTTTTGCCTGTTCAAGCGTCTCAAGAGACAATGACCGATGCGGCGAGAGCCGCGAGAATTTTCAAAGGAGGAATATGCTGTGAAGAAAAAGAGAATGGGTGCGCTGCTGGGGCTTGTGCTGTGTGCCGCTTTGCTGGCGGTTCCCGCCGCCGGAGCGGAGGCGGAGCCGGTGGCTTCAGCCCCTCTGGGGCCTGTGCTGCTGGACGGCACGGTGAAGCAAACAGGCGAGAAGACCCTGCTGCTGACCAAAGAAGACGGCAGTCAGGTAATCGTGGGCTATGGCGAGACGACCTACATTGTGGATGCCACCGACGGTGTGGCCACAAACATGACCGGATTGAAGGACGGGGAGAGCGTGCGGGTGTATGTGGACCCCATTATGGCTTTGAGTGAGCCGCCGCAGGCCCGGGCCGTAATCATTCTGCGTAATTTACCGGAAGACGCTAAGGCCCCCACCTATCAGCAGGTGGCGGCGGTGGACACGGTAAACGAGAGCGGAATAGCCCTTACCACACGAGAGGGGAAGCAGATGACCGTGCCCTTCGATGCGAAGACCTCGCCCTATCTGACTAAAAATATTGTTACCTACCGGGACCTGATTCCCGGGACATGGTTTTTGGCTTGGAGCAGCGGCGCGGAAGTGACCCGGGCGGTGCTGTTTGCTTACGACGGCCTGCCCTTTACCGACGTGGAGAAAGGTTACTGGGCTTATGATAGCATTCTTTCTGTTACCTCCCGTGGCCTTCTACGGTGCGACTCCACGCTGGCGTTCCGCCCCGGCGACGCGCTGACTCGGGCAGAGCTGGTAAAAGCACTTTACCAACTGGCGGGCAGCCCCGTGGTGATTCAGTCCATTCCCGGGTTTGAGGATGTGCAGGACGGTGGGGACTATTTGAACGCGCTGACCTGGGCCGTGGGCAACAAGCTGGTGAACGGATACTCCGACAATACCTTCCGCCCCAACGAAGTGGTGTCCCGCCAGCAGCTTGCAGCGTTTCTCTACCGTTGGGAGCAGCACCGTGGCGGCGGCTTCCAGGGCGCGTGGATGTTCCAGTTGGATTACCCGGACCGGGACAGCATTTCAGAGTACGCCTATGAAGGCGTTGCATGGTGCGTCACAAACAACATCCTCTCCGGCCGGTCCGACGGAACGCTGGCTCCCAATGCCTCCGTCACCCGCGCGGCTGCCTCGGCCATGCTGGAGCGGTATCTTACCTATCAGGCCAATGCCCGCAGCAGCGGCTGACACGTCAAGGTGAAAACACCCGCAATTTTATGTCCAATAGAAACGTCCGCCGCGCGGCCCAAGGGGCAGCGCGGCGGACTTGCTTCAATCATCTCAGATCGCGGAAAAAAGAGGACGCCGGGGAGTGAAAAGGCTGTCCCCAAAAGCCGGTGCGGACAGGTAAACCGATACGGGCCACCCGTGTCCGCTCAGGCAAACACCGTTTGAATCAGGACCATATAAAGGGCGGTTCCCCCGGCAATGGACAGCAGGACGTTTCCCTTCCACCAATGGAGCAGGCCCACCGTAAGAATCGCCGCCGCCTCCGGAATCCCATGGGACGGGGCAAAGAGGGAGACGTTTCGCAGGCAGTATACCACCAACAGGCCCATGGCGGCGGCGGGAAGAAGCTTTCCGAGATACTCTACTGTCTTGGGGACTTCTTTTCCCTTCGGCAGCAGCAAAAAGGGAAGCCACCGGGTAAGCTGCGCCCCCACAGCCACGGCCAGAATGAGTGTCAGCGTTTGCGGCACGCTCAGGTACACAGCTTTTTCCTCCCCATCAGCAAAATTGCAACGATTGCAAGCATGGCGGGAATCACCAGATTGTCCGGCCCGAACGCCAGCAGGCACGCCGCTGTTGCGCCGATACCGATCAGCCCTGCGGCCCGGTTTTCCCTCTTTTTACATTGCTCCATAAACAGCACCACAAACAGCGCCGTCAGGGCAAAGTCCAGCCCTGCGGTGTCAAAGGGAATGAAGTCCCCTAACAGGCCACCCAGAGCCGTACCCCCCACCCAGTATAAATAGTCCAGCAGGGAGATGGAGAGGTAAAAGCTCTTTTTATCCACGCCCTCCGGCGGTTCCACCGTGGAAACAAGGGAAAACGTCTCGTCGCATAAAACGTAGATGAGCGGAATGCGGGTCTTGCCCAGCCCCCGATATTTTTCCAGCATGACAATGCCGTAAAAAAGATGCCGGGCATTTACCATGAAGGACAACAGCACTGCCTGAACGGGGTCGAACACCGTGGTCAGCAGGGTAATTGCCACGAACTGCATGCTTCCGCAAAAAGCCACCGCACTCATCAGAGCGGACCAGAGGGGACCGTAGCCCTTGGCGTTCATCAGAACGCCGTAGGCAATGCCAAGGAAGAGAAAGCCGGTCAAGACCGGGATGGTGTGGGGAAAGGCGGTGCGCAGGGCGGGGCCAAGGCGGCGCTCTGTCTTGTTCTGGGGTGCGTTCATGAAATTCAGGTCTCCTGTTCCTGCTCCGCCCGCAGGCGATCCAATTTTTTGTTGCGAAAGTAAATGAGCGCGTCGGTCCCCACCATCAGAAAATTCAGCACGTATAGGAAAAACACCCAGTCAAACCGTACCAAAACCTTGTTCAGCATTCCGCAGATGTAGCCAAACTCAATGATAATGAGAAAAAATAAGCTCTTGCCCACGGCGGAGCGGGTCACCCAGGATTTGCGGATGTTCACCGGCCACGAAAGGCCAAAGCAAATCAGCATCAGCGCCTCAAAAATACTCATGAGAGCTTCCCTCTTTCTCTTGAAATGAGGCCCGCGCCTGACCGGCGCGGGCTTCGCTGTCTCTGATGGAACGGATCGTTCGCGTTACATTTTCTCCGGCGCGTCCACGCCGAGGAGCTTTAGTCCGCTGCGCAGAACCGCGCGGGCGGAGTCCGCCAGCTTCAGCCGTGCCTGCGCCAGCTCCGGGGCTTCGCCCTTGATGCGGCATGCCGTGTAGAACCTGTGGAAGCAGGCCGCCAGCTCCTGTAAATATCGGTTAATGAAGGAGGGGTCATAGTCTCTGGCGGAAAGACGGACGATTTCACAGAACTGGGCCAACTGCTTGATCAGGGCCTGCTCCGCCTCGCCGCTTACCTGCGCCATGTCCACGTCCCCAGCGGCGGGGACGCGCAGTCCCTCGCCCTCCATGGCCCGCAGCAGCGAGCAAATGCGGGCGTGGGCGTATTCCACGTAGTAAAGGGGGTTTTCGCTGTCCTCCCGGACGGCAAGCCCCAGATCAAACTCCATCTGGGTGTCCGGCTTGGCGTTGAAGAACCACCTTGCCGCGTCCACGGGGACCTCGTCCAGCAGATCGCACAGGGAAATGGCCTTGCCCGTGCGCTTGCTCATGCGCACGGCCTCGCCGTCCCGCAGGAGCTTCACAAGCTGCATCAGCACAATGTCCAGCCGGTTTGCGCCGTCCAGTCCCAGCGCGTCCAGCGCGCCCTTGAGACGAGCGACGTGGCCGTGATGGTCCGCGCCCCAGACGTTGATGACCTTATCAAAACCCCGGACAGCCAGCTTGTTGCGGTGATAAGCGATGTCGGCGGCAAAATAGGTGTAAAACCCGTTGGCCCGGCGGAGCACGTCGTCCTTCAGCTCCAGCTTCTCAATGTCCGCTTCCTTTTTCCCCTCACGGCGAAGGTTTGCGGCCATAATTTCCGCGGTTTTCAGCCACAGGGCCCCGTCCTTTTCATAGGTGAAGCCCGCCTCACGCAGCTTGTCCGCCGTCTCGGCAACATACCCGGACTCGTGGAGGGAGGACTCGTAGAACCAGGTGTCGTACCGGATTTTGTACCGGGCCAAATCCGACTTCATCTTGGGCAGGTTCACGCTTAGGCCAAATTGGGCAAGCGTGTCCCGCCGGGCCGCTTCCTCCGCGTCGGCCAGCGCGTCTCCGTGCTCGGCGCGGTAGGCCTGCGCCAAGTCCCGGATGTCCTCGCCCTGATACCCGTCCTCCGGGAAAGGAACCGCGTCCTCGCCCCGGATAAGCTGGAGGTAGCGGGCCTCGATGGACTGGGCAAATTTTTCAATCTGATGGCCCGCGTCGTTGACGTAAAATTCACGGGACACCTCCGCCCCGCAGAAGGAGAGGACGGAGGCAAGCGTGTCGCCCAGCACGCCGCCCCGGGCGTTGCCCATGTGCATAGGGCCGGTGGGGTTGGCGGAGACGAATTCCACCATGATTTTCCGGCCCGACAGTTCATCGTTCTGGCCGTAGTTCTCCCCTTCGCTCTCCACGGCGGAAAGCACGTCGCCAAACCACGCCTGCCCCAGATGGAAGTTTAAAAAGCCGGGGCCGGCGATTTCGGCGGAGTCAAAATAGCTGCCCTCCAGCGCCAGACGCTCCAGCAGCGCCTGTGCAATGGCCCTGGGCGGCTGGCGCAGGGCCTTGGACGCAGCCAGCGCGAAGGTGGTGGTAAAGTCGCCGTTTTTCGTGTCCTTGGGAATTTCCACAGGGACGGATGCAATCTCCGCCTCCGGAAGGGTCCCGTCGGAAACGGCGGCGCGATAGGCGCTTCTGGTCAGCTCCGCCGCCTGGTCCTTTGCTTTTTGAATCATATGCAGCATGGTTTATCCCTCGTTTTCATTGGTGTGGTGACGGAAGGCGCGTCCCTTCCGTCAGCTTTTGGGCCGCACGCGGATTTTAAACGCATTTTTTCCCGTGGCGGTGTGGTCCACCGCGATGGAATATCGGATTTCAAGAAGGCCGCCCCGCTCTGTCAGGCTGTGGCGCAGGAAGCTGGTTAAAATGTCCACACTCAGTTCTCCCATGGGCGTTTCATACAGCGATGTGTGCTGCCGCCCCTCCTCGAAAATCATCTGGGAGTTCACCTTGCCCGCCCGGGTCAAAATCACTTTTTCTCCCCGCAGCTCAAAGGTGGTAACGGTGCCCTCCATCCCGGTGAGGGCGCTTTCCTCATAGCGCAGCAGCAGCCCGTCCGGGAGCGGGCGCAGCGTCCCCTCAGTGGTCAGCTCCGTGCCGTCGGGGTCGCAGCCGTCAAAATACTGCTCTCCCCGCACAGAGATAATCACCGGCAGGGGCGGGCTTTCAGTATCGATCGATATCAATTTGATTGGCTCCATGGCGCAAATCCTCCCGCAGGAACCAGGAGGCGGTTTCCTCGAAGCTCTCCACCCGGTCGCTGACATAATATGTGGCGTCGCCCTGACGTTTCTCGCTGTTTCGCAGCTCTCCGGCTTTTAAAAGCCGCTTCAGTTCAAAGGCGGACTCCTCCCCGGCGGACACCAGCGCTACCTCCGGCCCCATCACTCCGCCGATAATTTCCTCCAGCAGGGGATAGTGGGTGCAGCCCAAGATCAAGGTGTCCACGCCCGTCTCCCGCATGGACGCAAGATACTCCCGTGCCACGGTTTCAATCACCGCGTCCCCCTTGCGGAAGCGTCCGTTTTCAACCAGCGGCACAAACAGGGGACATGCCTTGGAAAACACCTCAATCTCCGGGTCCAGCTCCGCAAGGGCCTTTGCATAAGCCCCCGCCCGGACGCTGGCCTGCGTGGCGATCATGCCAACCCGCTTGTTTTTTGTCACCGCGGCGGCCCGGCGGCAGGTGGGCTCCACCACGCCCACCATGGGCAAATCGTTTTCCGCCTGCAGCGCGGGCAAAGAGGTGGTGGATACGGTGCCGCAGGCAATCAAAATCGCCTTAAGGTCAAAGGATCGCAGGAACCGCACGTCCTGCCGCGCGTATTTCAAAATTGTCTCCCGGGACCGGCCCCCGTAAGGGACGCGGGAGGTGTCTCCAAAGTAAATCAGGTCCTCCTCGGGCAAAATCTCCCGCAGGGAGCGGATAGCGGTCAGTCCGCCAAGGCCGGAGTCGAACACGCCGATGGGTCGCTTATCCATGCAAAGTGCCTCCATATCTGTGGCTGAAAGGGCCATATTCCTATCATATAGCCCCAACTTGACCATTATACTATGTATGTGAACACCGGGCAAGACAGATTTTAGGCTTTTTTCCCGGTTTTTGATGTGGAATTTCCAAATGGGATTTGGTATAATGCTGAAAGGATCGGCCTTGCGGCCGAAAAAACCGGATGAGGGAGGTGTTTGCCGTGAAGATCGAGCTGACAGAGCAGCAGTACCGCTATCTGCTGGATTTGGTGTACATCGGGAATTGGGTGATGAACTCCGCCCGTGAGGACGACCGCATTGCGGAATACGACAAGGTGGAGAGCCTGATCTTCTCTCACTGCCCCGCCCACGGAATGCATAAGCTGGCGGAGCATCTGGACGGGGAGATTATCCCCTCCCGCGCGTTTGCCGACGGCGGAATTCACGAGGCCATCGCAGATTATGAGGATGTGGTGTTCTATGAGATTCTGGCGGAGGAGCTGGCCCTGCGGGACATGGACGGAGAGCCCATGACCAGAGAGAATTACAACGAGCTGATGGAGCGCATCGATACTTATATGGACGAATTTGAAGAGCACGGGACGGACCACGTGAATGTGGAGCTGGACGAGTAAGCAAAGGCAATTTCGGGAATAGAACAAAGAAAGCGCAGGAAAAGAGAACAGGAAAAGAGAACAGGAAGAGAAAACAGGGAGGAAAACTGAAGATGGCAGGAAAGGCAAAGGTTTATTTTGCGGATTTCCGGGCTCCAAGCTGGCGGGAGAATTTGCCCCAGAAGCTGGCGCGCCTGATGATGACCGCCGGGTTTGGCGACATTGATTTGGAGGGGAAATACGCGGCGATCAAAATGCATTTCGGCGAGCCGGGGAATTTGGCGTATCTTCGGCCCAACTGGGCCAAGGTGGTGGCGGACCTTGTGAAGGCCCAGGGTGGAAGGCCTTATCTGACGGACTGCAACACACTGTATGTCGGCGGGCGGAAAAACGCGCTGGATCACATTGAGTCGGCCTATGTAAACGGGTTTTCCCCCTTCTCCACCGGCTGTCACATCCTGATCGGCGACGGGCTGAAGGGCACCGACGAGGTTCTGGTGCCGGTGGTGGGCGGCGAATACGTGAAGGAGGCCAAAATCGGCAGAGCGGTGATGGATGCGGACGTGTTCATCTCCCTGACCCACTTTAAGGGCCACGAGCAGACCGGCATGGGCGGCACGTTGAAAAACATCGGCATGGGCTGCGGCTCCCGGGCGGGAAAGATGGAGATGCACAGCTCCGGCACGCCCTATGTCAAGCAGAAGCGCTGCATCGGGTGCGGCGCCTGCGTGAAAATCTGCGCCCACGACGCGCCCTCTGTCACTGACGGCAAGGCGACCATCGATCCGGACAAGTGCGTTGGCTGCGGAAGGTGCCTGGGGGTTTGCCCCAAGGACGCGATTTTTGCCGCCAACGATGAGGCCCCCGCCATTTTGAACAGAAAAATTGCGGAGTATACCAAGGCGGTGGTGGACGGGCGTCCCTGCTTCCATGTGTCGCTGGTGCTGGACATCTCGCCCAACTGCGACTGCCACGGGGAAAACGACGCACCCATTGCCCCGGACGTGGGGATGTTCGCCTCCTTTGACCCAGTGGCGCTGGATCAGGCCTGTGCCGACGCGGTGAATGCCCAGCCCGTGATGGCGGGCTCCGCCCTGTCCGACGGGGCGTGGGACTGCAATTGCGGCGACCATTTTGCTGCGCTCCATCCCGACACCGACTGGCGGGTGTGTTTGGAGCATGGGGAAAAGCTAGGTCTTGGGACCCGGGAATACGAACTGATTAAGATTTAAAACAAGCGCGGGCTTCGGAAAATTCCGAAGCCCGCTGATTTTATAGATTGCCAAGCTTTGCCGGGCGGAAAGGCTTTGACAAGCCCGCGCCGGGTCCGTTTTGAAACGCCCGCCTTATTTTAGCTGGTCCAGCGTCAGGGAAAAGCTGTCCATAAAGGTTTCGAGAAAATAGTCCACCTCTGGAAGGCCAAAGGATTCCAGCGCGGCGCGGGTCTGCCTTGCCGCGTCCCCAAACTCTCCGTTTCCCGCCTTGACCTCCTCCACGCACTTGATATAGGCGGAGAGCTTGTCCGCCGCTTTCACCAGCGTGCGCAGCTCCGGGTCGGGGATTTCCAGCACCGGGGCATAGCTCTCCCGCAGCTCCGGCGGCAGCATTTCCAGCAGCTTTCGGTTGGCTTCCGCTTCCACCTCCTGATAGGCGGAGCGGATGGAGGGACTGTAATACTTAATGGGGGTGGGCATGTCGCCGGTGAGAATTTCCGACGCGTCGTGATACAGCGCCGCCACCGCCGCAGCGCCGGGGTCTACATGCCCGCCGAAGCGCTTGTTGCGGATGAGCGCCAGCGCATGGGCCAGCACCGCCGTCTGGTGGCTGTGCTCCTGTACGTTTTCCGGGGCGGTGTTGCGCATCAGCGCCCAGCGGGAGATAAACCGCAGCCGGGAGATATACGCAAAAAAGTGGCTCTTCATGGCGTTTCCTCCAATTCTCCCAGCAGGGAAAATCCCTCTATGCCGATGATGCGGGTGTTAAGCACCCGATTGTGAAGGTTCACTCCGTGCGGAACCAAAACCTCCGTATAATTGGGCGCGTGGCCGGAAAAGCGGCCCCCTTTGACCTGCTCGAACAGCACGGGGTACACCTGCCCCACACAGCCCTCAAGATATTCTTTGCGCATTTCGTCCGCCACGGTGGCGGACCGGGCGGCCCGGTTTTCCTTCACGGCGGCGGGAATTTGCACAAGTTCCGCCGCCGGGGTTCCGGGACGGATGGAATAGGGGAAAATGTGCATCCGGGCAAAGCCGCACCGGCGGATAAAGTCCAACGATTGGGCAAATTCCTCCTCCGTCTCGCCGGGGAAGCCCACGATCATGTCGGTGGTGACGGCGGGGCGGTCAAAATATTCCTTCAGTAGCGCCACAGAGCGGAAATACCGGGCAGTGTCATACTTCCGATTCATCCGCTTCAGGGTTTCGTCGCAGCCGGACTGCATGGACAGGTGGAATTGGGGGCAGAGGTTGGGAAGCTTCGCGGCCCGGCGGCAAAAGTCCTCGTCGATGGTGCGCGGTTCCAGACTGCCCAGCCGCAGCCGCAGACCCGGCGCGGCGGCGCTAAGAAGCTCCATCAAATCAATCAGGCCCTGTCCCGTCTTTAAATCCGTGCCCCAAGAGGAAATCTCGATGCCTGTGAGCACCATTTCCCGATAGTCCGCCGCCGCAAGGTCCTTGGCCCGCGCCGCTGCCTCCTCCGGGGGCAGGGAGCGCACGGGGCCGCGGGCGTAAGGAATAATGCAGTAGGAACAGAAGTTGACGCAGCCGTCCTCCACCTTCAGCATAGCCCGGGTGCGGCCCTCCAGTCCCCCAGCGGGGAGAATTTCAAAGGCCCGGCGGTCAAACACGCGGTCTACGGCCTCCATGGGCCTGCGGTCCTCCAGCTCCTGCTCCAGAAGGTCCAGAAAGCCCATCCGGTCCCCGGTGCCCGCAATCAGGTCCACGTCCAGCTTGCGCACGTCCTCGGGCCGGGTCTGGGGATAGCAGCCGCACACGGCCACCACCGACCCGGGGTGCTCCCGCCGGGCGCGGGAGAGCATCTGGCGGGACTTCTGGTCGCTGACAGCGGTGACGGAGCAGGTGTTCACCACATAGGCGTCCGCTGCGCCTGAAAAGGACACGATTTCGTGACCACGGCGGGAAAGCTCCTGCTCCATGGCCTGCGTCTCATATTGATTCACCTTGCAGCCCAGGGTGTAAATGGCGATTTTCATGGATTCTCCTTGCTATTTCAGACGATTTTCTTTATAATAATACGATTGAGCCGCAATGGGCGGCACAACGCTATTATACGTGTATTTTACCGCGGGGGCAAGCCCCAATCTAAGGAGTGTTTTCATGATTTATCTCGACCACGCCGCCACCACGCCGGTGCCGAGGGCGGTGGCGGAGGAGATGTTCCGCGTGCTGACGGAGGAATACGGCAATCCCAGCTCCCAGTACGCCTATGGCCGCCGCGCCCAAAAGCTTGTGGAGGACTGCCGTGGAACCGTGGCGCAGGCCCTTGGCTGCGAGGCGGCGCGGCTGTTTTTTACCGCCTGCGGAACCGAGTCGGACAACTGGGCCTTCACCGCGGCCCTGTGGCAGAATCGGCGGGTGGGAAAACACATTGTCACCACCGCCGTGGAGCACAGCGCCGTGCTGGAGCGGTGCCGCTGGCTGGAGCAGGACGGGTATGAGATTACCCGCATCCTCCCGGACAGGGACGGGAATATTCCGGCAGAGAAGGTGCTGGAGGCTGTCCGGCCAGACACGGCGCTGGTGAGCGTGATGCTGGTGAACAATGAAACGGGGAACGTTTACCCCGTTTCGGAGATTGCCGCTGAGCTGGGAGCGAAAAATGAAAAAACCCTGCTGCATACCGACGCGGTGCAGGGCTTTTTGAAAATTCCCTTCTCCGCCAAAACGCTGGGCGCGGACTTTATTGCTCTTTCCGCCCACAAAATCGGGGGACCCAAGGGCATCGGCGCGCTGTATATCGGCGGGCGGGTCCGGGCTCCGCGCCCCTTGCTGCCTGGCGGTGGGCAGGAGTCCGGCTTTCGCGCCGGGACGGAGGCCACCGCCCAGATTGCGGGTTTTGCCAAGGCGGTGGAGCTGCGGCTGGAGGATTTTGATGTGAAGCTGCGGCACATGGCCGAGATCAAAGCCTACGCCGTGGAGCGGCTGGGGGAAATTCCAGATTTGAGATTCATCGCAAAGGGAACCGCGCCCCATGTGCTGTCCGTCTCCATGCCGGGGTATCCCAGCCAGAACGTGGTGAACGAGCTGTCCGAGGCGGGCATCTGCATCTCTGCCGGGTCCGCCTGCCATCAGGGAAAGCCCAGTCAGGTGACGGCGGCGCTGGGTCTTGAAAAGCGGGAAGCCGCCGGAGTGGTGCGGCTGAGCTTTGGGCCCGAAACCACGAAAGAGGAAATTGACGCGGCGGCGGACGCCCTGCGCCAACATCACGACGCCCGGTTTCCCATGCTGTGACGCGCCTGAAGATTCCCGCGCTGTTTAGAAACAGTCGGGGGTATATCCTGTATGAAATATTTTGAGAACGATTGAGGTAATTATGTTTTCCGTGCTTCGCCAAAAGCCCGGCTTTTACGGCCGACTGTGGAAGCTGTCGCTTCCGATTATTCTGCAAAATCTCATTACCACGTCTCTTGGCTTTGTGGATACCTTCATGGTGGGCCTGCTGGGCAACGATGAGCTGTCCGCCGTCACTGCCGCCAACACGCCGATATTTCTGGTGCAGGTGATCATTTTTGGGGTGATGAGCGGCCTTACGGTATTGGTGTGCCAGTATTGGGGCAAGGGAGATACCGTTTCCATCAACCGTGTAATGGGCGTGGCGGCGTATGCGGGACTTGCTGTCTCCGGGCTTGCGGCGCTGGTGCTGTTTTTGTTCCCGGAATGGGTGATGGGCCTTGTCACCGATAACGCCGGGCTGATTGCACTGGGCGCGCCGTACGTGCGGATTGTGGGCATATCCTATGTGTTCAACGCCGTCAGTTCCGTGTATGTTGGAATGCAGCGGAGCACAGAAAATCCCGGCTTTGGCATGGTGGTATTTGCCATTTCCATGCTGCTGAATACGTTCTTAAACTACTGCCTGATTTTCGGAAAGTTTGGCGCGCCCCGGCTGGAAATTACCGGTGCGGCGCTTGCCACTCTGACCGCCCGGGTGGTGGAATTTGCCATTGTATTTGTTTACGCCATTTTTAATCGGCGGATTCCGCTGGCGCCCCAAGTGTTGCTGCGCCCGGGCAGAGCCATGGCAAAAAGCGCGGTGGTCTATGCCGGGCCGGTCATTGTGAATGAGACGCTATGGGGTCTTGGTACCTCCGTGGTGACTGCAATTATGGGGCATACGGTGATCAGCGCAGATATGCTGGCCGCCTACGCCATTATGGGCAATATTGACAAATTTGCCACAGTGGCCTGCTTTGGCCTTGCAGGCTCCACCGCTGTCATTGTGGGCAAGCGTATTGGGGAGCGGGCCTCAGAGGAGGAGGTTTACAACCTGAGCCATTGCCTTTTGCTGGTGTCTTTTTTTCTGGGAGTGGCGGTTGCCGTGGTGCTGGCGGTGCTGCTGCCCACGCTGCTTATCCCCATTCTCTATCCGCTGTTCAGCCTGACAGAAACGGCCGTGGAGGTGGCGGTGACCATGTGCATGGTCTATATCGTGATGATGCCTATGAAATCCTTTGACATATCCAACATCACCGGTGTGCTGCGCGCGGGCGGAGACGCGCGGGCAGCAGCGTTTCTGGACCTGCTTCCGCTGTGGCTGGTGGCGGTACCGCTGACGGCGCTGACGGGACTGGTGCTGAACGCGCCCATCTGGCTGGTGTGCCTGTCCATTTATTCGGAAAATATCTGTAAAATGCCCGCCGGTTTTTTCCGGTTTAAAAGCAGGAAGTGGATTAACGACGTGACCATCCGCGAGGGAGAGGCATGAGCAGCCTGTTTCGCTGTCCTCTGTGCGGCGCGGCGCTGGAGCGGACGGAGCGGACCTATGCCTGCCCCGGGGGCCACAGCTTTGACATCGCAAAAGAGGGCCATACCCACCTGCTTCCTGCAAATCAAAAGAACTCCGCCGCTCCGGGCGACGATCCCGGCATGGCCGCCGCCCGGCGGGACTTTCTCTCCCGGGACTACTATCGCCCGCTGCTGGCCGCGCTGTGCGCCCTCGCGATCTCCCACACGGGACCGGAGTCTGCGATTTTGGACGCGGGCTGCGGAGAGGGGTACTACACCGCCGGAATTTATCGGGCGCTGCGCGAGGCGGGAAAGCGCCCCCGCATTGCGGGAACGGACATTTCCAAGGCTGCGGCGCGTCTGGCGGCGAAGCGGGAAAAGGATGTGGAGTTCGCGGTGGCGTCCTCTTACCGGCTGCCGCTGGCAGATGCATCGGTGGAGCTGCTATTGAATTGCTTTTCCCCTCTGTGCGTTTCGGAATTTCGGCGCGTGCTGCAACCGGGTGGAAGTTTTTTGTATGTGGTGCCGTCGGCCATGCACCTGTGGGAGCTGAAGGAAATTCTTTATGACGCGCCCTATCCCAACGAGGAAAAGCGCACGCCCTACGAGGGCTTTGCCTATGAAACCGTCGTCCCTGTGGAGGGGCGGATAGAGCTGAATTCTCAGGAGGAAATTCACGCGCTGTTTCAAATGACGCCCTACTACTGGAAAACACCAAAGGAGGGGACGGAGCGGCTGGCAGCCGTGGAGCGCCTTTCCGTTCGGATTGGGTTTCACATTCATGTTTTCCGGGCGGAGTAGCCCAAAGTGCAAAACCGAATGAAAAGCCGCCTGAAGATCATTCTTCAGGCGGCTTTTCTTAATGGTTTTAAAAGAATGCTGCAAAAAAATTTGTCCGTGGTCGTTGGCTGAATGGCAAAGGGAAGAAAGCAGGCATACACTGTATTGGGTTTCGCCAGCCTACTATCATGAAAGGAACTTCGAATATGGCTTTCAGAAACTGTTCGCATTCCAACTCTGGATGCGATAATTCCTCTACAAATTCTGAGGATTGCGGAATGAAAATTCATTCCGGTTCTTCTTGCAATTCCTATTGCTGCATTCCCGGCCCTCCGGGCCCTCCCGGCTGTCCCGGCTGTCCCGGACGGCAAGGCCCCACCGGACCTACCGGTCCACAGGGCCCTCAGGGCCCCGCCGGAGCCACCGGCCCCGCCGGTCCCCAGGGCGTCGCTGGTCCACAGGGTCCTCAGGGGGCCCAAGGTCCTCAGGGGCCTGCCGGAGCTAACGGAGCTACCGGCCCTGCCGGCCCTCAGGGGCCCCAAGGTCCACAAGGCCCTCAGGGTCCCTTTGGCCCACAAGGCCCCATCGGGGCGACTGGGGCGACCGGTGCTACCGGTGCCACCGGAGCGACTGGTGTAGGCGCAACCGGCGCAACCGGCCCCACCGGGGCAACTGGGGCGACCGGTCCCACAGGTCCTACCGGAGCGACTGGTGTAGGCGCGACGGGTGCAACCGGCGCAACCGGCCCCACCGGGGCGACTGGGGCGACCGGTCCCACAGGTCCTACCGGAGCGACTGGTGTAGGCGCGACGGGTGCAACCGGCCCCACCGGGGCGACTGGGGCGACCGGTCCTACCGGTGCCACGGGAGCGACTGGTGTAGGCGCCACCGGCCCAACCGGCCCCACAGGCCCCACCGGAGCCACGGGCGCGGACGGAGCACAGGGGCTTATTGGCCCCACAGGTCCTACCGGCGCGACTGGCCCCACAGGCCCCACCGGAACCTTTGATCCCGAAGAAGTGCTCTTCAACGTCTTGGGTCCCGTAGGGTCTGCTACCGTGGGGCTCGGTGAAAACTTAATTTTCCAATCCACTACGCTGGATATTACGGTAACACAGGGCTCTGCAATCGTAACAATTGAAGATAATACTCCCGCGGGTCCCACCGGCCCCACCGGTCCTACTGGCGACATTGGCCCCACC
>DKLF01000106.1 GCA_002455655.1 Oscillibacter sp. UBA6647 | reverse complement strand
GAAGCAGGCATATATCCCGGATTTATACGGCCAGGAGCGCCGCAGGCGCAAGGCCGGAAAAGAGGGGAAGCTGGGTGTGGAGGGAATGCGCCCGGAGGTGCTTTTGGACGCACTGGAGCGGGCGGGAGCCACCTTTGAGGGAGAAAACGCCCCCGCGTCTGCGGGAAAGCCCCTGACAAAGGCTGACCTCTATGGGATGGGTCTTACCGGGGGGCAGGACAGCGGAGAGAAGCGTCGGATACTGCTGCGGCGACTGGCGCTGCCGGAGCACCTGTCCGTCTCCGCCATGCTGGAGGCGCTGAACCTGCTGTACAGCAGGGAGGAACTGCTGAGCCTTCTGAGCGGAGAGCAACGACTTTAAGAATCGGAAAGTGAAAAAAAGGAACGCTGCACATTCTAAATTTGTGGAATATACACAAAAAACGATTTTTAAATATCGATATTTTTTGCATTCAAACAACTATATTCCATAATTCGACAAAATTCGACACAAAGGTATGGTAGAATGGCTGGTGTATCGACTTCCATCCGGCATAATTTGGGAGCAGGGCTGGGTTTTCACTGGCAGTTTGTCAAAAATGGGAGGGATCGCGGTTGCGCAGAGTGTTTATCGGGGAGACTGAGGTGCTGGGAGAAAAAACGTTTTATTACCTGTTGGAGAGTACGGACAAGCTTTTGGGCGGCTATGGAGTGGAAATTATTCGGGGAGACGAGCGGAGCCGCGTACATGGACTGGCGGTGTCCGGCGACAGGGTATGGCGGCTGGCGGAGCTGCTGCTTCGCTGTGCCGTGACGCCGGTGGCGCTGAAGGATGTGACAGAGGATTGGTTGATTTGCTGATGGGAGAGCGGATGTGTTCGGGTGCGGCAAAATCGGCGCCGCCTTCTGCCGATTCCTTTGGCGAGCGTTTCTCTTGCTTTTTCCGGGCGAAGTTTGTATAATGGACTTCTGATTATCGATCAAAGCAAAAGAGCGCCACAGGAAGGAAGGAAACGCAACATGGCAGAGGAACGCAAAATTCCGGAGTCGGAGACGCCGGAGAGCCGCAATTTCATCCAGACGTTTATCGAGGAGGACATTGCCCCCGGCGGACAATACGCCGGGATGACGGTTCACACCCGCTTTCCCCCCGAGCCCAACGGATATCTGCACATTGGCCACTGTAAGGCGCTGACCATTGACTTTGGTATGGCGGAAAAATACGGCGGCCTGTGCAACCTGCGGATGGATGACACCAATCCCACCAAAGAGGATGAGGAGTATGTGGACGCCATCAAGGAGGACATCCATTGGCTTGGCTTTGACTGGGGCGATCGCTTTTACTATGGGTCCGACTATTTTGAAGAGGATTACCGTCAGGCGCAGGGCCTTATCAAAAAGGGCCTGGCTTATGTCTGCGAACTGAGCCCCGAGGAATTCAGGAAATATCGGGGCGAAATTGGTGTGCCCGCCCGCAGTCCCTGGCGGGACAGGCCTATCGAGGAAAGTCTGGACTTGTTTGAAAGAATGCGCGGCGGTGAGTTTGAAAACGGACGTATGACCCTGCGGGCCAAAATTGACCTTGCCAGCGGCAACTTCAATATGCGGGACCCGGCGCTTTACCGCATCAACCACATGCGACACCACCGGCAGGGGGACAAATGGTGCATCTATCCCATGTACGATTTTGCCCACCCCATTCAGGATGCGCTGGAGGGGATTACCCACTCGCTGTGTTCTTTGGAGTTTGAGGCCCACCGCCCGCTGTACAACTGGGTGGTGGAACACTGCGACCTGCCCGCAAAGCCCCGGCAGATCGAGTTTGCCCGGCTGGGAATCGACCACACGGTGATGAGCAAGCGAAAGCTGCGCACCCTTGTGGAGGAGGGCGTGGTTTCCGGATGGGACGATCCCCGGATGCCCACCCTGTGCGGCTTGCGCCGCAGGGGGTATACGCCCCGGGCCGTCCGCAGCTTCTGCGAACGCATTGGCGTTGCAAAGGCCGCCAGCGTGGTGGAATACGGCTTTTTGGAGCACTGCCTGCGGGAGGATTTGAACGAAACCGCCCGACGGACCATGGCGGTGCTGCGGCCCTTGAAGCTAACCGTTACCAACTATCCGGAAGACAAGCAGGAAACCCTTACCGTGGAGAACAACCCCGTGGACCCGGAGGCCGGGACCCGGGAGGTGCCTTTTTCAAGGACAGTGTATATTGAGTCGGACGATTTCATGGAAGAGCCCGCTCCCAAGTACAAGCGCTTGTATCCGGGAAACGAGGTCCGTCTAAAGGGCGCGTATCTTGTGACCTGCACCGGCTGCGTCTTGGATGAGGAAGGCAATGTTACCGAGGTTTTGTGCGAATATGACCCCAACAGCCGGGGCGGCGACCCCGCCGACGGGCGGAAGGTCAAGGGAGCGACGATTCATTGGGTGGACGCCGCTACCGCTGTGGATGCGGAGGTGCGGCTGTACGACAACCTGTTTACCGACGCGGACCCCGACGGCGCGGACAAGAATTTTATGGACTATGTGAATCCTGCCTCGCTGGAAATTCTGCGGGGCTGCAAGGTGGAGGCGGAGCTGGCAGGCGCCGCTGCGCCCGCCAATTTCCAGTTCATGCGGCTGGGCTATTTCTGCCTTGACAACAAGGACTCCGCGCCGGGACGGCTGGTGTTTAACCGCAGCGTCAGTTTGAAGGACAGCTTCAAGAAGTAAGCGCGTTTCTCCTGTGGGAAATGGCTTGAGATATCAGGGAATTGTTTTGTATACTCCTAAAATGTTTTTCGCCCGGCGGTCAAAAGACCGCCGGGCGAAGTGTATTTAAAGTCAGTTTCCAGCAACTGAGAGGGATTATAAAATACAACCGGGAGCAAAAGCGCCCCGCTGTCTATTAGACAGCGGGGCGCTTTTCCACAGGAAGCTGTGGGAGCGGGTGATTCACGGCTTCGACGCTTCCGGACATTCCTTGCGCAGGGAGAGCAAAGGAAACGACTGCGCATACAGGAGTGGTTAAAAGGACGATTCTCGACAACTGCCGTCCAGCCAACCGCCAGTATAAGACCGAAGCCGCCCGCGGCCTTACCGCGGAACTCTTCACGCTACTAAAAGAACGTATGTAAAAAGTCGATCATTCAAAGCAGCCCGCAGTCT
>DKLF01000112.1 GCA_002455655.1 Oscillibacter sp. UBA6647 | reverse complement strand
TTGCAGTTCACCATGCCGATCGCCGCCTCGTCCGCGATGATGGCGGAGATGGTGTCCGCGCTGGTATCGCCGGGTACGGCAATCATGTCCAGCCCCACAGAGCACACACAGGTCATGGCCTCCAGCTTGTCAATGCTTAGCGTCCCGGCCCGGGCGGCGGCAATCATCCCCTCGTCCTCGCTGACGGGGATAAATGCGCCCGAAAGCCCGCCCACGGAGGAGGACGCCATCACGCCGCCCTTTTTCACCGCGTCGTTCAGCAGAGCAAGAGCCGCTGTGGTCCCGTGGGTGCCGCAGGTTTCAAGCCCCATTTCTTCCAGAATCCTAGCCACGGAATCACCCACAGCGGGAGTAGGTGCAAGGCTTAAATCCACAATGCCAAAGGGTACGTCCAGCCGGCGGGATGCTTCCTGCGCCACCAACTGGCCCATGCGCGTAATGCGGAACGCAGTCTTTTTCACCGTCTCCGCCAGCTCGTCAAAGGGGCGGCCTCGAACGGCCTTCAATGCACTGCACACCACGCCCGGGCCGGAGACGCCCACGTTGATCACATGCTCGGCCTCCCCCACTCCGTGAAAGGCTCCGGCCATAAAGGGGTTGTCCTCCACTGCGTTGCAAAACACCACCAGCTTGGCGCAGCCAAGCCCGTCCCGGTCAGCCGTGCGCGCGGCCGTCTCCTTGACAATGCGGCCCATCAGGGCCACCGCGTCCATGTTGATGCCCGCCTTGGTGGAGCCCACGTTGACGGAGGAGCATACCAATTCCGTAGATGCCAGCGCCTCGGGAATCGAGCGGATGAGCTTTTCGTCCGCCTTCGTCATTCCTTTTTGCACCAGAGCGGAATATCCGCCGATAAAGTTCACGCCGCAAGCCCCGGCCGCTCGGTCCATGGCCAGAGCAAAAGGCACGTAGTTCTCCGTGTCGGAGGATCCGGCCACCAGCGCCATGGGCGTGACGGAAATCCGCTTGTGAACGATGGGAATGCCAAATTCCCGCTCAATGTCCTCCCCGGTTTTCACCAGCTTTTCTGCGGATTTTGTAATTTTATCATAAATTTTTTGGCAGGCCCGCACGGGGTCGGGATCGCAGCAATCCAGAAGCGAAATGCCCATCGTGACGGTGCGGATGTCCAGATGCTGCTGATCAATCATCTCAATGGTGGAGAGAATGTCCTTTTGATTTAACATGGCCTCTCCCTCAAATGCGGTGCATGGCGTCGAAAATTTCCTCCCGCTGGATGCGGATGGAGATATCAAGCTGCTTGCCCAGAGTGTCCAGCCGTGCGCCCAGCTCCCCGATGGGCACGGGGGCCTTGCCCACGTCCACCGCCATGACCATGGTGAAGCTCCCCTGCATGATGGTCTGCGTGATATCCAGAATATTGACGTTATTCTCTGCCAGAAGCGTGCAAACGCCGGCAATAATGCCGACTTTGTCCTCCCCTACCACCGTTACGATTGCGTTCATTTGTATCTTCCTCTCTGTTGTTTTTGCGCAGGCCGCGCCGCGCCGTTCCACTGTAAAATTCCATGCAAAGCAGGGAAAGGGCCGCCCATCGGCGCCCTTTCCCCCGCGTGCCGTCAGCACGGAATGGTTGCCATGGCCGCCACGTCCGCCGGGTCCAAAAAAGGCCCGAAGGCAGGCGGCAGGAAAGTCAGCATGATAAATAAAATACCCATCGCCACCGCCAAAACCATCCAGACGGAGCGATCCCCCTTGGAAAGAATACCCCTCTGGGCCAGCGCCAGCGCCATGGCCGACAATACAATCCACGCCAGCAGATACGCCCCCGGTCCCGGCCCGATGGCGCTCAGCACCCAGAAAATCAGGACGGCGGCTAACGATGCCAGCGTAAGCCAGGGAAGCCGTTCAGAGAATTTTCCGCCGTCCCGCAAAGGGATGACCACAGCCAACAGCAGCGGCCAGAACAGCAGCTTCCCAAGCTCCCACGGACTTGCAAACCGAGGCGTCAGCACGGCAAAAACCGGGTTGCTTCCCGCCGAGCGAAGCAGCAATAAAAACAGCCCCGCCAGCAGAACCGTCATAAAGCGGATGGAAAAATGCGTAAAACGATTTTTCATAGGACGACTCACCTCCCTGAGACTTTATGCGCCCCAGAGAGAAATCAGAACCGCTTGGTCCCTTTCAGGCCCCGTCGCTGTGAAAATCAGGTTTCGTCGAAGAATTTTGCGTGGATGGCGCGGACGGCCTTATCCACATCCGCCTCGTCCAGCAGGACGGAGACGCGGATTTCGGAAGTGTTGATCATCTGAATGTTGATGCCCGCCTCATACAGCGCTTCAAACATTCTGGCGGCCACGCCGCAGTTGCTCATCAGTCCCATGCCCACGATAGACACCTTGCCGATGTGCTCGTCGGTGTTGATGTGGTCGAATTTCAGCGCCGTCTTGTGCTCCTCCAGCAGCTCCACAGCCTGCTCTACGTCCTTTTTGTGGACGGTGAAGGTGATGTCCTTTGTGTCTTCCCGGCCAATGGACTGCAAAATCACGTCCACGTTGATGTTGCCCTTGCTCAAAAGGTCAAAGACCTGAAACGCCACGCCGGGGTTGTTTTGCAGGCCCACCAGGGCAATGCGGGCAATACTGGAATCCTTAACCACGCCCGCGATATTCGTCTTTTCCACTTTCGTAACCTCCTTGATAGTCGTGCCAGGCTTATCCTCCAAGCTGGACACGACCTGCAAATTCACATGAAATTTCTTTGCCAGCTCCACGCTGCGGTTATGAAGCACCTGTGCTCCCTGACTTGCCAGCTCCAGCATTTCGTCATAGGTAATCTCACTGAGCTTTTTGGCGTTTGGCACGACCCGGGGGTCGGTGGTATAAACGCCGTCCACATCCGTAAAGATCTGGCACAGCGACGCATGGAAGGTAGCCGCCAGCGCCACGGCGCTGGTATCTGACCCGCCCCGGCCCAGCCTGGTAATGTTTCCGGCGCGGTCAATGCCCTGAAAGCCCGCCACCAGAACGATGCGGCGCTGGTCCAGTTCGGACTGAATCCGCTCCGCGTCTATCCGCTT
>DKLF01000153.1 GCA_002455655.1 Oscillibacter sp. UBA6647 | reverse complement strand
CTTCGGGCAGCTTTGTGGTGGCGGTGGATACGGACGTGATGGGTCGGGGCAGTGAAGAACTTGGGAAGACGCTGATGAAGGGCTTTTTATTTGCGGTGAGCCAGCTTCCCAGTCTTCCCAAAACCGTTCTGTTCTATAACGGCGGCGCACATCTGACCTGTCAGGGCTCTGCCTCACTGGAGGACATCAATGCGCTGGCGGACAAGGGTGTGGACATCCGCACCTGCGGCACTTGCCTGAATTTCTACGGACTGACCGACAAGCTGGAGGTGGGCAGCGTCACAAATATGTACGAGATTGTGGAGACGCTGGCACAGGCCGGAAAAGTGGTCAAGCCGTGATTTATCTGGACAACGCGGCTACCACCCGGCCCAAGCCCCCGGCGGTGGGACAGGCGGTTCTGGCGGCGCTGGAGGGGTTTGGCAACAGCGGACGGGGCGCCCATGGCGAGGCACTGACCGCCGCCCGGACAATCTATGACGCGCGGGAGAAGCTGGCGGCCCTGTTTGGCTGCGCGGGGCCCGAACGGGTGTGCTTTGCCCCAAATTCCACCGAGGCGCTGAACGCGGCAATTGGGGGGCTGTTCGGTCCCGGTGACCATGTGATTTCCACGGACTGGGAGCACAACTCCGTTCTTCGGCCTCTTTACCGCCTGCGGGCGCAGGGGGGAGAGGTGGACTTTGTTCCCGCCGACGGCGGGGGCCAGATCAATTATGCCGATTTTGAAAAGCTGCTTAGGCCCAATACCCGCGGGGTGGTCTGCACCCATGCCTCCAACCTTACCGGCGATGTGCTGGACCTCGACAGGGTAAGTGCGTTTTGCCGCGCCCATGGGCTGCTGCTTGTGCTGGACGTATCCCAGACGGCGGGCCTTTTTCCGATTGATATAGAAGCCCGGGGCATTGCTGCGGTGTGCTTCACCGGACACAAGGGACTATATGGGCCGCAGGGGACCGGCGGTCTGTGCGTGGGAACGGGCGTGGAAATCCGACCCTTCAAGGTGGGCGGCACGGGAGTGCAGAGCTTTTCCGAAACCCAGCCTTCGGAGTACCCCACACGCATGGAGGCGGGGACGCTGAACGGTCACGGCATCGCGGGGCTGGGTGCGGCGCTGGATTGGCTGAATGAAACAGGCATTGAGAAGGTCCGCGCCCACGATCTTGGCCTTGCCCGCCGGTTTTACGAGCGGATTGCGGAGCTTCGCGGCGTGCGGGTCTACGGCGACTTCTGGACGGAGATCCGTGCGCCTATTGTTGCGCTGAATCTGGGGGAACGGGACAGTGCCATGGTGGCGGACGAGCTGGAGCAGCGCTTCCAAATTGCCACCCGGCCCGGCGCACACTGCGCACCCCGGTTCCACCGGGCACTGGGGACGGAGGAGCAGGGTGCGGTACGTTTTTCCTTCGGGTACTTCAATACCGTTTCGGAGGCGGATCAGGCATCTGCCGCCGTGCGGACGCTGGCGGAAGAGCTGTGATGGCCGAAACAGTGTGCATTGTCACATTCCCCACCACCGTGGGGGCCATGGCCATGGAAAAAGCCTGCCGGGAAGATGGCTTGCCGGGACGACTGATTCCAGTGCCACGCAGCGTCACGGCTGGGTGCGGCATGTGCTGGATGGCCCCGGCCGACAGCCGGGAAGCGCTGGAAGAGCTGGTGATTCGGCGCATAATACATATTGATGGGATTTACGACATGGTCTCGCCCCGATAGGCGGTGCTTTGGTACCTGAGGTTCGACCAATTTGACAGTCGGGCGGACAGAGAGAAAAGATGGCCTTTGGGCGCGGCGAAAGAATGGAGCTTGGATATGACCGGAAAATGCGAGGAATGCGTCCATCTGAACTATGATGAGGAGACAGACGCCGACTTTTGCAGCATGGATTTGGATGAGGACGAGATGGAGCGGTTTCTCCGGGCAGATGCGGGACGCTGCCCCTTTTATCGCCGGGGCGGAGACTATGAGACGGCCCGGCGACAGTGAGCAGAGGGAATGTACGTAATAGCATAAGGCGGGACGGAGAAGGCTCCGCTCCGTTCTTCTGATTTTCGCTGCTTCGGCTGAGAAGCGGGCGGACGCTTTCCCCCGGCGGGGCATATACTGGTTCAGGGCTGGGCGAGGCCCCGAAAAGCCAACTGCTTTTCGGTTTCCGGGGACCGCGGTCAGGGGTTCCCGTGAAAAGGCGGACAGCGGGGCGGACGCGGGCAAGCTCCGCTCCGGAGAACACGGAAGGGTCAGCCCCGCCGCGCCGCCGGTGCTTTATGAAAATCCGCCCGCTCCGGCCCTGGGCGTTTTTCGTGTGATCGGGAGAGGCCCGCACCACCGTATGTATTTTACGGTTGCGCAGCAAAAGACGGCGTGATACAATTAAAATATAAAGCCGTTATAAAGACGCGAAGGCGCCGATACGAAAGAGAGGACCTGACATGGAGTTTGCAC
Organism: Oscillibacter sp. UBA6647; assembly: GCA_002455655.1. Lineage (GTDB taxonomy): Bacteria > Bacillota > Clostridia > Oscillospirales > Oscillospiraceae > Oscillibacter. The sequence goes on along the minus strand of DKLF01000153.1, from coordinate 5,948 downwards.
AGTTGGAGAAAGCGCGCTATTCCCTGCGGAAGTTCAGTGATCGCCCGGTGGAGCAGGAAAAGCTTGATCTGGTGCTGGAGGCTGCCCGCAGCGCCCCTACGGCCCACAACAAACAGCCTCAGCGCATTTTTGTGCTGAAAAGCGAAGAGGCGCTGGCAAAGGCCGACGCCTGTGCCGACAGCCATTTTCATCCTCCGTTGATGCTGGTAGTGGCCTATGAGGCCGAAAAGGCATGGGTTCGGGAGGGAGATGGCAAGAACCACGGCGAAATTGACGCGGCGATTGTAACCACCCAGATGATGCTTCAGGCCGCGGATTTGGGTCTTGGCACCACGTATGTGGGGATGTTTGACCCTCAAGCATTGGTGGAGCGGTTCCCCGAGATGGAGGGCTGCACGCCCGTCGCCCTATTGCCCATCGGCTATCCGGCAGAAGGTGCACATCCTGCCCGTCTGCACGAGGATCGCAAGCCCATAGAGGAGCTTGTCACAGTTCTGTAAAGCAAAAAGCAGTCTTGCGGATATCCGCGAGACTGCTTTTTTATGCAATTACCTGCGCCGTCCCCGGTAGCCGCGGGCGCGGCGGGAGGGCTTTCCATAGCGGTAGCGCCGACGGCCCAAAGTGAGCTTCCAGCCGATTCCCAAAAGAACCAGAATGCCAAGAACAATCAGCGCCGCCTTTACGGCCATGCGGCTGAAAAACTGCTGAACATTGAACCAGAACGTGAGAAGCTTGGAAGCTTCCACACTGTTCAGCGCCACCAGAGGGACGGTGGCATATACCGTGCCGTCCAAAGACAGCTCCACGGAGCCAAGCTCCTGCCCTGCGGTGACGGGAGCATTCACAATTTCCGGAAGGTCCAGCTTCCGCTCCAGCTCCTCAGACTTTACATGGTTTGGCAGGAGCAGCTCCACCCGGTCGGCGGGATGAACGGCCACGCTGTCGATTTTGCTGAGATCCACCTTAACGTCTGCCAGCATGTCCAAATCGGAGAGGACCGTCTGCATGGAGAAGTTGATGAAGCCCCATTCAAACAATCGCTTTGTCTCGGAAAAGCTCCGCACGTCTGCCACACCGTCGGCCCCGACGACCCGATCCGCACCCAGAACAACACTGATGAGGGTACGGCTGCCCTTGGTGGCGGAGGAAACGAGGCAATGTCCCGCCTCGGAGGTGGAACCGGTCTTGATACCGTGGGCGTCGGAGTAGACATAGCCGACGGCCCGCCAGTTAGAAAGCAGGTAGTTGGTGGTGCGCAGGCGGCGGACGGGGGAGAGGTTGGTGGCAGGAATCTCCGCCACGCCCATGTCGCAAATAGCCATAAACTCCGGATATTTCATGGCTTCCAAAGTGATAAGGTACAAATCCCAGGCAGAGGTGTAATGCTGGGAGTCGTGCAGTCCGTTGGGGTTGGCAAAGTGGGTGTTCTTGCAGCCAAGGGCTTCGGCCTTGGCGTTCATGGCGTCCACAAAATCCGCAACGCTGCCGCTGACCGCCTCGGCCAGCACGTCGCAGGCCTCATTGGCGGAAACCACCAGCATACACTTGAGATAATTCTCCACGCTCATGGTTTCCCCCACCTGAATCCCGGCGGAGCTGCCGTCGGAGGCGAGGCCCGTCAGTGCGGAGGCGGAGGCGGTCAGCTCCTGATCCAGAGAGAGCTTGCCCTGATCGATTGCCTCCAGCGTCAGCAATGCGGTCATGATTTTCGTCAGGCTGGCGGGGTACAGCTCGGCATGCTCGTTTTTTTGATAGAGGACCGATCCGGTTTCACTGTCTATCAGCAGCGCGGCCTTGGCTGTAATTCCCGGGTCGGGCGCCGGGGCGATTTCATCGGCGGCGGCAGGGACGGCACAGAAGCCTACCACCGTCATCAGCAGTAAAAAAGCAGAGAGGAAGCGTTTGATTTTCATGTGACAATCTCCAATAATCTGTGGTATAATAGCTGCAAAGCAACTATGATACTTAATTTAAAGTATATACCATAAAGCTGCAACGCAGCTATGGCTATAATAGCCGCATAGCGGCAAGTATACTGGCATCTGAGCCATCTTGCTCTCGGTTTTGCCAAAGCCGAAAGCTATGGCGTGTGATAGGAGTCGGGTACTGCCCCTTGGGCGGCCCGGTTCTGGGCCCGGGCAATGCACGTCACTGCGTGGGGATCCAAACAATATTGCGGCGGGCGGATCGTGCCCGACAAAAACCCTGCTGCTTCCGCATTCTTTTTCAGTATAACAAAAATTTCGGGGGAGTTCAACCGTGACAGGACAAATTCAGCCAACAAAAACTGAGAAAATTCTGCTAATTCTGACAGCAATGTTTCTCTGCCTGCTGCTGGCGCTATTGTTCCACACCCAAAGTGCGGGTGCTGAGGGGCGCTACAAGGTTAGCATGGAGAGAACCGCTTCGGCCTCCGAACTGCTGCCGGAGGAGGAGCCGGAAACGGGGCCTGTCAACATCAATACCGCCGGAAGGGAAGCGCTTGCCACCCTGCCGGGAATCGGCGAAAAGCTGGCGGAGCGGATTGTTGCGTATCGAGAGGAACACGGACGCTTTGAAACCGTGGAGGAGCTGGTGAACGTCAGCGGAATTGGTGAAGGAAAGCTTGCCGCCCTGCGGGAGTACGTATGTGTCGGATAAATGAAAAGGAGCGCTGAGGTTTGAAGATTTTGGTGGTGGACGACGAACAGTTGCTGGTGAAGGGCATGAAATTCAATTTGGAAAACGAGGGCTACGAGGTGGAGTGCGCCTATGACGGGGCCGCCGCCGTGGCTCTTGCCCGGAGCGAGCGCTTTGATCTGGTGATTCTGGATGTGATGATGCCGGAGCTGGACGGAATCGAGGCATGCATGCGCATCCGGGAGTTTTCCAACGTGCCGGTCATCATGCTGACAGCCAAAAGTGAGGACGCGGACAAGCTGATGGGCTTTGAATCCGGAGCGGACGACTATCTCACAAAGCCGTTTAACATTATGGAACTGAAGGCCCGGGTGCGGGCGCTGCTGCGCCGGGCAGGGGGAACTCAGCGGGCGCAGGGCAGCGTAATTACCGTGGGGGGCCTGTCTCTGGATACGGAGCAGCGGGTGGCGCTCAGGGATGGAAAAACCGTGGAGCTGACGGCGAAAGAATATGACCTGATTGAGCTTTTAATGCGTAATCCCCGGCGGGTATACAGCCGGGAAAACCTGATGAACGTGGTGTGGGGCTATTCCTACGGCGGGGACTATCGGACGGTGGACGTCCACATCCGTCGTCTGCGGGAGAAGCTGGAGAAAAATCCGGCGGAGCCGGAGCTTATCCTGACAAAGTGGGGGGTTGGCTACTATTTCAAGAGCTGAGGAAAAAGAGCGGCCGCGGGTTCGGGGCAGCCTGCAGATAAAATTCGGGCTGAGCTATATTCTCCTCATTGCGGCGGTGCTGGTGCTGCTGAACACCTATCCGCTGATTGTGTCGGAGGATCTGGCGTTTCGCTCCAAGGCCACCGCCATGGAGAACAGCGTATCTGTGATGGTGTCTGCCCTTGCGAATCTGGAAAGTCTGACGGAGGAGAACGTCTCTGCCGCCATGACGCTGGTGGCGGCCGCCGACATGAGTCGGATTCTGGTCACCGATGCGGCGGGGAAAGTGCTCTACGACACCAGAGAGTCCGACGGCGCGGTGGGGGATTATGCGCTGTATACCGAGGTAGTGCAGGCTCTTTCGGGGAACGATGCGTTCACCTCCAGCTATCGCAACGGCGCGTTCCGCAGCCGGGCGGCTGCGCCGGTGCTGTACCAAAACCGCATTATTGGCGCGGTGTATGCCTATGAGTACGATGTGGGGCAGGCGGCATTGCTGCGGGGCTTTCAAAGCAACATTCGGAATCTTTCCATCATCGTCACTGCCATGGTGCTGGTGGTGTCCTTTATCATATCCCGGGCGCTGACGGGGAAAATCAGCGAACTGCTTTCCGCCATCCGTCAGGTGCGGGCGGGGGCTTACAGCCACCGGGCGGCTGTCCGGGGCCACGACGAGATTGCCCAGATCGGCGACGAGTTTAACCGCCTGACAGATCGGCTTCAAACTACGGAGGACGTTCGACGGCGCTTTGTATCCGATGCGTCCCACGAGCTGAAAACACCGCTGGCCGCCATCCGGCTGCTGACGGATTCTATTTTACAGACAGAGAACATCGACCCTGCGACCACGCGGGAGTTTGTGGCGGACATCGGTCGGGAAGCGGACCGCCTTAGCCGCATCAGCGAGGATTTACTTCGCCTGACCCGACTGGACGGGGGAGCGGTTCCGATGCCGTCGGAGGTGGATGTGGCGCCGGTGCTGGAGCAGGTGCTGCGGATGATGGAACTGGTGGCGGAAGAGCGGGGGATTGCGCTTTACTGTGATGCTGCGGAGCACTGCCGGGTGCTTGCCACGAAGGACGAGCTGCATCAGGTGCTGTACAATCTTGTGGACAACGCGGTGAAGTATACCCACGACGGGGGACAGGTCCGGGTTTCCTTGCGCCGAGAGGGAAGACAGTCCGTTTTGACGGTGGCAGACGACGGCGTGGGCATTCCGGAGGAGGATCTGCCCCGGATTTTTCAGCGCTTTTACCGAGTGGACAAGGCACGCTCCCGGGCCGCGGGCGGCACGGGGCTGGGGCTGTCTATTGTGCAGGACACCGTGAAAAACCGGGGTGGGTCTGTAGAGGCGGCAAACCGTCCGCAGGGCGGCGCGGTATTCACTGTCCACTGGCCGCGGGTAGAGGAAGGAGGCGGCGGAGAATGAAATTTCGCGGACTTCTGCTGCTGTGCGCCTTGGCGCTGCTGCCAGGATGCGTTTATGCGACGCGCCAGACCCAGGGCGCGGATGCAGAGAGCTATACATTATACTATATGACGGAGGATTTGCGGGCTGCGGCCGGCGGCGACGCGGTTCAGTCCGAGCCGGTGATGCTGGAAGGGCTTCAGGAATCAGATACCCGCGCTGTCGCAGAGAAGCTGACGGAGGTTCTTCTCGAGGGGCCTCGGAGCGAAGACCTGAAGAGTCCCTTCCCCGGAGGAACGCAGCTTCTCTCCGCGTCGCTGGACGACGGTCATGCCACGGTGGACCTCTCCTATCCGTATAGCACGCTATCCGGTGTGGCGCTGACCATCGCGGATTACTGCATTACGCTGACGCTGACGCAGCTTCCGGAGATTCGCTCCGTGTCCGTCACGGTCCGGGGGCAGGAGCTGGCCTATCGGAATCAGCAGTACTTTACCGGAGGAGATCTTTTGCTGAGCAGCATGGAGGACGTGGTGAGTACCGTACCGGTGACTCTGTGGTTTTTGAACGAGGCAGGAGAACTTGTGGGTGTTCAGGACAGGCTGGACCTCTACGAGGGGGATACGCAGCTTTCCGCTCTGGTGGCGGCTCTGGAGGCGGGGCCGACAGAGCGGGGGATGATCTCCGCCTTGCCGGAGGGCTTTACAGTGCTGACCACCCAGCTCAGCGACGGAGTGTGCTATGTGAACCTCTCTGCTGCCCTCCTATCCGCTTTGCCCGAGAATGCGGACGTGCAAACCGCGCTGGACGCGCTGGCCCTGTCCCTGACCTCTTTGGATGCGGTGCAGCAGGTGCGATACCTGATGGATGGCGAGCCGGCCAGCAGCTTTGGCTCCGCTTCCATTGCGGAAACTTATCCCCGGGAGAACTAAATAAAGAGACGGCCCCGGCGCAGAATCAGCGCGCCGGGACCGTATTCTTTTTTGAAATTGAAAAAAAGGCCATAACTGCCGAATTAGACAGCGAGAAGGGAGGCATAAGCAGGAAAAATAGTAAATATGAGCAAAAGAGAAAAAATGGTCGAAAAAGTGTTGACAACGAGGGCGTATGCTGGTATCCTAACAAAGCTGTCCGGGAGGATGGCGCGGGACTTGAAAAGAATGGTTAAGGACTTGAAAAAGGTACTTGACAAACTATGGGAA
>DKLF01000134.1:975-11927 GCA_002455655.1 Oscillibacter sp. UBA6647 | reverse complement strand
CATTTTCTGGTGATTCCGAAGAGCCATATTGCTTCCGTGTCCCAGATCGACGGGAGTAACAGTGCTTTGGTTGCCCACATTTTCGAGGTGATCGCAAAGCTCACCGCCGAAAAGGGCATCGGAAGCTATCGCGTGGTTTCCAACATTGGGGAACAGGCGGGGCAGAGCGTGCCGCACCTGCACTTCCATGTGCTGGGCGGACGGGATATGACCTGGCCTCCGGGCTAAAACCAGAAAAAGTTTATTGCCTGCGGGCAATGCAAAGAAGGGGGCCGGGGAAGTCAATTCCCAGGCCCCCTTGGAGCTTGTCGCTTCGGCTTTGGATGCCGACGGGGCCGCTCTCCGTCCATTGGCCTCTGGGCGGGGCGAAGCCTGCGCCTTTCTGGGAAAAATCCCGCCCTTCGCACTTGTTCTTTGCGGTGAAATTTGATATACTATGCAAGTTAGGGTAGCGGGGAAGCTGCCTTTGCGGAGAGCGGCGGCAAAATGCCTGCCGCGCCGGAGAAAGGCGACGGCGGGGCTTCCTGTCTGGCGCGGTTCCGGAATCTTCCGGACGAGGTATGAAATGACAAACGACATGACAGAATTGACGGCGGTGGCTCCGGAGGCGGTTCGGGGACAAGGGCTGTACGAATGGGTGCGGGCGCTGGTGTCCTCCGTGCTGGCGGTGGTGCTGGTGTTTGCTTTCGCCGTGCGGCTGATCGGCGTGGACGGACAGTCTATGCTGCCCACGCTTCAGGACGGGGACCGATTGGCGGTTACCGTGGGCCTGCTGGCGGGAACGTACAAGGCCGGAGACATTGTGGTTTTGCGAAAGCAGAGCTTTTTGCAGGAGCCCATCGTCAAGCGGATTATCGCCGTGGGCGGGCAGACGGTGGACATTGATTTTGATGAGGGCAGCGTCAGCGTGGACGGAAAGGTTTTAAACGAGCCATACATCCGGGAGCTGACCTTTCGCTGCGACGGAACGGAGTTTCCCCTGACGGTGCCGGAAGGCTCCGTCTTTGTGATGGGGGACAACCGCAACCACTCCAACGACAGCCGGGATGTGCGGCTGGGTACGGTGGACGAGGGGTATATCATCGGCAGGGCGGCGCTGATTCTGTATCCCGGCAGGGATTCGGAGACAGGGCAGCGGGATTTTTCCCGCATCGGCCTGATTCGGTGAAGGCACAAGGAGGAAACGCGTGGAAAACGGACAGAATTTAAATATTCAGTGGTATCCCGGCCACATGACCAAAACCCGGCGGATGATTGCCGACCAGCTAAAAAACGTGGACGCGGTGTGCGAGCTGCTGGACGCCCGCATCCCTGTTTCCAGCCGGAATCCGGACGTGGATGAGCTGACGGCGGGAAAGCCCCGTCTGGTGGTTTTAAACCGGGCCGATCAGGCGGACCCGGCCAAAACGCGGCTGTGGGCGGCTTATTTCCGGGAGAAGGGCTATGCGGTGCTGGAGTGCAGCGCAAAGGGCGGAGACGGAGTGGAGCGGTTTCCCGCCGCCGTGCGGGCGCTGCTTGCGGACAAGCTGCGGGCCTATGCGGAAAAGGGGCAGGTGGGCCGGACCATGCGGGTGATGATCTTGGGGATTCCCAATGTGGGAAAGTCCACCTTCATCAACCGGGTGGCAAAGCGGAAAACCGCCAAAACCGAGGACCGGCCCGGCGTTACCCGGGCGAAGCAGTGGGTCCCCATCGATCAGGGGCTGGAACTGCTGGACACGCCGGGAATTCTCTGGCCCAAGTTTGAGGATCAGAGTGTGGGGCTGAATCTGGCCTTCACCGGCGCGGTGCGGGATGAGGTGATCGACATTGAGACGCTGGCCTGCAACCTCATGAGCTATCTTGCCGCCCGGTATCCGGACCAGCTTGCCGAGCGGTATAAGTTTCAGCCCCAGCCGGGGGCTTCCGGCTATGAATTACTGGAGGAAGCCGGACAGAAGCGGGGCTTTGTGATTCGGGGCGGGGAAATCGACACGGAGCGGATGGCCAAAATCCTGCTGGACGAGTTCCGGGGCGGGAAGCTTGGACGCTTTACCCTTGAAACGCCGGAGGAGCGGGAAAATGGCTGAGATGGAACATCCGTGGAGCATTGAAGAGCAGTGCTTTGCCGCCGGGTATGAAACGGTGTGCGGCGCGGACGAGGCGGGGGCCGGTCCGCTGGCTGGGCCTGTATACGCGGCGGCGGTGATTCTGCCCCGGGGGCTTGTTATTGACGGGCTGAACGACTCCAAAACGCTGACGGAGAAAAAACGGGAAGCGCTGTTTGAAATCATAAAAACCGAGGCGGAGGACTATTGCGTAGCTTGGGTGGAAGCCCAAGAAATTGACGGCATCGACATTCTCAACGCCCGGATGAAGGCCATGCAGCTTGCCATCGACGGGCTGAAAAAGAGGCCTGATTTTGCCCTGATTGACGGGAACCGGGACCGGGGAAGCCTGTGTGCCATCACCGCGCCTCATGAAACCGTGGTGGGCGGGGACGGAAAAAGCGCATCTATCGCGGCGGCGTCTATTCTGGCGAAGGTCAGCCGGGACCGGTTTGTGACGGAAGTGCTGGATAAGGAATACCCGCTTTATCAATTTGCAAAACACAAGGGCTACGGCACCAAGCTGCACTATGCAATGCTGGACGCTTACGGTCCCTGTCCCGCCCATCGGCGGAGCTTTTTGAAGAAATGGGAGAAGGGAAGGCCATGACCACGAAAAGCGCCGGAAACCGGGGCGAGACGGAAGTCGCGGGATATCTGAGGCGGCGGGGCTATGGGCTGCTTGCCAGCCAGTGGCGCTGCCGGTTTGGGGAGATTGATTTGATTGCCCGGGACCCGGAGGGACTTTTGTGCTTTGTGGAGGTAAAGCTGCGGAGCAATTTGCAGGTGGGCCTTCCAAGAGAATTTGTGACCGGGGCGAAGCAGGCGCGGATTAGGTCCGCCGCCGCGCTGTACATGAGCGTGAAGGATTTGGACGAGCCCGCCCGATTTGACGTGGCGGAGGTTTACGATGAAAGCGGCGCACTCCGGGTGGAATATCTGGAAAACGCGTTTGAATAAGGCTGCCGGGGGCCAGACGGAAGACACGCGGCGGCGCGACAAGCAGGAGGAAGAGACATGAAGTATTACAGCACGCGGGACACCGCAGTGGCCCTTAGCGCGGCGCAGGCCGTGCAGCAGGGTCTGAGTCGGGACGGCGGCCTTTTAACCCCCACGGAATTTCCAACGCTTTCACAGGAAGAGCTGGAAGCCCTGCTGCCCCTGAGCTATCCCCGGCGGGCGGCGGCGGTGATGGGACTGTATCTGACGGATTACAGCGCGGAGGAACTGCTGGATTTTGCCGAGACGGCCTACGGCCCCGCCCGGTTTGACACTGCCGCCGTGGCCCCGGTGCGGACGCTGGACGAAGCTACCCATTGCCTGGAACTTTGGCACGGGCCGACCTCTGCGTTTAAGGATTTGGCGCTTCAGATGCTGCCTCGGCTGCTGTCCGCTGCTTTGAAGAAAACGGGGGAGCGCCGGACGGCCTGCATCCTCGCGGCCACCTCCGGCGACACCGGCAAGGCCGCCATGGAGGGATTTGCCGACGTGGAGCAGACAAAAATTCTGGTGTTTTACCCCAAGGACGGCGTTTCCGCCGTGCAGGAGGCCCAGATGCTTACCCAGAGGGGCGAAAACGTGGGCGTTTGTTCCGTAGTGGGGAATTTTGACGACGCGCAGAGCGGCGTGAAGCATATTTTTTCCGATGAAGCCCTTCGGGAGGAGCTGGACGGGCGGGGCTATTTCCTCTCCTCCGCCAACTCCATCAACTGGGGCCGGATTCTGCCGCAGGTGGTCTACTATATCTCCGCCTACTGCGATCTGGTACGGGACGGGAAGCTGAAAATGGGAGAGAAGGTCAACTTCTGCGTGCCCACCGGGAACTTCGGCGATATCCTTGCGGGGTACTACGCAAAAAAGATGGGCCTTCCCGTTGGAAAGCTCATCTGCGCGTCCAACAAAAACGACGTGCTGACGGAGTTTTTGACCACCGGGACCTATGACCGCAACCGGAATTTCTACAATACCATCAGCCCCTCCATGGACATCCTGATTTCCTCCAATCTGGAGCGGCTTTTATTCGACCTTTCGGGGCAGAACGGCGAGCAGGTGAAGGACTATATGGACCAGTTGGCCATGAGCGGCAGCTATCGGGTGAGCGATGAGATTTTCGGGCAGATCCGCGAGCTGTTCTGGGCCGGGTCCTGCGGCGAAGCGGAAACCGCCGCAGCCATCGGGCGCTATTATCGGGAGCGGGACTATCTGCTGGACACCCACACCGCCGTGGCGGCGGACGTGCTGGAGCAGTACCGTGCCAAAACCGGAGATAACGCTCCCGCCGTGTTTGTATCCACCGCGTCCCCCTTCAAATTCTGCGACAGTGTGCTTGCCGCCATCGGCGAGAAGGCGGAGGGCTCGGGAACAGAACTGATCGACCGGCTGCAATATGTCACAGGACAGCCTGCCCCGTGGCGGCTGGCGGCCCTGCGGGAGAAGGAGAATCGGTTTGACCTGTGCCGGAAAAAAGAGGAGATGCCCCAGACGGTGCGAGATTTCCTCAGATAATTCCGGGACATCCGGCGCGGGAGGCTACTGCCTGCAAGAAATCAAGAAAAGGAGGGCGTGAATGGCCCTATATGCGATTGGAGACCTGCATCTTTCCCTGACCGCGAACAAGTCCATGGAGGTCTTCGGGGAGGCGTGGAAGGACTACGTAAACCGAATTGCCGCGTCCCTTTCCTTACTGACGGAAGAGGACACGCTGATTCTGGACGGCGACACCTCCTGGGGCATGAGCATGGAGGAGGCGGAGGCAGACTTCCGCTTTTTGGAGCAGTTTCCCGCAAAAAAGCTGCTGGTGAAGGGAAACCACGATTACTGGTGGACCACGGTAAACAAAATGAGCGGCTTTTTCGCGGAGAAGGGACTAACCAGCTTTTCGTTCCTCCACAACAACTGTTATTTTTACGAGGAGTACGCCCTGTGCGGCACCCGTGGCTGGTTTCAGGAAGAGCGCCAGAAGCCCCCGGACGCAAAGGTTTTGAACCGGGAGGTCATGCGGCTGGAAACCTCCCTCCGGGCGGCGGGGGACAGGCCGATTTTGTGCTTCCTCCACTATCCGCCGCTGTACAAGGGCTATCAGTGCCCCGAGATTCTGGCGCTGCTGGAAAAATACCGGGTGAAGTCCTGCTATTACGGGCATCTTCACGGGCCGGTGATCCGCCGCCGTTTTGAGGGCGAACAGGCCGGAACTGCCTTTTCCCTCATCTCTGCGGACTATTTGGAGTTCGTTCCAAAAAAAATTATCGAATGATGAAAAAAGTGTGGATTTTTCCGCATTTGTCTGATATTATAAGGAATTGTACCGGCTTGCACCGGTCATGAACGGAGGAGTAAACAATATGAACGTGAAAAACTGCGAAAAACAAGAAAAAAGTACCGTCGCCCTGACCGTGGAGGTCAGCGCGGAGGAATTTGAGGCCGCACTTGTAAAGGCATATCAGAAGATGCGCAAACAGATCAATGTACCGGGCTTCCGTCCCGGCAAGGCTCCCCGCAAGATTATCGAGGGGATGTACGGCGCAGAGGTGTTTTTCGAGGAAGCGGTCAATATCGCCATGCCCGATGCCTACGAGGCCGCCGTGGCGGAGCAGAAGCTGGAAGTTGTGGGGTATCCTCAGGTGGATTTGGAAGGCGAGCTCACCAAGGAGGGCTTTACCTTCAAGGCCTTGGTCCCCGTTTATCCCGAGGTGAAGCTTGGCCAGTATAAGGGCCTTGAGGCCCCCAAGTCCGATGTAAAGGTCAGCGCCGCCGATGTGGACGAGCGTCTGAAGGAAATGGCCGACCGCAACACCCGGCTGGTCTCCGCGGACCGGGAAGCGAAAAACGGCGACGTGGCCGTCATTGATTTCGAGGGCTTTCTGGACGGCAAGCCCTTTGACGGGGGCAAGGGCGAGGGCCACAGTCTGGAGCTTGGCTCCGGCAGCTTTATCCCCGGCTTTGAGGAGCAGGTGGTCGGCATGAAGGCCGGCGAGGAGAAGGATCTGGACGTGACCTTCCCCGAGGATTACACCCCCGAGCTTGCCGGCAAGGCCGTGGTGTTCAAGGTGAAGCTCCACGAGGTGAAGGAAAAGGACGTTCCCGCCATGGACGACGAGTTCGCCAAGGACGTGAGCGAGTTCGATACGCTGAAGGACCTGAAGGCGGACATCGAGAAGAAGATTACCGACGAGCGTGAGCAGGTGGCCCGTCAGGCGTTTGAGGATGCGCTGATGCAGAAGGCGGCAGAGAACATCACCGCCGATGTCCCCGATGCGCTGGTGGAATCTCAGGCCCGCCGCTTCGTGGACAATTTCAAAAATCAGATTCAGCAGCAGGGTATTCCCTATGAGCAGTATATGCAGATGACCGGCATCACCGAGGCCAAGCTGCTTGAAGACGCCAAGGAACCCGCTCTGCGGCAGGTGCGCATGGATCTGGCGCTGGCCGCCATCATCAAGGAGGAAAAGATCGAAATTTCCGACGAGGATGTGGAAGCCGAGTACAATACCATGGCAGCGCAGTACGGCATCGAGCTGGAGAACATCAAGAAGTACCTGCCCGCCGAACAGATTAAAGATCAGCTCAGCAGCCGCAAGGCGATTGAGCTGGTGCGGGACAGCGCCGTTGCTGTGGAGGCCAAGGCCGAGGAGACGGAGGAGAAGCCCGCCAAGAAGACTGCCGCCAAGAAGCCTGTCAAGGCTGCTGAGGGCGAGGAGAAGCCCGCCAAGAAGGCTGCCAAGGCCGCCGACGGTGAGGAGAAGCCCGCCAAGAAGCCCGCCGCCAAGAAGACTGCCAAGAAAGCGGACTAATCTTCCGGAAAACCGTTTACTTTTTACAGATTCGACACATTCTCTCATGGTACCTGTGGTATCATGGGAGAATGTTTCTAGACGGACCAACCCCGGCAAGGGACCGGGGACTCCGCAGACCAGTATCAAAGTGGAGGTTATACCAATGAGCTTAGTACCTTACGTAGTGGAACAAACCAACCGTGGCGAGCGGTCCTACGATATCTTTTCCAGACTGCTGAATGACCGGATCGTCTTTTTGGGCGAGGAGGTCAACGCCACCACCGCCAGTCTGGTTGTGGCCCAGCTTCTGTATTTGGAGGCGCAGGACCCCGACAAGGACATCCAGCTCTATCTCAACAGCCCCGGCGGCTCCGTCACCGACGGAATGGCCATTTACGATACCATGCAGTACGTCAAGTGCGACGTGTCCACTGTGTGCGTGGGCATGTGCGCGTCCATGGGTGCGTTTTTGCTGTCCTCCGGCGCCAAGGGCAAGCGGATTGCCCTGCCCAACGCCGAAATCATGATTCACCAGCCCTCCGCCGGGACCCAGGGCCAGATTACCGACATGGCCATCCATCTCAAGCGGCTGGAAATTATTAAAAAGCGCATGAACCTCATTCTTGCGGACAACACCGGAAAGTCCCTGGAAGAAGTTACTGCCGCCTGCGAGCGGGACAATTTCATGTCCGCCGAGGAGGCCAAGGAATTTGGCCTGATCGACAAAATTATCACCAATCACTGATTGCGCCTTTCCGAAAAGGCAGAACTGAGGTAAAACCATGCCGAACGACGACAAAAGAACTCTTCGCTGCTCCTTCTGCGGCAAGCACGAGCAGCAGGTTCACCGGATGATTCAGGGACCGGGCGTGCGTATCTGCGACGAATGCGTCCAGCTATGCATGAGCATTTTGAACGATGGGTTCGAGGACACCGGCGCCTCCGGTCTGGAGGAAATCCCTGACAAGCTGCCCACGCCTCAGGAAATCAAGGGCGTGCTGGATCAGTATGTGATCGGGCAGGACGAAGCGAAGGTCGCTCTGTCTGTGGCGGTGTACAACCATTATAAAAGGATTTATTTCGGCGGCGACGAGGAGGTGGAACTGCAAAAGAGCAACATCCTCATGCTGGGTCCCACCGGCTCCGGCAAGACGTTGTTTGCCCAGACGCTGGCCCGCATTCTGAAGGTCCCCTTCGCCATCGCGGACGCAACCACTCTCACCGAGGCGGGCTATGTGGGCGACGATGTGGAGAACATTCTTCTGCGGCTTTTACAGGCTGCCGACTTTGACGTGGAGCGGGCCGAACGGGGCATTATCTATGTGGATGAGATTGACAAAATCGCCCGCAAGAGCGAAAATGTCTCCATCACGCGGGATGTGTCCGGCGAGGGCGTGCAGCAGGCTTTGCTGAAAATCGTCGAGGGCACGGTAGCCAACGTTCCCCCTCAGGGCGGACGCAAGCACCCTCATCAGGAATTTATTCAGGTGAACACAAAGAACATCCTGTTCATCTGCGGCGGCGCCTTCGATGGGCTGGATAAGATCATCGAGCAGCGGCTGGATCAGAAGAGCATCGGCTTCGGCGCGAAGATCGAGGGGAAGAAGGAGCGGAACCTGAGCCGCATTTTGGCCGGGGTTCAGCCTCATGATATTTTGAAATACGGCCTGATTCCCGAGCTGGTGGGCCGCCTTCCTGTGATCGCCACGCTGAACGCACTGAGCCGCGAGGATTTGGTGCGGATTCTCACAGAGCCGAAAAACGCTCTGGTCAAGCAGTATAAAAAGCTACTTGGGTACGACGATGTGGAGCTGATTTTTGATCAAGAGGCGCTGGAAGCCGTGGCCGACAAGGCCATCGAGCGGAATATCGGCGCCCGGGGTCTGCGGGCGGTCATGGAATCCATGCTGACGCAAATTATGTATGACATTCCCTCCGACCCCACGATTGAAACCGTGCGGATTACCCGGGCCTGCGTGGAGGGGGCGGAGCAGCCCGCGCTGGTACACGACAAGCGGCGCGCAAGCCACCCGGTGAAGCTGAACAACGGCAAGGCCGAAAAGCCGGAGATTGCCGGCAGTACACCGGCCTCCGCATCCTGAGCAGCCGCAAGCCTGACATAGAAAGGGGGACGCGAGCCGCGTCTCCCTTTCTTTAATAAGAAAGGAACCTGGCTATGGAGCTGACAACCTGGAACATTCCCGTTCTGGCCCTGCGGGGCCTGACGGTTTTTCCACATATGAACATCACCTTTGATGTGGAGCGACCCATCTCTATTGCGGCCCTGAGCCGGGCCATGGAGACGGATCAGGAAATTTTTCTGGTGACGCAAAAGGAAATCGGAACGGCGGTGCCGGGGGAGAAGGATCTCTACCGGGTGGGCACCGTGTCCCACATTTCTCAGGTCCTGCGCGTGTCTGAAGGAAGCGTGCGGGTGATGGTGGAGGGGGGCCGCAGGGCGCGGATGAAGCGCCTGTGGCAGTCCGAACCGTTTTTGCAGGCCAACGTGGAGGCGATGCCGGAGCAAAAAGAGTCCGACGCGTTTTTGAACAGTCCCCGGACAGAGGCCCTTCTGCGCCAGACCACCGTGCTATTTGAGGAATACGCGGGGAAGGTGTCCAACCTGCCCGACGGCGTGAAGGCACAGGTGCTGGAAAGCCGGGACCCGGGATATCTTGCGGATTTTCTGGCACAGAACGTCCAACTGCGAGCTGAGGAACGGCAGAGCATCCTGGAGGAGACTTCCGCCTACGTCCGGCTGCGCAAGCTCAACGAGTTTTTGGCACGGGAGAACGACGTGCTGGCTTTTGAGGGCGAAATGGAGAACAAGGTTCGTTCTCAGCTTGCCCGGTCCCAGCGGGAGCAGATTCTGCGGGCCCAGATTCGGGTGATGCAGAGTGAGCTGGGCGAAAGCGAAGACGGGGACGAAGAGCTGGACGAATACCGCATGCGCATTCTCCGGCTGGACTTGCCGGAGGACACGGAGGCCCACCTGATGAAAGAGGTGGATAAACTGGGCAAGCAGCCCTATTCCAGCGCCGAGAGCGCGGTGATCCGCAACTATCTGGACGTGTGTCTGGAGATGCCGTGGAATACCGTGACCCGTGAGCGGCTGAATGTTGAAGCTGCCAAAAAAATCCTGGATAAGGACCATTTCGGCCTTGAAAAGGTAAAGCAGCGGATTGTGGAGACGATTGCCGTGCGCCAGATGAACCCGGGGGGGAAGGGGCAGATTCTTTGCCTTGTCGGCCCTCCCGGCGTGGGCAAAACCTCCATCGCCGTCAGCGTTGCCAAGGCGCTGAATCGGAAGCTGGCCCGGCTGAGCTTGGGCGGCGTCCGGGACGAGGCGGATATCCGGGGCCATCGGAAAACTTATATTGGCTCCATGCCGGGGCGGATTATTGAAGCCATCAGTCGCGGCAAGTCCATGAATCCGTTGCTGCTGCTGGACGAAATCGACAAGCTGGGCAACGACTTCCGGGGTGACCCGGCATCCGCCCTGCTGGAGGTGTTGGATTCGGAGCAGAACCACGCCTTCCGGGACCATTTTATGGAAATTCCGGTGGATTTGAGCCGTGTCATGTTCATCACCACCGCCAATACCACCGATACCATTCCCCGTCCTTTGCTTGACCGGATGGAGGTCATTCAATTGGGTAGCTATACCGACGAGGAAAAGCTGCAAATTGCCAAAAATCACTTGATTCCCAAGCAAATGAAGGAGCACGGGCTGAAAAAGTCCCAACTCAAGATAGACGACGGGGCCATCCGCGCCCTGATTCGGGATTACACAAGAGAGTCCGGCGTACGCATTCTGGAGCGGCGGATTGCCGCCCTGTGCCGCAAGGCGGATTTGAGGCTGCTCACCGGCGAGACGAAGCGCGTCGCCGTGGCGGAAGCAGATTTGCACGGACTGCTGGATATGTCTCCCTACCCCCCTGCCCTCCACACGGAACGGGAGGAGATTGGCGTGGTCAACGGGCTTGCATGGACCGAGGTTGGCGGCGAGATTCTGGAGGTGGAGGCCAATGTGATGGACGGCACCGGGAAGTTGGAGCTGACCGGAAATCTGGGCGACGTGATGAAGGAATCC
>DKLF01000134.1:598-735 GCA_002455655.1 Oscillibacter sp. UBA6647 | reverse complement strand
GCGACGTGATGAAGGAATCCGTTCAGGCGGCGCTGAGCTGCCTGCGCAGCCGGACCGCAGCTTATGACATTGACCCGGAGTTTTACAAGAACAAGGACGTTCACGTCCACTTTCCTGAGGGAGCCGTGCCCAAGGAT
>DKLF01000134.1:0-390 GCA_002455655.1 Oscillibacter sp. UBA6647 | reverse complement strand
GACCGTCCGCGGGCATCGCGGTGGTTACGGCGCTGTGCTCCGCCCTCACCGGGCGGAAGGTCCGGGCAGGCATCGCCATGACCGGGGAAATCACTCTGCGGGGCAGGGTGCTGGCCATCGGCGGACTGAAGGAGAAGACCATGGCGGCGCTGCGCAGCGGCGTGAAAACGGTGCTGATTCCGGCGGACAACGTGCGGGATTTGGAGCAGATTGACCAGACCGTCCGTGCCGCGCTGGAGTTTATCCCTGTGGGCAATGTGGATGAGGTGCTGAGCCGGGCGCTGTGCCCCGCCCCCATCAAAAGCAGGGCGGAAAAGACAACGGAACCGGAGCAGACCGTGGTGGCGGCCTTCGCCCCTGCCCGGGAATCCGGCGGAGACGCATTGCGGC
>DKLF01000089.1 GCA_002455655.1 Oscillibacter sp. UBA6647 | reverse complement strand
AAACAGTTTTATCCATTGTATTACCTCCTCGTATAAAGCGGAAAAAATTGACTGTTGGTTATTATTTAGTATAGCATTGCCGCCCCGAAAGTCAAGGCGTTGAAAGAAATTTACGCGCCATCTCTTGACAAACGGGCGGGGCCGTGGTATTCTCTCAGCATCGGTTAGGTTAAGCTAACCGATGCGTGGAGGCTGCCTGAGGGCGGCATTTCAAAACGCATAAGATTAGTCTAGCCTAACTTAACCTGCGCTTGCAAACCTACGTCCTGTGGGAGGGTTTTTAGTACCCTTGAAGCCGTTTTTGCGGATGCCCGGCAGAAAAAAGGGAAGGCTATACACGTCATGAGATTTGTTCCATTGACGCGGGAGCCGCCCGCTGGCGGCCCGCATTGACACGGAGCGAACTGCTCCGCAGGACACGGGAGGCAGTTTATGGAGCCACGGTTTGAAACGGCGCTGATTACCCACTGCGCGCCCACTCTGGCGGGGGTGAAGCCCGCCAATCTGTTTCGTTTTCGGAGCGAAAGTCTGGAGCAGCTTCGGTGCGACGCGGCCCGCTGGGACGAGACGCTGAAGCTCTATGGCATTCGCGTTCGGGTTTTAAAGGAATGTCCCTCGCTGGACGCAGGGATGCTTTATGTCTATCGGGAGTCCTGGGTGGCCCGGCTGCTGGAAGAAGATGGAAGCCGCGCGTTTCTGGAGGGCGAGGGCTACGTCACCTCCGGTGTGCCCGCCATGCTGGACCAGCTTTCCGAGCGTATGTGCATAAATGCGGAGTATCCCCACGAAATCGGAATCTTTCTGGGCTATCCGCTGGAGGATGTGGTGGGCTTCATTGAGAACCGGGGCTGGAACTATACCTGCTGCGGCTATTGGAAAGCCTACGGTGATCCGGCGGCGGCGCAGAAATGCTTTGACCGGTACCGCAAATGCACGGCAGTGTATAAGGATCGGTATGCCCAGGGAGTCCCCCTTATTGAGCTTGTGGTGGCTGCATAGCCGCCGCTGGTCATATATTTAATCTATCTGCTGAGAAAGGAAACTGCATCATGAACAAAGTTGCAATCGTTTATTGGAGCGGCACCGGCAATACGGAAAAAATGGCCCAGTGCATTGCGGAGGGCGTCAAGGAAGCGGGCGGCGAGGCCGAGCTGCTTGGTCCCGGCGATTTTTCCACCGCCCGGTTTAAGGAATACGGAGCCGTGGCCTTCGGCTGCCCCGCCATGGGGTCCGAGGTTTTGGAGGAGAGCGAGTTCGACCCCATGTTCACCAATCTGGAGGGCGATCTCACCGGCAAGCGCATCGCGCTGTTCGGCTCCTACGGCTGGGGCGACGGCCAGTGGATGCGTGACTGGTGCAAGCGCTGCGACAGCGCCAACCTCTACGAGGAGGAGGGTCTGGTCGCCAACGAAATGCCGGATGAAGCGGGGCAGGAGGCCTGCCGCGAGCTGGGCCGGGGGCTTGCCAAGTGGTAATGCGCCGTATTCGCTAAAAAGCATACATAGCTTCTGGTTACCTTCTATTTTCCCCGGATGCTTCCCCCGTGCGGTTCAGGAGGACCACGCGGGGGCGGCTCCGTTTTCGGACGTCCTGGGCTTCCATCCGCACTGCATAGGCGGACCTGAAAGGACGGAACCGCGGATTGAGAAAACAGACTTGTAAATTTTCACAAAGGAAGAGGGACAGACCTTCTTCAATCCGTGTAAGTTAGCGAAACTAACTTAAGGCCGCCGGATGCATAAAAAAGGGGTTGACAAGGATGGTTAGTGGTAGTAAACTCTAGCTGTAAGAGAGGTAAGTTGTGACTTACCTTTGTATTCGGAGTTGTGGTTAGCAATCGCTAATCCTTGAGAGGGGGGAGAGCCTATGATGCCGCTGACGATGGCGAGAACAGGGGAGACTGTGACGATCCGTAAGATTTCCGGCAAAGACGAGGTACGCCAGCACTTGGCGGAGCTGGGCTTTGTGGTGGATGAGGATATCACGGTGGTCAGCGAAATTGCCGGGAATCTGATTCTTCAGGTGAAGGACAGCCGCATTGCTCTGGACAAGACAATGGCCAATCGCATTATGATTTGAGGAGGAGAGACATGAGGACACTGAGAGACGTGAAGGTGGGCGAAAACGCCACCGTGGTAAAGCTGCACGGCGAGGGCGCCATCAAGCGGCGGATCATGGACATGGGCATTACCAAGGGCGTGGAGGTCCACGTGCGGAAGGTGGCCCCCTTGGGCGACCCCATGGAGCTGAATGTGCGGGGCTATGAGCTCAGCCTGCGCAAGGTCGACGCGGAAATGATCGAGGTTCAGTAAGCAGTACATTTTTTCGCGGACGAATTCAGAAAGCCGGATTTTCCGCGAGAGCGAACCGGGCGCGCAGTGCGCGTTTGCTCATTGAAGAAGACTGGGTGCGGAGAGATCCGCTCCCGCAAGGCGGCGGCGGGCCGCCGTTTTCAAGGGCTAAAGGTTAGCTTTTACTAACATTTTTGGAAGGAGAAAACGATGAATATTAAGATTGCACTGGCCGGTAACCCAAACTGCGGTAAAACCACGCTGTTCAACGACTTGACTGGCTCCAACCAGTACGTGGGCAACTGGCCCGGCGTGACCGTGGAGAAGAAGGAGGGCAAGCTGAAAGGTCACAAGGACGTGGTGATTCAGGATTTGCCCGGTATCTATTCCCTGTCCCCCTATACGCTGGAGGAGATGGTGGCCCGGGGCTATCTGGTGAATGAGAAGCCGGATGCCATTTTGAACATTGTGGACGGCACCAATATCGAGCGGAACCTCTATCTCACCACCCAACTGGTGGAGCTGGGCCTGCCGGTGCTGGTAGCGGTGAATATGATCGATCTGGTGCGGAAAAACGGAGATCAGATTGATTTGCAGAAGCTTGCGGAGGCGCTGCACTGCGAGGTTGTGGAAATGAGCGCGCTGAAGAGCGAGGGCAGCATTTCCGCCGCCGAGAAGGCGATGGCACTGGGCCAGTCCCGCAAGGCAGGGGAGCTTCCCCATGTGTTCACCGGCAGTGTGGAGCACGCCATTGCCCACATCGAGGAGTCCATTCAGGGAAAAGTGGACGACCGTTTCCTCCGCTGGTATGCCATCAAGATCTTCGAGCGGGACAGCAAGGTCCTCTCCGAGTTGAACATCGATGCCGGCTTGAAGGCCCATCTGGAAGAGCACATCACCGACTGTGAAAAAGAGCTGGACGACGATGCGGAGAGCATCATCACCAACCAGCGGTATGCTTACATAAACGGCGTGGTGAATAAGGCTGTGAAGAGACAGCGGGCCAAGCACGATCTTACCTCCTCCGATAAAATCGACCGTGTTGTCACCAACCGGATTCTGGCCCTGCCCATTTTTGCGGTCATCATGTTCGCGGTGTATTGGGTTGCCATGGGACCCTTCGGCAGCTTCCTGACGGACTGGACCAACGACGTGCTGGGTGCGGCCTGGCTTCAGGAGGGCTCCCGCGTTCTGCTGGAGGGCTGGGGTGTTGCCGAGTGGCTGATCGGCCTGATCTCCGACGGTATCATCGCAGGTGTTGGCGCGGTGCTGGGCTTTGTGCCCCAGATGCTGGTGCTGTTCTTCATGCTGGCCATTTTGGAGGACGTGGGCTATATGGCCCGTATTGCCTTCATCATGGACCGGATTTTCAGGAAGTTTGGCCTGTCCGGCAAGAGCTTTATCCCCATGCTTATCGGCACCGGCTGCGGCGTGCCCGGCGTGATGGCCTCCCGCACCATTGAAAATGAGCGGGACCGGCGCATGACCGTCATGACCACCTGCTTCATCCCCTGCGGAGCAAAAATGCCTATCATCGGCCTGTTCGCCGGCGCGCTGTTTGACAACAGCGGCCTTGTGGCTGTGTCCGCCTATTTTATCGGCGTGGCCGCTATCATTATCTCCGGCATCATCCTGAAGAAGACAAAGGGCTTCGCCGGGGACCCGGCGCCCTTCGTTATGGAGCTGCCCGCCTATCACGTGCCCGCCATGAACAACGTTTTGCGGGCCACATGGGAGCGGGGCTGGTCCTTTATCAAGCGGGCGGGTACCATTATCGTTGCCTCTTCCATTGTGCTGTGGTTCCTTCAGGGCTTTGGCTTTGTGGACGGTGGGTTCGGCATGGTGGAGGACAATAACTCCTCTCTGCTTGCTGCCATCGGCGGTGCGGTGTGCATCATCTTTGCGCCGTTGGGCTTTGGCGACTGGCAGTCCACCGTGGCCACCGTCACCGGCCTGATAGCCAAGGAGAACGTGGTTTCCACCTTCGGCGTTTTGTTCCACATCGGCGAAGAGGTTGCCGAGGACGACGCGGGTCTCTGGGCCGCCATCGCGGCACACTACACGGTCCTCTCCGCATACAGCTTCATGGTTTTCAACCTGCTGTGCGCCCCCTGCTTTGCCGCTATGGGTGCCATCCGGCGGGAGATGAACAACGCCAAATGGACTGCTGCCGCCATCGGCTATATGTGCGGTTTCGCCTATGTGATGGCCCTGATTATCTATCAGTTGGGCGGATTGCTGTTGGGCGAGGTATCCTTTGGCGCGGGCACCGTGGCGGCGCTTGTGGTGCTGGCGGGTCTGGTGTATCTCCTGTTCCGCAAGAATAAGTACGACGGCAATGTCCTCTCTGTCAGTTCTGTGGACGCGGCTGCCAAAGCCGGCGTCCGGTAATATACACATCTACATTTGACACTTTGAAAGGAGTGGTCTGCACATGAATGCACCGACAATTATCATAGGACTGATCGTTCTGGGTATCTTCGTGGCCATCGTGGCCCGCGGCGTCCACAACAGGAAAAACGGGAAAGGCGGCTGCTCCTGCGGCAGCGACTGCGGCTCCTGCGGCGGAAGCTGCCACGGGAAATAAAAATTCACTTGACAGTTGGGGCGCGGGCAGAGCAAACTCCGCCCGCGCCTCCCTGTGCCCATTTTGAAACAGGAGGTTTGTAATGGAACGACTGACCCCGGCGCATCGGCGCTATCTTGCGGCAATTTACGATCTGGCTCACGCCATGCCGGATGTCAGCACCGTGGAGCTGGCCAAAGCGCTGCATGTGACCAAGCCCTCTGTCACCCGGATGTCCGCCGTCCTGATGGAAAAGGGATTTCTGGTGCGGAAGCGGTACGGAAAAATCTATCTCACAGACACGGGCTTTCTGGCGGCAAGAGATTTCAAAAGAAAAGCCCTTCAATTGCAGTTCCTGCTGCCAAGGCTGGGTCTTGACCTGACGGAAGGCGAGAGCTTTGAGCTTTCCTGTCTGCTGGCAGCCTCGTTGCCCGAGCGGGCGCTGGAGGGGCTTGGGGCCTGATATAAAGGCTTTGCCGATTGTTTGCCCCAAAGCGCGGCAGCGGCGGGGTTCCGCGTGCCATTCCCGCAAAGGAACGCGTCCGGCGCTCCGCCTGAAAGGCAACGGCAAAAAGCGCCGCCCCGAATGTTCGGGGCGGCGCTTTGTTTATTTTTAGTTACAGCTTGGTGACCACAGGAATGATCATGGGGCTGC
>DKLF01000045.1 GCA_002455655.1 Oscillibacter sp. UBA6647 | reverse complement strand
CGCTCCGCAGACAGTTGTCTGCGGAGCGCCGCTGTTCTTAGCTTTTGTGAGATACTTTATCGACTGTCCTTCGGGGAGGGAATTACATCAAGCCTGCGGTGATCTGAAGCGGGCCGCTTAATTCCGGTTTGCAGAGTTGGTGGTGTCTTTCAGCAGCACGTCGTGTGCGCCGCCCTCCACAATGGAGACGGAGGACACCAGCGTCAGCTTGGCTTTTTCCCGCAGCGCGGGAATACTCAGCGCCCCGCAGTTGCACATGGTGGAACGGATTTTGGCAAGGGTGGTAGACATGCCGTCTGCCAAAGCGCCTGCGTAAGGCACGTAGGAATCCACGCCCTCTTCAAAGCTGAGCTTTTTGTCGCCGCCTAAGTCGTACCGCTCCCAGTTCCGGGCACGGGCGCTGCCCTCGCCCCAATACTCCTTCATATAGCTGCCGCCCACCAGCGTCTTTGCGGTGGGGCTTTCGTCAAACCGGGAGAAGTACCGTCCCAGCATGCAGAAGTCCGCGCCCATGGCCAGCGCCAGCGTGATGTGATAGTCCTGCACAACGCCGCCGTCGGCGCAGATGGGAACGTAAATCCCGGTTTCTTCAAAATATCGGTCCCGTTCCGCCGCCACGTCGATCACCGCCGTGGCCTGTCCTCGGCCGATGCCCTTGGTTTCCCGGGTGATGCAGATGGAGCCGCCGCCGATGCCGACCTTTACAAAGTCGGCCCCGGCGTCCGCCAGAAAGCGGAAGCCCTCGCCGTCCACCACGTTGCCCGCGCCGATTTTCACGCTGTCGCCGTATTTTTCACGGGCCCAGACAAGGCAGCGCTTCTGCCATTCGGAAAAGCCCTCCGACGAGTCCATCACCAGCACGTCCGCTCCGGCCTCCACCAGCGCGGGAATCCGCTCCTCATAGTCCCGGGTGTTGATGCCTGCGCCCACTACATAACGCTTTTGCCCGTCCAGCAGCTCCAGAGGATTGTCCTTGTGGGTGTCGTAATCCTTGCGGAACACAAAGGCCACCAAGGCTCCGTCCCTGGAGACAATGGGGAGGGCGTTGAGCTTGTGGTCCCAGATCAGGTTGTTGGCCTCCTTCAGGCTGGTGCCCTCCGGGGCGAAGACCAGCTTTTCCATGGGGGTCATAAAGGAGGTGACCTTCTCCGTGCCGTCCATGCGGCTGACGCGGTAATCCCGGCTGGTGACAAGGCCCAGAAGCCGGCCGGTGCCGGTTCCGTCCTCGGTTACGGCCATGGTGGAGTGACCCGTTTTTTCCTTCATGGCCAGCACGTCGGAAAGGGTGCTGTCGGGCCGCAGGTTGGAGTCGCTGACCACAAAGCCCGCCTTGTGGCCCTTTACCCGGCGGACCATCTCGGCCTGTCGGTCGATGGGCTGGGACACGTAAATGAAGGCTACGCCGCCTTCCCGGGCAAGGGCAATGCCCATCTCATCCCCGGAGACGGCCTGCATCACGGCGGAAACCATGGGGACGTTGGCGGAGAGAGCAGGCTCCTCCCCTCGGCGGAATTTCACAAGAGGGGTTTTCAGAGACACATTGGCGGGAATGCACTCCACGGAGGAGTAGCCCGGCACCAGCAGGTACTCGCTGAAGGTGTGGGAGGGTTCGTTGAAAAAATATGCCATAAGGCCACCTCTTTCGTTGTGTATGTTGGAGGGAAACGGACGGCGCACACTCGGCAGAAGCCGGAAAATAAGCCCCCAGTCCGATTTTTCTTGTTCTCTAGAATACCACGTCCCAGAAAAAAAGCAACGGGTATAAGAAAAAAGTCTGAAACAATGCGCTTGTCGCAGCTCTGATAACAATCAGTGGCCGTTTTTCCATACAAAAAGACGCGGGAATTCCCGCGCCTTTTCCCAACCTTATATGGGGAGAGCATTTGTCACAGCTTTTTGCGCATGACGGTCAGGTTGAAAATGCCGTCCGAAAAATACTGACGGGAGAAAAATACCGGCTTCCCGTCAATGTCGTAGTCCACCTCATCCATGCGCAGCAGGGGCGCACCCACGGGAAGACCGAAAATTTCGGAAAGCGCCGCATCCGCCAGGCTGGGCTTCACGTCAGTCAAATCCAGATAGGGGGTCACGTCGCAAAACTGACCGAGGAAGTGGAAAATGGGAAACTTGAGATCTTTGGCGGTGTAGCTGCCGCTGACAAGCGCCTTTTCAATGATGTCCTCGCAGTAGATGGCGGGCTTGCCGTCGGCGGTGCACAGCCGGGAAATGCGAATCACCGGGGCGCTCACCGGGATATGGAGTTTGCGCGCCACATCCGCGTCCGCCTGATCGTCCGCCGTCCGGACAAATGCCACGGCGGGCTTGTGCCCGCTCTGGCGAATCATGTCCAGAAATTCCAGCTCGATGTCCATGCGGGTCTGAATATTTAAAACGTGGCGGTTGATGACGGTACCTACGCCGTGGCGGCGGGTGATAAAGCCCTCCCGCTCCAAAGAGGCCAGCACATCCCGCAGTTGGGTGCGGCTGATGCCCATGCTCTCCGCCAGCGCGCTCTCTCGAGGAAGACGGTCGCAATTGGCATAGGCACCGTCCCGCATGGCGGCGAGAAGCTGTGTGCGAATGGTTTTGGACCGGGGTAGCTGATCGCTCATAATACGCACCTCATTATTGATGAAATCTATCATAGCAGGTAATACCTCATAAGCTGCCCCCATTATAGCCGCCTTTTGAGTTTGTCGCAACTGACAAAATCCACAGATTTCGTCCTTGGGCTTTTACGCAGAGAGGAGGCTCCGGAAAAAATGATTTTTGTGTAAATTACTGGTGGACATTTGTCCACAGAATTATTATAATGGCAGTTGTCGGACTCTGCGCCGCCTTATTTGACGGCTGCCATATGCGAATGGACTGAGGCTTTTCGACGGATTTAAGAGCGCAGGAAGAGCATTTTTAAGGAGGAGCTTGTGAAGAATCTGATTTTAATCGGTATGCCAGGCACGGGCAAGAGCGCCGTGGGCAGGGCCTTGGCGGAGCGCCTGGGGTATACATTTTTAGATGTGGACGATGTGATTAACGAGCGGACCGGAAAGACCCTGAAGGAATTGCTGATGGAGATGGGTGTGGACGAATTTGTGGTGCTGGAGGGGAAGATTGGCGAAAGCCTGAACCTTGACAGCACGGTGATTGCCACCGGCGGCAGCATGGTGCTCTCCCACGATGCCATGGAGCATTTGCTGGAAAACGGCGTCGGCATCTGGCTGGAAACGCCTTTGCGGGAAATTGAAGGCCGGATGCCGGAGGATTTGTGGGACCGGGGCATCGCCGCGCCCAGAGATATGACCATCCGGGAGATTTACCGGGAACGGGAACCGCTGTACGCCAAGTATGCCGACATGATTGTGGCCAGCCGGGAAGGCGAGGACGCCACCGCCCATCAGGTGGAGCAAGTGATGCGCACCGTAGGGCTGAGTCTGATAAGCTGAGGAGGGCGCTATGAATATCAATACAAAAAGAAATATTATGCTGAGCTTGCTGTCTGTGGCCGTTATCTGGAACGGCCTGTGCCTGCTGAGAGTTTTTCCCCTTCTGTATTTCAGGCTGTCCGTGTTTTTGCTTGCGGGATGCTCGGCGGTGATGGTATTTGTGCCGCTGCTGTTTCCTGCATTCAGAACTGCGGACGGAACATCAAGCGCTTATTCTGCGCTTACGCCGAAGGAAAAGCGGCTGTCTCTGGTGACGATTGCGCTGGCTGCGGCGTGGATTGCCACGCTGGCGGTCTGCGTCGCCTATTCCGGATAGCTGACTGCGCAAAGCGCCGCAGGCAATGGGAAGTACCGCTGTTTTCAAAAGGCGCTGCGGCTCGCCGTGAACGAAGCATGATAAAAAAGCCCCCGGCTCGTCAAGAGCCGGGGGCTTGTAATTTGGGATACCGTGCTTGGGCTGCAAGGCGCTTTAGTACCCACTGATGTCAAGGGACGGGTCGTCCGTGCCTTTTTCTACCGACTGGATGGTCAGCTCATACCCCCGCCCCTCGCCCAGATCCACATGGACGATTTCCCCGGCCCGGTGGCCCAGCACTGCCTTTGCAACCGGGGATTCCTTGCTGATCAGGCCCTTCAGCGCGTCCTGACGCAAGGTGGTGACGATGCGGATGGTCTGGGGCACGCCCGTAGGGGAGGGGATGATGACCACCGTGTCAAATAAGCCTGCCCCGTCTGCTGTATCGGCGGCGTCGGGTCGGATGATTTTGGCTGTTTGAATCATTTTCTGGAGGTAGCGAATGCGGCTGTCGTTGCGGTTTTTGTCCCGCTTGGCGCATTTGTACTCGAAATTTTCGCTGAGGTCGCCAAAGCCTCGCGCAATTTGCACGTCCTCAATCAGCTTTGGACGCAGCACGGCTGTGCGGTAAGAAATTTCTTCCTCCATTTTTCGGATGTCAACTTCTGTCAGCTCGTCGTACATAAAACCCTCCCAAGCGTGATTTTCAGGTTACAGGTCCTGCTTTTGCCCAACGCGTGCCGGAAGGGCCTCATGTGTGCCGCTTCCGTCGGCTCCGGCGGGGGCCTTTTCCGCCGTGCCGGCTTCGGGAGAGGGGGCTTCCACGTTGTCGGTCGGGGAGCGGCCCGCCGCTTTGTCTTCCCGTGCCAGCAGGAAGATGGTGGCGAGAATTAGGAGAAAGCCGATTAGGTCCGCGGGAGAAAAAGTCGTGCGCAGCCACAGGGCAGAGCAGACCGTGGCAGACACCGGCTCTGTGGCTGCCAGCATGGAGGACTTCACCGGCCCGATGTCGGAAATGCCCTGCATAAACATGGGGAACGCCAAAGTGGAACCCAAAATCACCGCGCCAGCCACCGCCAGCCAGCCCTGCCAAGGCAGATTCACGGAATAGCGCCAGCTCCGGGCTGCGAGATTGATGAACACGCCGCCAATCACCATACCCGCGCCGGTAACCATCAACTGCCCCCAGCGCCGCACCAGCACACGGGGAAGCAGAGTGTAAGTCGTCGCCGCCACAGCGGTGAGCAGGCCCCAGAAAAGCCCCCGCACGGAAAGAGACATCTGCCCGGGGTTGCCGCCGGTGGCCAGAATGAAGGTTCCTGCCAGCGCCAGCAGCAGAGCCGCAATTTGGATGCGGCTGGGCAGCGTCCGGGTATGGGCGCAGGTGATGAGCATGACCAGCACAAGGCTCAGGGTTTGCAGCACCGTGGTGGTGCCCGCATTGCTGTACCCGATGGCAGTCAGGTACGCATACTGGCACATCAGCAGGCCAAACAGGCCGAAGACTGCCAGCTTTGCAAGCTCCCTGGGCTGGCGGACCAGCGCCAGCAGATCCCGCCCGTATTTAGGTAGGATCAGCAACGTCAGGATTCCGCCGCCCATCAGCGTCCGCACGCACACCAGCCAGATAGGCGGCACACCAAAGGTTTCAAACAGATATTGCCCGCAGGCGCCGGAAACGCCCCAGAAAACGCCGCCGAATGCGGAGCATAGAGTGCCCCGCAGGGCGCGTTGCTTTTCCGTCATGAAAGTACCTCTCAATACATGGAGCCCCGGCGTGGTCGCGCTGAGGAACCTGAAAAGCGCGGCTTCCCGTTGTTGCGGGAAGCCGCGCGGTATCTTCGATTCTAACGCATTTGATTATGGATTGCAAGGCCCATCCTCGGGGAGGAGGCTCTCGGTGGCCACGCAGGCGACAATGACGCCCGCCCCCAGCAGCCCTGCGGGACTAAGCCGCTCTCCCAAAAGAAGAAAGGAGAACAGCGCCGTCATCACCGTGGAAAGGGACCGGAGAAACGCCACACTGGTGGCTGCGGAAGGGTAATGGCCACATTGCCCACCACGCTTGCCAAGGCAATGCACAGGGCCGAACCAATCCAGTCCCGGACACGGCAGCGGCGCAGTCCTTCCGCAATCCGTCTCCCGGAAAACACAAAAAGCGTAAGCAGCGCCAGCAGATACCGCACAAAAAGCAGGGTAAACACCGGCACCACGCTGAACGCGTTTTTGGAGATGGGGTCCCCAAAGCCAAAAAACAGGCTTTGCAGCAGAATCAGGCCCACGGCCAGCCGGGGCGTCAGGTGCGGGGCGGAACTGCTTGCTGCGTCGGGCGGTTGGCCGTCCGCCCCCGGAGCGTCCGTCGATGGGGAGGAATCTTCCTCCAAACATTCCTCTGGGACGCATTCCGGATACTCTTTTTGAGTGTACTCCGGACACTCATCCAAAGCGTACTCCGCACAATTCTCGGAGAAAGACCGCTCCCCCAAGTCGGGAATGGGCGCGTCAGGCGCATCTAAAATGTCGCCCCACGGAGGGGAAAACGCTTCTGGGTTTTCTGCCAAGGCTGTGTCAGACTGCCGTTCCATCAGCGGTACTCCCTCCTCTTTTGCGTAAAATTGTTTTAAAACTTCCGCTTTTTCTCCGCGTCGCAATAGGCGCAGCGGTACACGTGCTTTTCCCGGTCGCTCAAAAGGAAGATGGAGTCCAACTGCGGTTCCTCTGCCGTGATGCACCGGGGATTTTTGCAGTGGATGATATTTGTGAGCCGCGCGGGAAGCTCCAGATGCTTTTTCGCAACCCGCACCCCGTCCCGAATGACGTTGACGGTGATGTTGGAGTCTATGTAGCCCAGCACGTCCAAATCCACTTCCATGGGAGAGTCGATTTTAATAATGTCCTTTTTTCCCATCCGCCCGCTGCGGACGTTTTTGATAATGGCCACGGAGCAGTCCAACAGGTTCAGATGCAGGTACTTGTAAATGTCCATAGATTTTCCGGCCTGAATGTGGTCCAGCACCACGCCGTTTTGAATGCTGTCGATATTCACTGGCAAACCCTCCTTCATTCTGCGCACAGGCCCAGAAGCAAAAGAATCAGGGCCATACGGATAAACTTTCCGTTTCTCACCTGCCCGAAATAGCAGGCCCGGGGGTCGTCGTCCACTGCCACGGCAATTTCATTCACCCGGGGCAGGGGGTGGAGGATACACAAATCCTTCTTTGCAGGAACCAGCTTCTCCGGATCAAGAACGTAAGTGTCTTTCAGGCGGATATAGTCGGCCTCGTTGAAAAACCGCTCCTTTTGTACCCGGGTCATGTACAGGATGTCAAGGTCTGGAATGGCATCCTCCAGCGAGTCTGTTTCCCGATAAGCAAGGCCCTGCTTTTCCAGCACGTTTTCCTTCAGGTAGCCCGGCAGCTTCAGCTCCTCCGGAGAGATAAACACAAACTGGATGCCGCTTTGCCGCGCGAGCGCGTTCACAAGAGAGTGGACCGTGCGCCCAAACTTTAGGTCGCCGCAGAAACCGATGGTAAAATCGTTCAGCCGTCCCTTTTCCCGATGGATGGTCAGAAGGTCTGTCAGGGTTTGGGTGGGGTGGTTGTGGCCGCCGTCTCCGGCGTTGATAATGGGAACCTCTGCCCGCTGTGCGGCGGCGAAGGGTGCGCCCTCCTTGGGGTGGCGCATGGCGATGATGTCGGCATAGCAGCTTACGGTACGGACGGTGTCGGTCACGGTTTCGCCCTTGGCGGTGGAGGAGGACGACGCTTCGGAAAAGCCCAGAACGCTGCCGCCAAGGGCCAGCATGGCGGATTCAAAGCTCAGCCGCGTGCGGGTGGAGGGCTCGAAAAACAACGTGGCAAGCTGTTTATGGGCACAGAGGTCCTGATATTTTCCGGGATGGTCAATCATGTCCTCCGCCGTGGCGATTAGGCCGTCAATTTCGGCGGGGGTCAGGTCGGTGATGTCGATAAGGTTTCGGTTTGACATGGAGATGCTCCTTTCCTGTGTACCGCAAAGGGGATTAGACTGTCATCCAGCTCTCGTCGCCGGGGTTGGCGCGGAACTGCTTCAGGCGGCGGATGTCCTCGGGCTTGATTTTTCCCTCCTGCGCCGCCACCTCACATACCGCGTCAAAATTGCTCAGGCTGAAGTTTGCCACATCGGCAGATGCCAGCCGGTCAAGGCCCTTTTGAAGGCCATAGGTGAAGATGGAAGCGATGCCCAGCACCTGCGCCCCGGCTTCCCGCAGAACGTCTACCACCTCAATACAGCTTCCCCCGGTGGAAATCAGGTCCTCCACCACCACGACCTTCGCGCCTTTTTCTAGCTTGCCCTCAATCTGGTTGCCTCGGCCGTGGTCCTTGTGGCCGGAGCGGACGTAGCCCATGGGCAGGTCCATGAGATGGCCCACAATGGCGGCGTGGGCAATCCCGGCGGTGGAGGTGCCCATCAGCACCTCGACCTCGCCAAACCGCTCCCGAATCAAGGAAGCAAGACCCTCCTCCACATGGGTGCGCACCGCCGGTGCGGTGAGGGTCAGGCGATTGTCGCAGTAGATGGGGCTGCGGATCCCGCTGGCCCATGTAAACGGATCGTCGGGCCGCAGAAACACCGCGCCGATGGATAAAAGATCGTGGGCAATCTCATGTTCCATATTCATATCCTTCAGTCTCCTTATAATTTAATGGGTAAATGCTGACAAAAAACGTGGTTAGTCTCCCAGAAACTCCTGCACCGCGCGGCGGTAAGCCGCCACGGGGTCCTCCGCCTGCGTGATGGGACGGCCCATCACCAGATAATCGCAGCCGCTTGTTCCCGCCCGCGCCGGGGTCATGACGCGCTTCTGGTCCCCCGCGTCCCCGTCCGCGAAGCGGACGCCGGGCGTGACGGTGAGGAAACTTTCGCAGCAGGCGGATTTTACGCCTGCTGCTTCCAGCGGGGAACACACCACGCCGTCAAGGCCGGACGCGGCGGCATTTTTGGCGTAGGAAAGGACGGTTTCCTCCATGGGGAGGTCAATCAACAGCTCGTTTTTCAGCGTTCTGGGGTCGGTGGAGGTGAGCTGGGTCACGGCAATCAGCAAAGGCCGGGTCCCGTCCGGGCGGGTAAGCCCCTCCAGCGCGGCGCGCATCATCTCCGACGCGCCGGCGGCGTGGAGGTTCACCATGTCCACATCCAGACGGCTGAGAACCCCCATGGCCCGCTTCACCGTGTTGGGAATGTCGTGGAGCTTCAAGTCCAGAAAGATTTTGTGGCCCCGGTCCTTGATTTCGCGGACCATGTCCGGCCCTTCGGCGTAAAACAGCTCCATGCCGATTTTTACATAGGGCTTCTCCCCGGCGGGAAAACGGTCCAGAAATGCCAGAGCCTCCGCGCCAGAAGGAAAGTCCAAAGCGATAATAATGTCCTTATGCATGATGTGCGCCTCCTGTCAAGAGTGAGATTTCCGTCACGCCCAGCCGCTCGCACACGGCGGGCAGTTTTTCAACAATCGTTTTGCAGACGCTAGGATTTTTCAGGTTTGCCGCGCCAATTTCCACGGCGGAAGCTCCCGCCAGCAGCATTTCGCACACGTCCTCGGCGGAGCTTACCCCGCCGCAGCCGATGATGGGTAGGTTCGTGGCCTCGTACACGTCCCACACCATCCGCAGCGCCACCGGAAACACGGCGGGACCGGACAGGCCCCCGGTGCGGTTTGCAAGCAGTGGACGCTTTGTGTGCAGGTTGATGCGCATACCAAGCAGGGTGTTGATGAGACACAGGCCGTCCGCCCCGGCGTCAGCACAGGCCCGGGCAATTTGGGCAATGTCCGTCACGTTGGGGGAGAGCTTGATGAATACCGGCTTGTCCGTGGCGGCTTTTACCGCCGCCGTCACCTCTGCGGCGGCGACAGGGTCGGAGGCAAAGTTTTTGCCCCCCGCATGGACGTTGGGACAGGAGACATTCACCTCAATGATAGCGACCTGTGGGCAATTGTTTAATTTCCGGCAGTTCTCCGCGTATTCCTCCATGGTTCCCCCGCCGATGTTGGCGATGACCGGGCCTTGAAAGATTTTTGAGATGTGGGGAAGCTCCTCCGCCAAAACCGCATCGATGCCCGGATTTTGCAATCCCACGGCGTTGAGCATTCCGCTTGCCGTCTCCGCAATGCGGGGCTGAGGGTTTCCAAAGCGGGGACTGGCAGTGGTGCCTTTAAAGGAAAAACTGCCCAAAATATTCAAGTCGTAAACTTCGGCAAATTCCCGTCCGTACCCAAAGGTGCCGGAGGCGGGGATGACGGGGTTTTTCAGCGCCACGTTTCCCAGTTTTACACGTAAATCTACCATACCAGCTCCTCCTTTCGGAACACGGGGCCTTCTTTGCAGACCCGGCGAGGGCCGTTCGCCGTCTCGATGGTGCAGCCCATGCACGCGCCAAAGCCACAGGCCATCCGGGCTTCAAAGCTATACTGCCCGTCCGTCAGCCCCGGCAGGGACCAGACGGCCTTCAGCATCGGCGTGGGACCGCAGACAAAGGCGGTGGTGCAATCCGCTGCTGTGCGAGTGAGATCGGTGACAAAGCCCTTTGTGCCAAGACTTCCGTCTTCCGTAGAGATGAAAAGGCGGCAGCCGAGGCCCGCAAATTCTTTGAGGTAAAACGCGTCCTTCCCGGTGCGAAAACCCAGAGCGACCGTGGGGTTGATTCCCTGTTCCAGCAGCCGTCCCGCAAGGCCGAACAGCGGGGCCGCGCCCACGCCGCCGCCGATGAGAATGGGATTGTTTGGGCAGTTCTCGAGGTCAAATCCGTTGCCAAGGCCCGAAAGAGTGTCCAACTCCGTGCCGGGGACGGAGCGCACCAACTCCCGGGTCCCGTCGCCCACCACACGAATCAACAGAAGCAGCGCGCCCTGGCCCCAGTTGGCCACGGAGATGGGGCGGCGCAGGGATTTTCCCGGCAGGGCTATGTTTACAAACTGCCCCGGTGCAGTGATGTCCGAGGTGTCCCCGGAGAGGACCATTTCATAGGTGTCGTCGGTGAGTTGGCGGGTATGCTCCACGGTAAAGAGAGATTGTTTCATACGTCCTCCCGTTGAAAATCAGTGTAGACCAGCTCCCCGTCACAGACGGTAGCCGCCACGGCGGCGGACGCCAGCCACCCGTCGAAGGGGGTGGCCCGGCCCAGAGAGCGGAACGCGTGGCTGTCGATGCGGTGGGGGCGGTTCAGGTCCAGCACCGTCAGGTCGGCGGGCGCGCCGGGGGCGATTTCCCCGCCGCTCAAGCCGAAAATTCGCCGGGGGCGAAGGCACAGACGGTCCACCAGCAGTTCAAGAGAAACAAGCCCCGTGCGGACAAGCTGAGTGTACAACACGGGGAATGCCGTTTCCAGCCCTACAATGCCAAAGGCGCTGCGGCGCAGGCCTTTGGATTTTTCTTCAGCGGAGTGGGGGGCGTGGTCGGTTGCGATGCAGTCGATGGTCCCGTCCAAAAGACCCTCCAAAAGCGCGTCCCGGTCCCGGGCAGAGCGCAGGGGCGGATTCATTTTAAACCGGCCCTCGTCCTGCAAATCGTCCTCGCACAGCACCAGATAATGAGGTCCCGTCTCACAGGTGACGGGCAGGCCCTCGGCCTTTGCCCGGCGAATGAGATCCACGCTCTCCTTGGTGGAAATATGGCAGACGTGATATTGGCACCCGGTTTTCCGGACCAGCCCAATGTCCCGCTCCACCTGCCGCCACTCGCTTTCCGACGAGATGCCGGGCAATCCGTGGGCCTTTGCAAAGGCCCCGTCGTGAATGCAGCCGCCGGGGATCAGCAATCCGTCCACCTCGCAGTGGGCCACAATGGGCCGGTTCAGCGCCTTGGCAGTGTTCATGGCGGTGCGCATCATCTCGTCGGACTGTACGCCTCGCCCATCGTCGGAAAAGCCGATGACGTGGGGGGCCATGCCCTCCATGTCGGCAAGAAATACCCCCTGCTCCCCGGCGGTGACGGCCCCGTATGGATAAACATGCACCTTTGCGTCCCGGGCGATCATAGCAAGCTCCGGCTGAAGCGTTTCCAAGCTGTCGGGGACCGGTTTCAGGTTCGGCATGGGGCACACGGCGGTATAGCCCCCTGCGGCGGCCGCCGCCGTTCCGGAAGAAATCGTCTCTTTATAAGAAAAACCAGGCTCCCGAAGATGTACATGCACATCGACGAAACCTGGAACAATAAAAAGACCATCCAATTTAATAACCGACTGATTATCACGGGGAAGAGAGGGGGAAAT
>DKLF01000008.1:18224-18485 GCA_002455655.1 Oscillibacter sp. UBA6647 | reverse complement strand
GCGGCCGTCTCGCCGCTGCCCCGCTCCCAAACCCGCATTTTCACGGTGCTTTCATTTACCACCCTGACAAACTCCGTATTGGTCCGCTCCGGCGCAAGCACGCCCCGCTCGAACCGGGGACCCAGCGCCGCCACCTCAATTTCGTCCACCCGGGGGCAGAACACCACACAGTGAGGGCTTCCCATGTCCACGCAGGTGACGCGCCACTCCGTTCCCCCGATTTCCACAGGCGCGTTCACAAGCCGCCGCCCCGCGTCCAGC
>DKLF01000008.1:0-18022 GCA_002455655.1 Oscillibacter sp. UBA6647 | reverse complement strand
GCCGCCGCCCCGCGTCCAGCGAGGCCCGGCCCATGGACACGCAGGCGGAGGAAACCTGCCCGTTCATGACGGAAAGCTCCACGGCACGAACGCCGCTGACCGTTTCGATTTGCAGCTTTTCCTTATCTGTAAGCCCCTTGTCGTGCAGGTATTTCCCCATGCATAACAGTGCGCTGCCCGACATGCTCCCCTCGGACCCGTCGGCGTTGAACAGGCGCATTTTCGCGTCCGCCGTCTCGGAGCGCTGCATCAGGACGATGCCGTCTGCTCCCACGCCGGTGTGACGGTCGCACAATGTGATGCACAGGGATTCCGGGCAGGTGATGGCCCCGTCGAAATCCTCCAGAAACACGAAGTCGTTTCCGCAGGTCTGGAGCTTTGCAAAGGGAAGCCTTTGCCGTTTTGTCCGCAGGCGGCAGATGTCCACCAGCTCCGTATTCTCCTGCGTATAGCGGCTGGCAAGAATGTCTGAAAGAGCAGCGGCGGTATCCAGACTGGTAAGGCACGGAATCCCAAGCTGGACGCAGCGGTGGTTCAGATGGATGAAGTCCCGGATATACTCCGGCTCTGTGGAGCCGGTGAGAATCACAAAGTCGATCTCCCCCGCTTCCAGCAGCTTAAACACGCGGTTGTCCTGCCCCAGCTTACCCACAACCTCCACATCCGCGCCAAGGCGGGAGATTTCATAGGCCGTGCGCTCGGTTCCATAGAGCTTATAGCCCAAGTCCACCAGCTTGCGGGCAATATGCACCACCTCCGGCTGGTCCCGGCGGTTGACGGAGATGAGGATGCCGCCCCGGCGCTCCGGCTCCACCCGATAGCCCGCGGAAACCAGCCCTTTAAACAAGGCTTCCTGCAAATTCTTTCCAAGGCCCAGCACCTCCCCGGTGGATTTCATCTCCGGAGAAAGGGCGGCGTTTGCGTCAGTGAGCTTTTCAAAGGAGAAAACCGGCACCTTCACAGCCACATAGGGCGGCGTTTTATAAAGTCCCGTGCCGTATCCAAGGGTGCGCAGGGGCTGCCCGGTCATCACCCGGGCGGCAAGGTCCACCATGGGCACCCCCGTCACCTTGGAGAGATAGGGAACCGTGCGGCTGGCACGGGGATTCACCTCAATGACATACAGCTCGCCCTGATAGATTAAATACTGGATGTTGACAAGGCCCTTGGTCTTCAAGCTAAGAGCCAGCTTTTCCGAGCAGTCCACAATGGTTTTCAGCAGCCGGTCATTGATATTAAAGGGCGGATAGACCGCGATGGAATCCCCGGAGTGGACGCCGGTGCGCTCGATGTGCTGCATCACGCCGGGAATCAGCACGTCCGTCCCGTCGGAAATCACATCCACTTCCAGTTCCCGGCCCTGAAGATACTGGTCCACCAAAATCGGTTCTCCGTTTCCGTTGGTCAGAATCGGTTCCATATAGCGGCAGACCTCCGCCTCGTTGTGGGCGATGACCATGTTTTGCCCGCCAATGACGTAGGAGGGTCGCAGCAGCACGGGATAGCCCAACTCCCCGGCGGCGGAAAGGGCCTGCTTCAGGCTCTGCACCGCCCGGCCCTGCGGCCGCTTAATGGAAAACCGCTCCAACAGCGCGTCAAATTGCTCCCGGTCCTCCGCCATGTCGATGGATTCGGCAGAGGTGCCTAAGATTTTCACCCCCTGCGCGTCCAAAAATTTGGTCAGCTTGATGGCCGTCTGCCCTCCAAAGGCCACCACCACGCCCACCGGGCGCTCCACCTCGATAATGTGCATCACGTCCTCAGGGCACAGCGGCTCGAAATACAGCCGGTCGGCGGTGTCGTAGTCCGTGGAGACGGTTTCTGGGTTGTTGTTGACGATGACCACTTCATAGCCCAGCTTTTTCAGCGTCCAGACGCAGTGGACCGAGGAATAGTCGAACTCGATGCCCTGCCCGATGCGGATGGGGCCGGAGCCAAGCACCAACACCACAGGCTTTCCGCTGCGGGGAAAGGGCCGGGATTCGCAGGTCTTGTCAAAGCAGGCGTAGAAATAGGGGGTCTGCGCGTCAAACTCCGCCGCGCAGGTGTCCACCATTTTATAAACAGCGGCCTTTGCCCCGCCGGGAAGCACCGTCTCACCGGACAATCGCAGCAGCGACGCATCGGGATAGCCATACCGCTTTCCGGTTTCATAGTGCGCCGCAGTCAGGCCGTCTCTTGCAAGGCAGTTTTCAAAAGCCGCAAGATTTTGGAGCTTGCCCAGAAACCAGCGGTCGATTTTCGTAATCTGGTGGATTTCCTCCACGTCCACGTCCGCTTTCAGCGCCTCAAACACTGTGAAAAGCCGTCGGTCGTCCACCCGGGCCAGCCGTTCCCGCAAGGACGCGTTATCTCCGTCTTCCGCCGCACGGTTCAGCGTGTCCAGCCCGATTTCTGCACCCCGGACGGCCTTCATCATTGCCATTTCAAAGCCGGGGGCAATGGCCATCACCTCGCCGGTGGCTTTCATCTGGGTGCCCAGCTTCCGGCTTGCGTCGGCGAATTTGTCAAAGGGCCACTTGGGGATTTTCGCCACAATGTAATCCAGCGCAGGTTCAAAGCAGGCGCAGGTTTTACCCGTCACGTCGTTCTTGATTTCGTCCAGCGTATAGCCAAGGGCGATTTTCGCCGTGACCTTGGCGATGGGATAGCCCGTGGCCTTGGAGGCCAGTGCGGAAGAACGGGATACCCGGGGGTTCACCTCAATCACCGCGTAGCGGAAACTGTCCGGGTCCAGCGCCAATTGGCAGTTGCATCCGCCCACGATGCCAAGTGACGAGATGATGTCCAGCGACGCGGTACGCAGCATTTGGAACTCCCGGTCCGAAAGGGTCTGGGCGGGGGCCACCACGATGGAGTCTCCGGTGTGGACCCCCACGGGGTCCAGATTTTCCATGGAGCACACGGCAATGACGTTTCCGGCGGCGTCCCGAATCGTCTCGAACTCAATTTCCTTCCAGCCGAAGATGGCCCGCTCCACCAGAATCTGAGAGATGGGGGACGCGTCCAGCCCGGTGCCGGCGATAATCCGCAGCTCCTCCCGGTCCGCCGCCGCGCCGCCGCCCGCGCCGCCCAGCGTAAACGCCGGGCGGACGATAACGGGATAGCCAATCCGCTCCGCCACCGCCAATGCCTCGTCCACGGTCTGCGCGATGTCCGAGGGGACCACCGGCTGGCCGATGGCCTCCATGGCCTCTTTAAACAGCTCCCGGTCCTCCGCCTTGGAAATGGCCTCCGCACTGGTCCTCAGCAGGCGGACCCCCTCCCGCTCCAAAAAGCCCTCCTTGGCAAGCTGCATGGCAAGGGTCAGCCCGGTCTGCCCGCCGAGGGAAGCCAGAATGCTGTCCGGCCGTGTTTTTTTGATAATGCGCTTCACCGTGGTGACGGTGAGAGGCTCTAAGTAAATTTCGTCCGCCATGGCCTGATCGGTCATGATGGTGGCGGGATTGGAGTTGCACAAAACCACCTCCACCCCCGCCTCTTTTAAAACGCGGCAGGCCTGTGCCCCCGCGTAGTCAAATTCGGCGGCCTGTCCGATGACAATGGGTCCGGAGCCGATGACCAGTGTTTTTTTAATCGACGTATCCAAAGGCATTACAGGCACTCTCCTTTCATCAGCACGGCAAAGCGGTCAAACAGAAACGCGGTGTCCTCTGGCCCGGAGCGGGCCTCCGGATGGAATTGGACGGTAAACGCCCCCAACTCCGGATAGTCGATGCCCTCGCAGGTGCCGTCGTTGGCGTTAACATAACGGACGCGCCCGGCGGGCAGAGAATCGGCGTCCACCGCGTAGCCGTGATTCTGGCTGGTAATAAAGGTTCGGGGGCCGCCCATGTCCCGGACCGGCTGGTTTACGCCCCGGTGGCCGTATTTCATCTTATAGGTTTGTCCGCCCAGCGCCAGCGCCAGAAGCTGGTGACCAAGGCAGATACCGAACAGGGGCAGCTTTCCTGCAAGCTCCCTGAGCTGGTCAATCTGAAATTTCG
This sequence comes from Oscillibacter sp. UBA6647, assembly GCA_002455655.1. Lineage (GTDB taxonomy): Bacteria > Bacillota > Clostridia > Oscillospirales > Oscillospiraceae > Oscillibacter. The sequence continues at coordinate 14,036 of DKLF01000008.1, read as the reverse complement.
CCTCCGCCGGGTCTCCGGGACCGTTGGAGAGCATGACGCCGTCCGGCTTCATGGCCAGCACCTCCGCCGCCGTGGTCATGGCAGGCAAAACCGTCACCTCACAGCCCCGCTTTTGAAGCTCCCGAACGATGTTGCGCTTGGCGCCATAGTCCAACAGGGCCACGGAATGCTTCTTTTCCCCCGCCGCCGGGTAGACGAGGGACTCCTTACAGGTAACGGCCTCCACCGCGCCGGTGACGGCGTACTTTTGCAGCTGCTCCAGCCCGGCGGGCGGCTCGGCGCAAATTGTGGCGTTCATGACTCCGTGCTCCCGGATTATCCGGGTCAGTTCCCGGGTGTCCACCCCGCAGATGCCCGGAACGTTCTCCTGCTTGAGGTATGCATTCAAATCCATTTCACAGCGGAAGTTGGACGGGGCGGCGCACCACTCCCGGGCAACATAGCCCCGAACGGCGCAGCTTCCCTCGAAATCCCCCGGAATTACGCCGTAGTTTCCCATCAGGGGATAGGTCTGCAACACAATCTGCCCGTGATAGCTGGGGTCCGTCAGCGTTTCAAGATAGCCGCACATGCCGGTGGTAAACACCAGCTCCCCCACCGTGTCCCTGCCTGCGCCGAAGCGAACCCCCTCAAATACCTGCCCGTCCTGCAAAACCAGATACGCCTTTTCCATGCCTTTTTGACCGTCCCTTTCCCGTCCGCAATCCCACCTTGGCGGCTCCTTCTTATTTTAATTATTATCTGCTTTTCAGGTTCTTCCGTCAATCCATTTATGCAAATTTATTCATAAATATATGAATAATATTCTTCCGAGAAGCGCTCTTCTTTTTGTTTATTTTGATGCAGTCTTTAATTGCCCTGACCTTTGTCCCCTTGGGCCTCCGGCTCATATTTAAAATACTTTATAATGTCCTCAGACAAGTGAATCTTTATAATGCATCCGCTTTTTTACGAAGCGCAGAGCGGCCCCCGTCCCCCGGCTGCACAAGAGCTTGTTCAGGCCGCCCGTGGGGCGGGCCTGAACAAGCTCAAAGAAGTGGGGCTCAATATGGGCCCCGGAGTGTGGGGCAGTCTCAGTTTTCGTTGTAATTAGGGGTAATTACCAGCTCGCCGCTCTTGATCTGATCGATCACGGCGTTCACCTGATCGGCCACGTCGGCAGAAACCTCGGCGCTGAAGGCAGCCATGCTGACCACGCCGTCGTGCAGGCCGGGGAACGCCTGTCCGCCATAGCCGCCCGCCTTGATGAGGTCAATCTGGGAGGAAATCATGTAGGGGATGTCCACCATCATGGAGGTGAGGCACAGCCCGTCGGCAACCAGAGAGGACTGGTCGGAGGTATAGCCGATACAGTAGACCTTTTCGGCACTGCACGCTTCCAAAACACCAAGGCCCGTGTGGTCGCAGGTCTGTAAAATTACGTCCACACCGTCCTCAATCATGGCGATAGCGGTTTCTTTTCCAAGGGCGGAGTCGTCAAAGGTTCCGGTAATGACGGTTTTCACCTCAATGTCGGCGCCGACGCTGGCCACGCCCTCAATAAATGCATTTTTATCGGACTGCTGGGTGGTGTTGTTACCGCCGCCCACATAGCCGACCTTGCCGCTCTCAGTCATCAGGGCGGCAACCACGCCGGAGACATAGGCCCCTTCGCACTCGCGATAGTCCGCAAACATGATGTTGGCGGGCAGGTCCGCTTCGGCAATGTCCTCGGGGGCGTTGCCGGTGATGAAGAAATTCACATTGGGATAGTCCGCCGCCACGCGGCAGCAGGCGTCTCCATACTGGGCGCCGTGTCCGATGACGAAGTCATAGCCGTCCTCGCAATAGCTGCGGAACACCGCCTCCATATCGTTGGAGCCGACATTCTCCGTATACGCTACCTCGTAGCCCGCGTCCTTGATCTGCATCAGACCCTCGTACGCGGTCTGGTTCCAAGATTCGTCCGTGATGGAGCCGGGCAGCAAAATGGCGATTTTGGAGACGGTGGAGCGGTCGCTCACCGCGGAGGACGCGCCGCCCGATGCGGGGGCGGAGGATTGACCGGCGGGGCTGCCGCCGCAGCCGGCAAGCATTCCGGCGGACAGAGCCAGCGTCAGGGCAAGAGAGAGCATCTTCGTGTGTCTTTTCATAAGAGACCTCCTAAAAATATATCATATCTTCCTTTGGAAGCGGGGGATTTGTGCGTCAGCGGCGTTCCCGCTCAAAGGGTATGCCCAACTCTTGCGGCGCTCTGATATTCCGGCCCGCCAGAACCAGCACCAGAACGGTAATCAGATAGGGAAGCGCCACAAAAAATTGATAGGGCAGGGACGAGCCCAACACCTGCAAGCGGATTTGCAAAGCCTGAATGGAACCGAAGCCAAAGGCGGCAACCACCGCCATCAGCGGGTTCCAGCGGGCCAAAATTACGATGGCAAGGCAGATAAAGCCCCGGCCCGCTGAAATGGCCTCCGTAAACGTGCCGACGGAGCTCAGCGTCAGCGAGGCCCCCGCCACCCCGGCGGAAAATCCGCAGAACAGATATGAGAGGAATCGAAACCGGGCAACCCGGATGCCGCAGGCCTGCGCCGCCTTGGGATTTTCCCCCGCAGCCGCCAGCCGAAGGCCCAGCTTCGTTTTCGCAAGCACAAAGTACACTCCCGCCGCCAGCAAGACGGAAAGATAGGTCAAAATATCCTGATTGAAAAAAACGTCTCCGATCAATGGCAGCTTGCTCAGGCCCGGAATCGGGATATGAGAAAACGTTTCCACCGAAATGTTGGCGTTGGAGGTTCCAAAAATCAGGCGGTTTAAGAAATTGGTGAAGCCCATGGCAAAAATATTGAACATGATGCCAACAATCGCCTGATCCTGCCGAAGTAGCACGGACCAGACCGCCACGATGACGCTGCTGAGCATTCCCGCCACCGCGCCCATCAGAACGCCTGCCCACAGGCTTCCAGTGCGCAGGGCGAACAGATAGGAGAAAAACGCGCCGAAGAGCATTTCGCCCTCGATGCAGATGCCCATGACCCCGGCTTTTTCCGAAAGGGTATCCCCCACGGAGCCATAAATCAGCGGGACGCTTTGCCGCACGCCGGAGGCGAACAGCGCCGCGAGAAACCCGGCGTTGAAAACACTGGCTGCATCCATCAGCTTCTGTCCCCCTTCCTTCCAAGCTTCATGCCGCCCACTGCCATTCCCAGCAGGACAAACAGCACAATGAGTGCCTCCAACACGCTGGTAAACGAGGTTGGAATCCCGGTTTTCACCTGCATGGTCACAGAACCTGCCGAAAGCAGCGCCATAAACAGCGCGGCAGCGGCGATTCCCAATGGATGAAGCCCGCCCAGCATGGCCACCACGATTCCGCCAAAGCCGAAGTCTCCCGCCACGCCCTCCATCAGCCGCATAGTGTTGCCGCTGATTTGCAGCGCACCCGCAAGGCCGCACAGCGCGCCGCTGAGCACCATGGCAAGAAAGTAATACCGATCCTTGGGCACGCCGCCGTAAACAGCGGCTTTTTCACTGCCTCCCAACGCGCGCAGGCGATAGCCAAAGGCGGTGCGCCGCACAATCACGCCGTAAACCACCGTCAGCGCCAGCGCAATCAGCACGCCCCAGTTCAGCCGGGAGGAGGCCCACAGCTTGGGCAAGGCCGCCGCCAGCTTGGCGGACTGCGGCTCCGCGCCGCTGCGCAGCGGGTAAAACACCAGATAGCTGATGATCTGCCGGGCCACATAATTGAGCATCAGGGTGATGATGATTTCACTTGCGTGAAACTTAAATTTAAAATACCCGGCAATCGCCGCCCAGCCTGCCCCCAGCGCAATTCCCAGTAAAATTCCCGCCGGGAGGGACCAGAATCCCAGCGCGCCGCCCACGGGGGGAATCCCCATCAAGGTCATACCCAGCGCACCGAAGAGCATCTGCCCCTCTCCGCCCAGGTTGCTGAGCTTTGCGTGGAAGGCAAAGGACACGCCGATTCCCACCAGCAGCAGCGGCGTGAAGTGCATGGACACCTCGCCCAGCGCCGTGACGGAGGTCAGCGGGCGGATCAGCATGTAATAATAGGCTTCCAGCGGATTCGCCCCCACCGCCAGAATAAACACGGAGCCAACCAGCATCGCCGCCGCCACAGCCGCCGGAAGCAAAAGAAGCTTGCCAAGGCCGCCCTGTCTCTTCCCTGCAAGACCGCCGCCCATGGAAGCCACAAGGGAGGATACTCTATTCATGCCTGTCCTCCCATCATCATCAGGATGATATTCTGGGGCGTGGTTTCTTCTGGTCGGCACTCGCCCACCACGCGGCCCCGGTACAGCACCACAATCCGGTCGGAAAGGGCAAACAGCTCGTCCAAATCACCGGAAAACAGCACAACTCCAACGTCCGCTTCCTTGGCCCGGGTCAATTGACTGCGTACAAACCACGCGGCTTTCATATCCAGTCCCCGGGTGGGATAGGAGCACACAAGGGCCTTAGGCGCGCCCCCCAGTTCCCGGGCGAGAATAAACTTTTGCAGATTGCCGCCGGAGAGGTTGGCACTGCGGGTCGTGCAGTCCGCCCCCCGCACGTCAAACTCCTCCATGGCCCGGGAAGCCTGCCCTGCCGCCGCGCGAAGGTCCGTCAGTCCGTGCCGCTTTGGCCAGTTTCGATTGCGCAGCAGCCAGTTTTCCCGAAGCGGGAAATTCGGAACAGTGCCCACGGTATTCCGGTCGGAGGGGATATAGCCTACGCCGCTTTCAATAAAACTGCCCGCCTTTGCAAAGTCCAGCGTCTTCCCGTCCACCTGAACCGCCCCGGAAGAAGCGGGCCGCACACCGGCAAGGACCTCGGCCAGCTCATCCTGTCCGTTTCCCTCAACCCCTGCCACGCCCACGATTTCCCCGCAGTGCACCTTAAGGTCCACGCCGTTCAGCGTCTTCACCCCACGGTCGTCAAGCCCTTCAAGCTGCCGGCAGGAAAGGCACACCCGCTCCCCGGCGGGCTTTTTGACATAGCCGCCAAGGTCCGGCAGGTCGTCGCCGGACATCATCCGCAGGATGAGGGCCTGATCGGCCTGCGCCGTATCTACCTCTCCCGTGACCTTTCCGTGGGAAAGGACGCTGATCCGGTGGCTGACCCGCAGCACCTCTCCCAGCTTATGACTGATAAAAATGACGCCCTTGCCCTGCGCCGCCATCTCCCGAATCATCTCAAACAGCGCCTCGCACTCCTGCGGCAGCAGCACGGCGGTTGGTTCGTCCAGAATCAGGATTTCCGCGCCGGTGTACAGCAGTTTTAAAATCTCAATTTTCTGCTGCATGCTGATGCTCAGCCGCTCCACGGGACAGTCCAGCTCCACTTCGATGTGATACTGCTCCTTCAGCTTTTCAAGCTCTGCACGTACTTTTTTCCGATTCCAGACAGTCAAAGAAGCCGTCCCGTCCATCAGGCACACATTCTGCACCGCGTCAAATCGTCCCACCATCATAAAATGCTGGTGCACCATGCCGATGCCTTGGCGCATGGCGTCCTCCGGGCCGGAGATTTTCACCTCCCGGCCGTGGAGCAGGATGCGGCCCGCGTCGGGACGGTACATGCCGAAAATAATATTCATGAGGGTGCTTTTTCCCGCGCCGTTTTCCCCCAGCAGGGCCAGCACCTCTCCGCTGTTTAAATGCAGGTCGATGGAGTCGTTGGCCACTGTCGCACCAAAGTATTTTGAGATGCCCCGCAGCTCCAGAAGTCTGGTTTCAAGCTCTTTCATAGCGACTTCTTATTTGCAGTGAGTCCGGCACCACAGCTCCTGCACCGGGGGAATCTGCTCCCGCATTCCGGGGGCGAGACGGCACCAGATGATGCCCTTGGCGGGCCGGGGAAACTCATGGCGGGTTTCAAGAATCCGGGTGGGGGTCACGATGTAATCAATCGCCGTGTCATATTCCTCCACGGTCACGTCCACGTCCGCCACCTGACAGTCGTGGCCCGCGCCGATAATCACGGTGGACGCATCCGCCATTCCGCAGGAAGACAGCATGGCCCACTCCAGATCGAAGTACCCGTGTCCCTTGCCGAAGCGGATGCCGCTGGGCGTGATGGCGGAGGCCCCGGTGACCATCATGTCGATGTGGCCCACACTCTTGGCCAACTGTTCCAGCGTCTGATGCTTCCAGTAGCGGGACACACCGTCAAGCAGTGAGGCAACCTCCTCCTTTCCCGCGGGAATCTGGCCGGGGGCGATCATAAAAAAACCGCGGGTAATGCCATAATTGGTCATGACCACGGTTTTTTGATCCCGAAACGCCTGCTCCCGCAGCGTCTCCAAATTATTGTCGGGGGTGATAAAAATCACCTTCGCGTTTTTATATAGTTCCGTTGCCGTCAGCAGCGCGGTTCCCTGCTCGCTGCCCTCGTAATCACAAATAAACTCCGAAAACTCCCAGCTAAACTTGGAGTCCGGCTTCGCCACTTTCAAAAGGTCCTCCCAGATTTTGACCCGCGCGGTTTTTGCGTCCATCCTTGCTTCCATCCCGTTCTCCTTCTCCTTTATCCCCGTTCTCCTTCTCCTTTATCCCCGTTCTGCCAAAATTGCCGGGAATAAAGGTAATACCTCTATAATTGGCTATCTGATATCATAGCATCAAATCCCTCTCTGTCAAGACGCCAAAAAATAATTTGGATTTTTGCACAAAGCACACAGAAACCCACTCCTGAAAATTTGACAGAACCGGATGGGACGGCTTTCCTTATGGTAAGCACCCCGTTTGCTGTTGGGTTCCCTGTCAGGGTTATAACGGCGGCCCATTCCCGCATGGGCGTGGCTTATTCCGGCGCACCGTCCCTGAAACGCTTGACTTTTGGAAATTCTGCGTATATAATCAACTTAAATGCAAATGAGTTGCATTTGCATTTGAGATTAGCATTACACCCCGCGTACTCCGAAAATCAGCCCAGAGGACAGCGACCCCTATCCCCTTTTAAAAAAGTGACGAGGTGAATCCCGTGAAAGAAAATAAGACGGTATGGCAGGCGGGCGTGAAGCGAACGCGACAGCGGGAAAGCGTGCTGGCAGTTCTTGAACATTCCGACAAGCCCCTGAGCGCGGCGGAAATTTGTTCCAAAATTGAACTGGACGGGGACACCGTCTGGATGTCCACCGTCTACCGGGTGCTGGAGCTTTTTGTTGAAAAGGGCGTGGCCCTTAAAACCACCGTGCTGAACAATGAAATGGCCGTGTATGAGCTGAACCGCTTTCAGCATAAGCATTATGCCGTATGCATGAAGTGTCGCAAGATTATCCCCATGGGCAACTGCCCCATGGAGAATTTTACGCCGATGCTTGCGGAGGAGGGCTTTCAGATTGTGGGACACAATCTGGAGGTGTTTGGCTATTGCAGAGATTGCAGGTCCCGCTGACCGGCGTTTTTATCAGAATGCGCGGAGTCCGCAAATCCATCGTCCACATCCCATTGAATTCGGAAAGGAAATCCTATGCAAACGAGAATCCCCGTAACCGTCCTGTGCGGCTATCTTGGGTCAGGAAAAACGACTCTGCTCAACTATCTTTTAAACAGTGACCACGGCTATAAAATCGCAGTGATTGTCAACGACATGAGCGAGGTAAACATTGATGCGGAGCTGGTGAAGCAAGGCAGCTTCCGCCGCGCGCAGGAGGAGCTGGTCCAGATGCAGAACGGCTGCATCTGCTGCACTCTGCGGGGCGACCTGCTCAAGGAGGTGGACAGGCTTTCCGCCCTTGAAACCATCGACTACATTCTCATTGAAGCCTCGGGTATCAGCGAGCCCATCCCCATCGCCATGACGTTTGTGTGCTACGACGAAAGTCAGAGCGTAAATCTGGCGGAGAAAACGCGGCTGGATACCATGGTAACCGTGGTGGACGCGCACCGCTTCTGGTCGGATTTTGGGTCTGGAGACGCACTGATTGCCCGGCAGAGTGCAGACGAAGACGAATCGGAGGATATCACCGACCTTCTGATCTCGCAGATCGAGTTTTGCAATGTAATCCTGCTGAACAAGTGTGACTTGCTTTCCCCGGATGAGGTGGCGCAGGTGGAGGCCGTGCTTCGGACGTTACAGCCCGAGGCAAAGCTGCTCCGCTCCGTACGGGGCGTGGTCCCTCCCTCTGAGATTTTAAATACCAAGCGCTTTGATTTTGAGCGGGCTTACGACTCCGCAGGCTGGCTGAAGGAGCTTAACCGCGAATCCCACACGCCCGAGACGGAGGAATTTGGCATCACCTCGTTTGTGTACGAGCGGGTCCGCCCCTTTCACCCCCAGCGGATCAACGATTTTCTGATGGAACGATACCCCGAGTCCGTGGTGCGGGCCAAAGGATTTATGTGGCTGCCAAACCACAACGATGTGGTCATCCTGATGGAGCAGGCAGGCAGAAACATCGAAATATCACCCGTAGATTACTGGGCCGCAGCCATGTCGGAGGAGGACCGGGCGGAATATCTGAAGGACGAGCCGGAGCTTTCCAAAAAATGGGACGCCGAATACGGCGACCGGCGCAACCAGCTTGTCTTTATCGGCATTCATCTGGACCGGGATGAGATTGTGGCAGAGCTTGACGGCTGCCTGCTGACGGACGCGGAGCTGCAAACCGACTGGCAGACCCTGCCGGACCCCTTTGCCTGGGAGCTGGATGAGTGATTGGCGTACGGTACAAAACCCCGCTCCGTTGCCTGAGCGCTATCAAGCACTGAAAAACGATGCTTCCTCTCCTGCGATTATCTACCCATTGCCGAGAACAGCGTATTTTTTTACATAGCAAAGAAAAACAGAGCGCAAAGCGAAAATCGCTTTGCGCTCTGTTTTGCGCTTACGGCTGTTCGGTTTTACCCACACTGTCCTTATCATCCACACTCATTGCCTTGACATTTGGGGCGGGGCCGCCATCGACGTATAAATATTGCCCCTGTTTTTAATGACGGGCTCCTTACTGCCCAGCCCCTTGCCGATTTAAGTCAGCGGCGGAAAGCGCGCTTCCACTGCGCAGCTTATGCCGCGCGTGCTGGACCACGGCGTCCATTTTTTCAAGTTCCTCCAGCAGGGCCTTTTCCTCGGGACTGGTTTCAACAACCTTGCTGATGCCGCCGTTTTTGATGACAATACGCTTGTCGGCAATCAGAGCCAGCAGCGGGTCGTGAGTCGCCATCAGCACAATTTTATCCTCAGCCACCAGCAGCTCCAGTGCCTTCTTCCGGTCAATGCCTGCATTTTCAATCTCATCGATCAGTACGATGGGTGAGGAGCTTAAAATGGCGGTGTCCGCAATCATCAGCGCCCGGGACTGTCCCCCGGATAGGCTGGTCACGGGGGTGTCCATGCGGAACTGCTCCCCCGCAAGGTTGTTGGCCTCCTCAATGATGCGATCAATCACCGCGTCCGGGTCCTCCCGCAGGCGGCTTTGGGCATGAAGTTCCAAAAATTCCCGCACGGTCAAATCCATCACGAAATTCATGTTCTGTGAAAGCTGAGCTACCAGCTTGTTGTTGGAGGAAAACCGCCACTTGTTGTCGGGAACCTCCTCGTTGATTAAAATGCTGCGCCCGGTGGGCGTATCGTTCTGGGCGGCCCACTCGATATCCGCCAGCAGGCGGCTTTTCCCCGAGCCGGTGGGGCCGACAATGGAGACAATTTCGGAGGCGTGAATTGTGAACCGCTCAAAGCCCTCTGCTCCGCCGGACTTGTCATGCCCGGGAAGAATGGTCAGCGAGTGCACCTGATTGGACGCGCCCAGCCCCAGAAATTCCTGCATCTGGGCAATAAACACCTCAAGATCGGACAGCAGCTTTTCCCGGTCAATGGCCAGATCCTCCAGCTCGTCCTGGGTGAAATGCTCTAAATACCGGGGAAAGGTCAGCTCCTCATAGCCGGAGACATCCAGCTTGTTCTGCTCGAAATACGCCGCCGCGTAAGGGTACTCCGCCAGCAGGCGGGCAATGCTCAAGTCCGTCATTTGCCGTCCACCCCCAAGTCCATCTTTTTCACGTTGCCCATCTGGAACGCCTCGCCAATGCGGGTTTCACCCAGACAGTAGGAGCAAAGCGCCGCCGGCATGGGAAAGCGAAGCTGCATCCCCTGCACCGAGTCCACCCGCTGGGACTCGTCGTAAATCAAAGTTCCCAGCTCATAGGCCCCTTGGCCCGTCAGGCCGTTGACATGCATGGTGACGGCCTTTGGATTCACCGAGCTGACCCGGGAGGCAAACACCTCCCGCTCCGCCTGAGAGACGATGTCCCCCTTGGTGATGACCACCAGATCGGCAGACTTCAGCATGGGCCCGATTTTTTTCGGCGTGTTGATGCCGGAGAGGTTGTCGATGACGCACACGCCCTTGATGTCCTTGATATAGGGCGAGCAGCGGTTGCACAGTCCGGCGGATTCGCTGATGAGCAAGTCCAGCCCCGCATGATTTCCCCAACGGACGATTTCCTCAATGTTGGAAGCAAAGAAGTGGTCGGGGCACAGCGCCCCGGAAAGTCCCTTTTTTACGGGTACGCCCGCCTTTTCATAGGCCACGTCGTCGTCGGTATACAGACAGTCAAACTTCACCACGCCCACCCGGATACCCCGGTTTTGCAGGGACGCAATGGTTTTCAGAATGACTGAGGTCTTCCCCGACGAGGGAGGGCCAGAAAAAATCGTCAGATTCATATTCAATCCTCCTTATATGCCTGAAAAAACAGCTCCTCCGTGGTTTTAATCAACTGCCCGATGTCATGCTGGTGGATATAGTCCCACCCCAGCCACATAAAGCCTTGATCGGGACGCAGACCGTTGTCCACCAGCGGATTGGTGGAGGGGAATTTGCCCCCGGAGGTAAAGACTTCGCCCACTTCCTTGGAGAACAGAAAGTCCACAAAGGGCTTGATCTTTTCCTTGGAGGCGCCCTTTGCCAGCAGGAAAATGGGGCTGACAATCGCACCGTCCTTGGGCCACACGGGAATCATGGGACCCTTGGCGTCCAGCATCTGGGTGAAGAAATAAGGGGCGATGGTCACGGCGGGAATGGCATTTTCTCCCCGTTTAATATGAGATTTCACCATCTGGGCGGGGTGCATGCTGCGCAGCATGGCACGGCCCAGCTTGGTGACACCCTCCTCGCCATAATAGCGGTAAATGTGCAGCAGCAGCGCGTTGAACAAATCCAAGTCCCGTGTGGGAAGGGATACGCTGTTCTCAAACTCCGGACGGAGCAAATCCTCCCAGCTTTCGGGGCAGGGCCGGTCCCCCAGCGCCGCGGTGTTCACCATGAAAATGGCGGGAACCACGCCGATGATGGCATACTGCCCCTTCGGGTCCCTCAGGCTCAGGCGCTCGTTTTCAAAATCCGGGTTCAAATGCTCCACACCGGAGATTTCCTCGAATACCCCCGCGTCCCGGTACTGCCCCATCAGCGTCTGGTCGAAAAACAAATCAAAGCCCGCCGACAGATACAGATCGGACAGCCTTTCAGGGTTTCCGCCCGCCTCCAGCACCCGCGCCTTGATGTGGTCAAGCCCCATGCTGGCGGCCTGTAAGCTGTAATCCACTTCAAAGCCAAAGCTGTCCTTCTTTTCATTGAACCAGCTTTCAAACCGCTCCAGCAGGGGAATCCGGATGGGACAGGGCAGCACGCCCTCGATGCGCACATCGGCCCCGGTTTCCTTTTTCATCTGGGTAAGCCCCGTGGAAACGCTGTACTGGCTTTGCTCAATTGCGTCCTCCAGCTTGTTTACAAACAGCTCCACATTCATTTTTTTGCTGCGCAGAGCTGTTTCCAGTGAAATGGTTTTGCCCAGCGTTTTTCTCATCATCTCGTTTTTCAGCGGCTCAAAGCCGTTGGCCGCCAAAAAGGCAATCAGCTCCGGGTATTTCTCCGTAATATCGTAGATGCTGTCCGTCACCTTAAAATAATTTGCCATAAAAGCCTTCCTTTCAGGTCTGTTCGGTTTTGTCCGCTCTTCGCTTGTATCTGTTTTTTATATCTGAAGTATACCACGGCAGGGTGATTATTCACGTTGTTTTTCCAACGTTTTAAAAATTTCTGTAAGTGCGAGCTAACCTGCCTGTTAACAGAAGAAAACAGTACGGCCATGAAGGCCGTACTGTTTTTCGTATTTTTTTCGGTATGGAGAAATCCGACTATCCCAGATAAGACTGAAGCATCCACAAAAGCTTCTGGTATTCGCTCAAATAGCCGTTAAACTGATCGGCCGTGGCGCCGTCGCCCGCCTCGTCCGCGAGCTGCGCAATCTCCTTTGTGTCCCGAATCCAGTATTCTACGTCTGACATAAGGCTTCGCATAGTGTCCTCCGAGGAAACAGGCACGTCCTCCCGCTCCTTAATGGTGGTCATGGTCAGCGCCTTTTTCAGGCTGGCCACCGGGGATTGCCCAAGAGCCAGCAGCCGCTCGGCCACCTCGTCAATGATGACCGCGGTCTGGTCGTAAAGCCCCTCCAGCTTGGTATGGAGGGTGAAGAAGCTCCGCCCTTTCACATACCAATGGAGATTGTGCAGCTTGATATAGGCAACCTCCTGATTTGCAAGGTATACGTTCATTTTTTCATACAAGTTTGCGCTCATAAAGCACGCCTCCTTATCATTATTTTATCGCTTGCAGGGCAGCGGGGACGATTATTCTCCCCGCTTTACCCGCTCATAGTTCTCCGCCACCGTATCCCAGCGAACAACGTTGTAAAATGCCTTCACATAATCGGCACGCAGGTTTTTATACTTAAGGTAATACGCATGCTCCCACACGTCGATGCCCAGAATGGGAACATAGCCCATTCCCTCCATGAGGGGGTTGTCCTGATTCGGGCCGGAGGAAAGCACCAGCTTTCCATCACGATTGGCGGACAGCCATGCCCAGCCGGACCCGAACTGGCCCGTGGCCAATGCCCCAAGCTTCTCCTGAAGGGCGGAAACACTTCCAAATTCCTGCTCCAGCAGCTTTGAAAAGGCTCCCGTGGGTTCCTTCCCGCCGTCGGGCCCCATGGTGGAGAAATAAAGGTTGTGGTTGTAAAATCCTCCGCCATTGTTGCGGATGGCCTGCCGAACAGCGGGGTCCTCAATGTCCCCCAGCGAGCGCAGCAGCTCTTCAATTTCCTTATTGACGCCGGCCTTTGCCACCGCGTCGTTGAGGTTTTTCGTATATGCGGCATGATGTTTGGAATAATGCGTCTCCATGGTCAGCGCATCAATGTGCGGCTCCAGAGCGTCGTAAGCATAAGGCAGTTTATATTGTGTGTACATATTTAAACCTCCTGAATCAATTTTGGTTAGTTATTACTAACTTATGTAATGTCATTATATCCCACATATTTTCGGAAAGCAAGTCCTCCGTGACAAAAGACGCAAATTGTTTACAATTGGCAATCGTTCGCGTAATCAGATATGCACATCTTCCCAGCCGCCGGAAAAACTGGCACCTCCGCTTAAATCATGGAGCGTCTCACAAAAACGGGAAGGCAATGCAAAAATCAGATTGAAACGCCGCATAAAGAAGCGAAGAGTTTCTGATCGGGGAGGTGCAGGCGATATCGCCTTGATATTAAAAAAACACTTGCAGTCCGCTTTGTTTTGGCATATACTTAAAATTATATTTAGGTATCCCTAAAATTAGTGATGTGCAGATAACGAATGGAGAAGCTATGGACGCTTATATCAAACGGCTGCTGCTTCGTAAGATTCCGATATTAACTGCAATCGCTCTGGTTCTGCTGTTTGGCACGCTTGCAAAGCTGTTTGCAGGATAGGGCTTCAAGCGGCACGGTGCAGAGCAATTGCGAAAAAGCGGAGGGAAACGATATGACGCCGAATAAAGAAGACTACTTGAAAGCCGTTTATAAGCTGAGCGGTGTGAATAATCTGGTGAGCAATAAGCAGATTGCGGAAGCTCTTCAGATTTCGCCCGCCTCGGTGACGGAAATGCTGGGAAAAATGAAAAAGGAAGGGCTGATTTATTATGAGCCCTATAGGGGCTCTCGCCTGACGGACGGGGGCGTAACCGCCGCCATCTCTCTGGTACGCGGGCATCGCCTGTGGGAGGTGTTTCT
>DKLF01000156.1 GCA_002455655.1 Oscillibacter sp. UBA6647 | reverse complement strand
TAGCAGCAAAAGGCAGATCAGCGCAGCCACGGGAAGCGGGCGGCGCAGCCGCCGCCAGCGCTTCTGGGCAAAGCGCATGGCCTCGTCCAAGGGCGGCTCGGGGCCCACGGGCGGCTCCTCCGGCTCTGGCTCCGGCGGGGGACCGGGCGGCTCGTAAAGCTGCTCTGTGTCCTCCAACGGTATCTTTTTCCGGGAAAACAGGCCCCGACGGGGACGCTGGGCCGCCGTCAGGGACTCCTGTGCTTCCATCACGTCCCCCACCGTCTGCCCCACGGCCTGCTCGATGGAGACGGGCCGGGGCGGGGACGGAAGGATTTCCTCGGGTACAGGGAAGTCCTCCTCGTCCGGAAGGTCCGCGTCTGGGAGAGCCTCCTCATCCGAAAGCTCGTCCGACTCCGACTCCTCCTGCGGCGGCAAGGCGAAAGCAGTCTCCGCCCCATCGGTCAGCGCCTCGTCCTGCGCTTCCAGTTCCGGGGTGGCCAAAGCCTCGGCCTCGTCCAGAATGTGCCGGCGGCGGCCGCCGCCGTACTCCGCCAGAATCTCCTCCAAAGAAAAATCGCCCTCCGGAATCACATCGGTCCCGGCGGTCAGATCCTCCGCGTCAGTGAGCGCATCATATGGTTTTTTGTCTCTGATCTCAGCCATGTCTCTCTCCCATGTTCTCTCGCCGACAGCCGTCTCTTTTTAAAATCAGCTCCTCTGGCGCACTGCCTCATACAGCAGCACCGCGGCCGCCGCCGAAGCGTTCAGCGAACTGAGCTTTCCCCGCAGGGGAATGCTCACCAGAAAATCGCAGTTTTCCGCCGCCAGACGGGTCATGCCCTCACCCTCGCTGCCGATGACAATGGCGGCGGGGCCGCGCAGGTCCGCGTCGTACAGGCCGGTGGTTCCGTCCGATGCCGTGCCGAAAATCCACAAGCCCTGTTTCTTCAAATCCTTCAGAAGAGACGGGATGTTGGGCACCCGGGCCACCGGAAGGTGAGCCACCGCCCCGGCGGAGGTCTTGGCCACGATGGCCGTCAGTCCCGCGCTGCGGCGCTTGGGAATCACCACCCCGTGGACGCCTGCGCACTCTGCGGTACGGATGATGGCCCCCAAATTATGAGGGTCGGAAATCTCGTCGCAAATGACAATCAGGGGCTTCTCGCCCCGCTTTTCCGCGACGGCAAGAATATCTTCCACCGTGGCGTACTCCCGCACGGCGGCCAGCGCAATCACGCCCTGATGGGCATGGGTCCGGCTCATGCCGTCCAGCTTCCGCCGGTCCGCTTCCACCACCACCACGCCGGCAGCCCGGGCTTTGGAGGCAATGTGGCCCAGCGTCTTGTCCGTCTCGCCCCGGGCGATATAAATTTTGTCAATGGTTTCGCCCGCCCGCAGGGCTTCGATCACCGCGTTGCGGCCCTCGATCATGCCGTCCGCCTCGGCGGTAAGCAGGTCTTTCTTTTCACTGTCCATAGGTTCTCCTTCAGCCGCCGCAAGTATCCTGCCCGCAGTGGGCGGACAACAACGCCGTTTTTTTCCAGCTTTTGGGCGTTTCGCGCGGAATCAATAATTACCATGATTGTATCACAGTTTCCGCACACAATAAAGTGGAATTCACAGAAATTTCATGGAAAAGCCAACAAGCGTTCTTGTAGCGCCCTTCTTTTTATGGTATACTGCTTGATAATTCAACCCAGCGCTTTAACAGGCAAAGGAGTATTCGTTCGATGAGTCAGAATAACGACCGGAAAAACAGAAACGGGCCCAACCGAAACGGGCAAAACGGAGGAAACAACTGGCGCGGCTTACTTTCTCTGGTAAGTTGGGCGCTGCTGCTCACCATTGTATTCAGCTATGCGGGCGCGTGGGTGTCCGGTTCCGATAACAAAAGCTCTGTGGAGATTACCTACAGCGAGTTTATCTCGCTGATTGAATCGGACAAAATCGCAAAGGTGGAATTCGAGGCCAATACGGGCCTTGCTCACATCACCCCCGCAGAGGGCTTCACCTATACCGACGAGAGCGGCAAAACATACGGGCCCATGCCAAAGGCCGAGAAGCCGGTATCCACCGATAAACCCCAGCCGTCTGCCGCCACAAACCTCAGCGGACTGCTGGCGCAGAAGGACAAGACGGACGACGGAAGCTTTCAGCTTTATACCAAGGCGCTGAACGACGACCAGTTGATTTCCCGGATGCTGGAGCACAACGTGGATTTCGGCTCCCCCTATACCGCGCCCATCAGTCCCATTCTGGAGATGCTGATTTCCTATATCCTGCCCTTCGCCATCATGATGCTGCTGTTGTCTCTGGTGTTCCGCATCATGGCCAAGCGGGGCGGCGGCATGGGCGGCATTGGGGGCGTTGGCTCCGTGGGCAAGGCTAACGCCAAGGTCTATATGGAAAAGTCCACCGGCGTCACCTTCCGTGACGTGGCGGGGCAGGACGAGGCCAAGGAATCCCTTACCGAAATTATCGACTTTTTGCACAACCCCCAGAAGTACACCGAAATCGGCGCAAAGCTGCCCAAGGGCGCGCTGCTGGTCGGCCCTCCGGGTACCGGTAAAACCCTGCTTGCCAAGGCGGTGGCTGGAGAGGCCAACGTTCCCTTCTTCTCTATCTCCGGATCGGACTTTGTGGAGATGTTCGTGGGCGTGGGCGCAAGCCGCGTACGAGACCTCTTTAAGGAGGCCAGTAAGGTGGCTCCCTGCATCGTCTTTATCGACGAGATTGACACCATCGGCAAATCCCGGGACAACCGCATGGGCGGCAACGACGAACGGGAGCAGACCCTAAACCAGCTTCTGGCGGAGATGGACGGCTTTGACCCCACCAAGGGCGTGATTCTTCTGGCGGCCACCAACCGTCCGGAGGTGCTGGATCAGGCGCTGCTGCGTCCCGGTCGGTTTGACCGGCGCATCATCATTGATCGGCCCAATCTGGCGGGCCGTCTGGCCACGCTGGAGGTCCACACCCGGAACATTCGTCTCAGCGAGGACGTGAATCTGAAAAAAGTGGCGCTGGCCACCGCGGGTACCGTGGGCGCGGACCTCGCGAATCTGGTGAACGAGGCGGCCCTGCGGGCCGTGCGTCTGGGCCGCAAGGCGGTGAATCAGGGCGATTTGCTGGCAGCCTTTGAGCTGGTCATTGCAGGCACCGAGAAAAAGGGCAGCGTGCTGACAGAATTTGAAAAAAAGCTGGTGGCATACCACGAGGTGGGCCACGCCATGGTGGCCTTTAAACAAAAAAACACCGAGCCGGTTCAGAAAATCACGATTGTTCCCCATACGCAGGGCTCTCTGGGCTATACCCTTTTGATGCCCGAGGAGGACAAAACGGAGTTGCGCACCCGGGATGAGCTGCTGGCGAAAATCACCGTGTCCATGGGCGGCCGTGCCGCCGAGGAGGTGGTGATGGAGACGATGACCAACGGCGCGTCTCAGGACATTCAGGACGCCACGCAGGTGGCCCGGAACATGGTCGCCATGTACGGCATGAGTGACGAATTCGGCATGATGGCTTTGGCCTCTCGCCGCAGCCAATATCTGGACGGCGGCTACGGCATGGACTGCGCGCAGGACACCGCCGCCGCTATGGATAAAGCTGTGCGGGAGATTCTCACAGAGTGCTACGGCAACGCGGTATCCGTCATCCGGGAAAACCGGGAGGACATGGATAAGGTGGTGGCCTACCTTCTGGAGAAGGAGACGATCACCGGCGCGGAGATGGTGGCCATTATTGAGGGCCGGGACCCGGCTCTGGTGGAGGACGAATACGCTTCCACCCGGCAGGAGACGCCGGGTATAGAGGCGCCCGCCAAGCGCATCAGCATGATTTCCGAGAAGATCGAGCCGCCCGCCCCGGCGGAGAGCGCCGACGGAGAAGCTTCCGTTTGCGAGGCGGAGAGCCCCGTTGAACCTCCCGCCGAAGGCTCCGTCCCCCGCCAGCCGGAGGCGGAAGTGCCTGTCCCGCAGGCGGATGACGAAACTCGCTCCGTTTGATTTCATTATAAAAAGCGC
>DKLF01000088.1:1052-5793 GCA_002455655.1 Oscillibacter sp. UBA6647 | reverse complement strand
CTTGAAAAGCTCAGCAACGCCGAGGTGGCTGTTCGGGTCATTCACGGCGGCGTGGGCGCAATCAACGAGTCCGACGTGATGCTGGCTGCCTCCACAGGCGCCATCATCGTGGGCTTCAACGTCCGGCCCGACGCCGCCGCCAGAGACGGCGCGGTCCGGCAGAACGTGGATATGCGGATGTACCGCGTGATTTACGACTGCATCGACGAAATCGAGTCCGCCATGAAGGGCATGCTGGCTCCCAAGTTCAAGGAAGTGGTTCTGGGCCACGCGGAAATCCGCCAGACCTATAAGGTGTCCTCCATCGGCACCGTGGCAGGCGCGTATGTGCAGGACGGCAAGCTGGTCCGGGATTGCAGCGTACGCGTGGTGCGGGACGGTATCGTGATTCACGAGGGGAAGCTCGGTTCGCTCCAGCGGTTTAAGGACACGGTCAAGGAAGTCACCACAAACTACGAGTGCGGTTTGACCATTGACCGGTTCAACGATATCAGAGAGGGCGACATTATCGAGGGCTTCACCATGGAGGAACTTCCCCGGTAACCGGATATAATAAGGGCGGCGGCGTGGCCGCCGCCCTCTGCTTTTGACACAGAGGATGGCGTCCTAACGAGACGCCCACGGAAAGGAGCATTTTATGGCCAGTAATCGCATCGGCCGTATCAACGAGGAAATCCAGCGGGAGCTGGCGGCCCAGCTTCGCGGGCTGAAGGACCCCCGAGTCAGCGGCGTGGGCATGGTAAGCATCACCCGCGTGAACACCACGCCGGACTTGCGTTATGCCCAGGTATTTGTCAGTGTGCTGGATAAGGAGCAGGAAAAAGATGTGCTCAAGGGTCTGAAATCCGCTGCGGGCTTTCTGCGGCGGGAGCTTGGCGGGGCGCTGCGCCTGCGCTATACGCCGGAGCTGCAATTTGTGGCGGACGATTCCATTGCCCACGGGGCCCACATTTTAGAGCTGCTTCGCAGCGTGGAGCGCAGGGACGCGGAACAAGCCGGGCAGGAGGACAAGGAATGACGGACTTGACGGCGGCTCAGGCGGCCGCGCTGCTGCGGGAGTTTGACGATGTTCTGATTCTCACCCATGTTCGCCCCGACGGGGACACGGTGGGCTGCGCGGCAGGCTTGTGCGCCGGACTGCGGAATCTTGGCAAGCGGGCCTATCTGCTGGAAAACGACGGCAAAACCCGCACCACCGCGCCCTATATGGCGCCCTATGAAGCACCGGAGGGATTTGTTCCCGCCTATGTGGTGTCCACCGATATCGCGGTGACGGACCTGTTTCCCAAAAACGCGGAGCAATATAAAGGCAGGGTGGATTTGGCCATTGACCATCACCCCTCCTTTGCCCGCTTTGGTAAGACGAACATGGTTCGGACGGAGGCCGGGGCCTGCGGCGAAATTATTTACGATGTTTTAAAGGAACTTGGCCCCGTCACGGCGGAGATGGCCCTGCCTTTGTATGTGGCTATTTCCACCGACACGGGCTGTTTTCAATACAGCAATACCACCGCCAATACCCATCGGGTGGCGGCGGAGCTGTTGGACACCGGCATCGACTACCGAACCGTGAATCAGGTGTTCTTCCGCACCAAAAGCCGAAAACGGTTGGAGCTGGAGGGCGACATGCTGGCGGGTATGGAGTTTTACGACGGTGGCCGGATCGTGGTGATGAAGGTCCCCATTTCCCTGATGGAGCGGGTTGGCGCGGACGAGACGGACGCAGAGGATTTAAGCTCCCTCGGCGGGCAGATTGAAGGCACCGACTGCGGCATTACCATGCGGGAGCTGCGGCCCGACGTGTGGAAGTTCTCTGTGCGCACCGGACCCCGGATCAACGCCAGTGTCGTCTGCGCGGAGCTTGGCGGGGGCGGACATGCGGCCGCCGCAGGCTGCACCGTGGAGGCCCCCATGGCGGAGGCCAGACGGAGAATGCTGGCGGCGGTGGAAAAGGCAACCGGAAAATTTGCCGACTGACGGGGAGGAGCTAGCGATGCAGATCGAAAATATTCAGCGCGGAGATGCCAACATCGCCGTTGTCACCGGAAACGAAAAGGTGCTGACGGATGTCCAGTCCGCGCTGGATTTGCTGGCCACGGTGAACTATGAAGCCGGCGCGGACAGGATTGCGATTGACAAGGATGCTGTGGCGGACGACTTTTTTGTTCTGAGCACGGGCCTTGCGGGCGACGTGCTCCAAAAATTTGTGACATACCAAACGAAGGTGGCCATTTACGGCGACTATACCGGGTACACCAGCAAGCCGCTGAAGGACTTTATCTATGAGTCCAACAAGGGAAGCCATGTCTTTTTCTTACCGACGAAGGAAGAGGCTCTCGAAAGGCTTGCGGGCGGCTGACAGACCGCCAAATTTCAACGGGGAGGGCGCGTTATGCCCAGCGGAATCATCATTGTAGACAAGCCTATGGACTGGACCAGCATGGACGTATGCGCCAAGCTGCGGGGCATCCTGAAGGAGAAGCGAGTTGGCCACGGCGGGACGCTGGACCCCATGGCCACCGGCGTGCTGCCCGTTTTTGTGGGGCAGGCCACCCGGGCGGTGGAGTTTGCGGAAAAAGGGAAAAAGGAATATGTGGCGGGATTGCGTTTAGGCCTTGTTACCGACACGCAGGATGTGACGGGGACGGCGCTGGAACATTGTGAGCCAGTGGTTTCCCGGGAAATGCTGGCGGGGGTGCTGCCCCGGTTTACGGGGGAGATTTTGCAGATACCGCCCATGTATTCCGCCATTAAAATCGGGGGAAAGAAATTGTACGAAATCGCCCGCAAGGGCGGCGAGGTGGAGCGTGTGCCCCGGCCGATCACGATTTACGAGCTGGAGCTTTTGGAGCAGACCGGGCCTACCGAGTTTACTCTGCGGTGCCTGTGCTCCAAGGGGACCTACATCCGCACCCTCTGTCACGACATCGGACAGGCCCTTGGCTGCGGCGGATGTATGTCCTCTCTGCGGCGGACCATGGCGGCAGGCTTTACCCTCAGTCAGGCGGTGAGCCTTGCCGACGTGCAGGAGCAGGGTGCGGCGCTGCTGCTGCCCACGGACTCGTATTTTGCGGAGTACCCCGCGTTTCACCTCTCGACAGAGCGGCAGGAGCGCCGCTGCCGGAACGGAAATCCGGTGGACGCCCCCGCATGTAACGACGGGACAGTCCGGGTATACGGGCTGGAGGGAGACTTTCTCTGCCTCTCCCAAGCCAGCAACGGCGTGCTGACGTCGGTTAAAAACTTTTTTGGAGCGTAAGATATGAAAGAACGCGTGATTGCTCTGGGCTTTTTCGACGGGGTTCACCTGGGCCACGCCGCCCTGCTTCGCCGCGCGGTGGAGGAAGCAGCCCGGCGGGGCTGTATTCCCGCCGTATTTACCTTTAGCCGCCCGCCTAAAGAGGTGGTCACGGGGATTCCATGCCCCCTCATCAATTCCCCGGAGGACCGGCAGGGTTTGCTTCGGCGGCTGTTTGGCATTAAGGACGTTTTGATGGTCCCCTTTGACCAGGAAATGATGACCACCCCATGGGACGCATTTGTAACGGAAATTATGGTGAAGCGGTACCACGCCGTCCATCTGGTGGCGGGGCATGATCACCATTTCGGACATAAAAATCAGGGTTCGCCTGAGCTTTTGCAGGAAAAATGCGCGCAGCTTGGGATTGGCTGCGACATCATTCCCAAAGTGGAGCGAGGCGGTATCGAGGTCAGCTCCACTTACATCCGCCGATTGGTGGAGTTGGGGCAGATGGAGCGGGCGGCGGAATTTCTGGGGCATCCTCACGTATTGTCCCAGGAAGTGAAGCATGGGCGGCGCATCGGCCGGACCATCGGGATTCCCACCATCAATCTCACCGTGCCGCCCCATGTGCTGGTGCCCGGACACGGGGTTTACGCCGCCAAGGCCTGCCTGGTGGACGGCAGGGAGCTGGCGGGCGTGACCAACGTGGGCACCCGGCCCACCGTGGGAAACGGGACGGATGTCACCGTGGAAACCTTTTTGCTGGACTTTGACGGCGATTTGTACGGGCAGACCGTCCGGCTGGAGTTTTATAAGCGGCTGCGGGACGAAATCCGCTTTGATTCTCTGGAGGGCCTGAAGGCCCAGATTGCCCGGGACACGGAAGCGGCGCGAGCCTTGCTTGAGAGATAGCAGAGTTCTGCCGAAGAGTTCGCCGGTCCGGTGGGGACACTCAAATTTGCAGCATAAAAAGCGGGGCCTCTCAAAGAGAGGCTCCGCTTCAGTTTGCGCTCCGACGGCAATGAATGATAAATCCGTTTCTTCCGGCAGCGTGGACGTTAAGCCCTTGGAGCAATCTGAAAACCGACCGCGAAAGGGTCTCCCCTCACGCCAGATATAGCAGCTTCTTTAAAAATTCCACGCCCTTGGGCAAAATCCGCTCGTCATCAAAGGAAAAAGTGCTTGCGTGAAGCTGGGGCACATCTCCAGCGCCCAAGAAGAAAAAGATACCGGGAATTTGCTGCTGGTAGAAAGAATAATCCTCCGCCGCCAATGCGGGCTGAGCGAGCAAGGAAACTTCGCCCGCCCCCAGTCCGGCTTGGACCGTTTCAAACAGGCCCTCATGGTTCCAAACAGGAGGATAGCCCTCGTTGAGGTGAAGCGTCACGTCGCAGCCGGTGGAGCGCTCCACCCGGCGACAGGTATCCGCCAGTTCCCTGCGCAGCAGGGCAAAAGACGCGTCGGAAAAGGTACGCAGACAGCCCAAAAGCTCCGAGT
>DKLF01000088.1:0-932 GCA_002455655.1 Oscillibacter sp. UBA6647 | reverse complement strand
CAGCCCAAAAGCTCCGAGTGGCCGCTGACCACGTTCCGGGCGTCCCCAGAGTGCAGCGTGCCGAACCGCAAAACGCGGGGGTCCTCCGGGGGCAGGGCACTCCGCTCCGTCTCCGTCACTTGGCGCACCAGCTCCACGGCGGCCAGCAGTGCGTCCCGGCCCTGATCGGCCCGGGAGATGTGAACGCTTTCTCCGGTGATGTTCACGGTAATCTGACTGGCCCGGGCCATCTGTGGGCCGGGCTTCGCCCACACCGTTCCCTCCGGAAGACCGGGCCACAGGTGCAGCCCGAAAATCCGGCGGACCTCCAGCCGCTCCAAAAGCCCTGTTTCACAGATCAGCCGCGCGCCGCCGGTGGTTTCTTCCGCAGGCTGAAAAATAATAAGTACGTTTCTGGGCAGATGGTCCAGATGACTGTCGACGTATTCCGCCAGCGCCAAAGCCATGGCGGTGTGCCCGTCGTGGCCGCAGGCGTGCATTTGGCCCGGATGCTTCGAGGAAAAGGAAAGACCCGTTTCCTCCGTCTCCGGGAGGGCGTCCATATCCGCCCGAAAGGCCACCGTCTCTGCCCTTCCCACATCGAAAAACGCACAGATGCTGCCCTTAATAGGCCATGAAAGCCGGCAGCGCAGCTTCTCCAGCCGACTTTGCACAAAAGCAAGGGTTTTTGGAAGTTCATTGTCCAGCTCCGGGATGCGGTGCAGCGTTCGGCGATACGTGATGACGGAGTCCATGCCGCCACCTCCCTTTTTTTCGCTCAGTATAGCACCGCACAAAGCAAAAAGACAGGGGGCAAAACGGAATTGTCAAAACCCCACAAGAACAGAGAAGAGAACTCCTGAAAATCAGGAAAAGATGACAAACAGCGTTCGCCGCCAATTGGCAGCGAACGCTGTTTAAGTTTCATACCGGGATACCCGGCCCTGTCAGGA
>DKLF01000083.1 GCA_002455655.1 Oscillibacter sp. UBA6647 | reverse complement strand
GATCCCATTGATTTCTATGAGGTCCATACAAAAAAGGAAGAGATACTAGATACGATTCCCCGAAGGCAGCTTAGCATTGCTGTGTACTAACAGAATTGCCTTCATGGGTGATCCTGCGAAAATGAAAGACTGATCATTCATTTGGAGGGAAGCATCAAAAAATGCTTCTCTCCAAAAACTTTATCCTCTTCTTAATGTCTGGCTGCTATTTTTGAATAGCGCTTATTTTCTCGCAAACATAAAAACACCAGTAAAGACAATGTCCCAATACTTCTCAACGGTTGTTAAAAAAGGTCAGTCGATAATAACAGATGGACTACCTCACACAAATTCATGGCTATCCGTTATGATGAATTTTTACCAAATATTGGAGGAGGTAAGTGCTATGAAAGAGTTCCTGATTACGACACGGCAAACTCATACGGAGGATGGACAACCCCTAACGCTCCGCTATTTTGTTTTGGTGGAGAAGCGGTCAGAGAATATAAGTAGCTATGGCCTAAGAATCAGTGAAATGGGGAGGAATACATATTCCATGGCTCCCGGCCTGACAAAAGATGCCCAGCGCATTTTAGACCTGATTGACATGCTGGCAAACGGAACTGTTACGCCAGCCGGCTTGGCAGACGTCATCGCCGACTGGCCTTAAGGCCGGAAATTCATGTTGCAACCCCAGTCAAATAGCAGGGAGCTTTATGTGGTTAGATGTGGAAACCGCGCAAATGATTCAAGAACTCCCGTATTTGCAGTATTTCTGCGGCTATCCGGGCTATGACGACTTTGAGCCGCCCTTTGACCCGCCCTTAATGGTGTACTTTCGTAAGCGGCTGACGCTGGAGGTCTTGGGCAAAATCTACGAGATGATGATGCGGGATGCCAAAGCCCGGGAGGAAGCAAAAAAGCAGGACAATGGTGTCAGTGCACAGCAGCATTCGGGTCTGGTTCGCCGGCGACGTGCTTTCTACCGGAACCCCACGCGCGTTTGAGTTTCGGGACAGCGACATTGCGCTTCTGAATCCTGTGGTAGACCTCAAGCTGCATCCCCAAAAGCAATCAATAAAGCTTGCTCGAATTTTTACAATATTTCATGTTTTATGAAGGAGGCTTTTTCATAGAGCTGGGACTGAAAGATAAAGTGGTTGTTAGTCTGTCTTCCGCTGCCGGCATCGGCAAAGGAATTGCCACAGAAGCAGCGCGCGAGGGCGCGAAGGTGGTATCTGCACTGCGGAGGCTTATAAGGAGGACCTGTTAACCGCGCAGGCGGAGATTGAGAAGGAAACCGGAAACCGCCCCTATACATTTTTCTATGATGTAAAGGACGCTGCCAGCATCAAGAAGCTGATTGACGATGTGGCGGCCCAACTGGGCAGTGTGTATGCGTTGGTTAACCACTGCCCCGGGCCAAAGGCGGCTAGCTTTGAGGATTTGACGGAAGAGGACTGGGCGGACGGCTATGAAAAGTGCCTCCACAGCTATGTCTATGCCATCCGCGCCGCACTGCCGTACATGAATGCGGCCGGTGAAGGCCGGATTTTGAACAGCACCGCTTCTTCCATCAAAAGTGCGCTGGACAACCTGATTTTGTCCAACACCTTCCGCATGGGCGTGGTGGGGATGAGCAAAACCATGGCGCGTGAATTTGGCCAGTATGGAATTTTGGTGAATACGATGGGTCCCGGGCGCATCTATACCGACCGAATTAAGTACCTGAATAAAATCCGCGGCGAAAAGCCGGGCATCAGCGAAGAGGAATACACCAGACGCGACAGCGCCGGGTTTCCGCAGAAGCGGTATCAAACCGTGGAAGAATACGGACGTACTGCCGTATTCCTGATTAGTCCTGCCAATGGCAGCGTCAGCGGGCAGGCGTTCATCTGCGATGGCGCAATGACTACTTCTTACTGATTGGCATATTTGAAATAAGCGGGTAACATCTGAAATAATTGCTATAAATGGCAATACATCGGAGGTTAAGACACAGCACACTAATATGGCAGGTAAGGATCTTTTTGGATCGGATGTTCGTTTAGTCGATGCAAGTTCATAACCAAAAGACGGACAGGGGGATTCCCTGTCCGTCTTTTGGTTACTATTCCCATATCTAAGACCAGACGGCAGACGGCCCTTCCAAACACCGTGGAGCAGGTGATCATTCCGTCGTAGGCATTTGCTTCTTTCCCAAGCGCCTGATAAGCCTGACGGACTGCTTGGTGTGCCATAAAGCAGTCCTTCTCATATTTTTCTTGCAATCAGACAGCACAATGGGCTGACGCCGCCTGGCAAAACATCCCGCTCCAACGTAGAAAAGCCCCGCTGTTCCACAAACTTTGAAAAAGCCGAAGAGTTCCAACGGTGCAGCACCTTGAACCCTGCCAGATCCATGAGTTTTGCCCAAAACCGATGCCCGCTGTCCCCAGCCCAGACAAAGGTGGGGGCCAACAAAAGGCCTCCGGGTTTCAGCACGCGGCGGATCTCCGAAAGCGCCTTATCCGGCTCAGGCATGATGTGCAGGGCGTTGGCAATGAGAACCGCGTCAAAGGAACTGTCGGGATAAGAAAGAGCTGTGGCGTCCTGCACCTTAAAGGTGAGGTTTGGCAGGGAAGCGCGCTTTTGTGCCTCGGCAACCATTTTGTCGGAAAAATCCGTGGCTTCCCAGCACTCAACCCTGTTTGCCAATCGGAAGGTCAATTGCCCGCTGCCGCAGGCCAACTCCAGCACGGCCATGTCGGCAGACAGATAGGGGAGACAGCGTCTGGTAATTCTGTCGTAAAGCGGCCCAGAGCTTTTCATAAACGGCGCGTATAGCTTTGCCACCCGCTGCCAGAAACGAAGATAGTTTGTATCCGGTGTGTTCATGGTTCCTTACCATCCCTTCTGTTCAGCCCGATCAGCCGGTCGGCTGCAATGTCCAGCACCGGCTTGGAGTTGCCGCTCAGGGCATAGCTTCCTCGGGAAAAGAATACGTCTGGCAGATGCATGACACGGACCTCCTTTTAAAATACGCAAGACAAAGTTATAACCGGCTAGCCTCGGAAAGAAAAAAGCCATTTGCAGAAAACGGCTTTTATGAAAACAACCGGCCACAAGCGCCCCGTACCAATGTTTCCAGAACGTCCGAATACAGCGTCCCGATTTCATTCTGATGGGAGATGGTGAGCATCAGACCCCGCACGACGGCGGAGGCCAGCGCCATGCCGCCTATGGGCGCAAGGCCTGCCGATTCCAGCAGCTCCCGGACGTGGCTCTCGTCGCTGTGATAGAACTTTTTCTGATAGTCCTCCGGCACCTTGCGCAGAAGATACGCGGCGTCCCGCTCCACGAAGGCCATCATCCCGGAGCGCTCCATGGTCCGGCAGGCGGACAAAACCGCCTCGGAGGCGCGGTCGGCAGGGGAGAGCTCGGTGTTTTTGAAGAGGACCGACGCGGCTTCCCCGTAAATTTCGGCGTGCATATCCTCCAAAACATCGAAAAAGAGCAGTTCCTTGGAGGCGTAAAATTTGTAAAACGCACCTTTGGAGATTCCTGCCGCCGCCGCCAGCGCGTCCACCGTGGTGCGGCGCACCCCAAGGGACACGGCGCTCTCCCGCGCCGCGTGGCGGAGCTGACGGAGAATAATCGCTTCTTCCTGTTGTGTAAAAGCTGTTGCCATTATAATCACCATATGACCAAAATTGATATTACAGTCACAGAATACGCCTGATTGGCTTTGCTGTCAAGCCTCTGTACCAAAGTTCGGCGGGAAGGGAACGGCAGTGCGTTTTACCCGTTATCTCCTATTGGCGGGTAAAATAAAGACTAAATCAGTCTTGACTTTTTTGAGTAAAGTGATAACATTGTTATCAGTTTTGGTAGGGGTGTGCCGATAAGATGAGTGTGAATTCACAGATGACCCGAACGCGCATTCTGGAATGCGCCAAGCAGGAGTTTATGGAGTGCGGCTATCAGAGCGCCAATATTCGCCGGATTGCGCAGGCCGCGGACGTGACCACCGGGGCGATGTACAATCATTTTTCCAACAAGGCGGTTTTGTTTGACGCGCTGGTGCAGGCTCCGGCGGAGAAGATGCTGAACCAGTTTCGCAAAATTCACACTGATGTCAGGGCGGCCCTGCCCAAGCTAACTTTTGTCCATATGAAGGAAACGGCGTATTCGGGAACGGATTGGATGCTGGAGTATGTATACGCGGATTTTGAGGCGTTTCGGTTGATTTTTTGCCGTTCGGAGGGAACGCGCTGGGCCTCGTATCTGGAGGAACTGATTGCCGTGGAGGAGCATGCCTACCGTATTTACTGCGACGCTTTCGGAAAAAGCGGGCGGCGAATTGAGGATGTGTTCCTTCATATCAATGCCACCTCCGGATTTCAGTATCTGGTGGAGTGCGTATCCCATGACCTGCCGTATGAACAGGCTGTCGCCGTGCTGGACAGCGCCAAGCGCTTCAGCATGGCCGGATGGGAGGAATTATTAAGGTAGGCGTCTTAATTTTTTGGATAAAAGTTAGCATATACTAACCGCGCTGCTGAAATTAACAGGAGGTTTTTTGTGATGTCCACTCTTCATTCCCGCGCAAACTCCGGCCGCCTGACCGGAAAAGATTTGATTAACACAGGTATTTACTCGGCAATCTATTTTGTGATGATTATGGCGCTTGCCATGACGGGCTACATACCGATCATGATGCCGCTTTTGTGCGTCATCGGGCCGCTTGTGGGCGGCATCCCCTTCATGCTGTTTTTGACCAAGGTCAAAAAATTCGGCATGATTCTCATCATGAGCGCCATTATGGGCATGATGATGGCGCTGACCGGCATGGGCTTTTATGCGCTGCCGGTGGCGCTTGTCTCCGGCCTGATTGCAGAGCTTTTATGGAAGCGGGCAGATTACAGCCGGGCGCGCAGCTCCGTGTTTGTCTGTGGCTTTTTCCACGTTTGGATCTGGGGCAACTTTGTCCCCCTGTTTACGAATCCCAACGGCTATTTTGCCACCCGCGCGGAGTTTGGCGCCGACTATGAGGCGGCGCTGACGGCGCTGCTGCCCCCTTGGATGAATCCGGCGCTGCTGGTTTGCTGCTTCGTATTCGGTGTTCTAGGCGGGCTGCTGGGCCGGGCTATGCTGAAAAAGCACTTTATCAAGGCGGGGACTGCCTGATGGGCGAGGGCATTCTTCAGGCAAGCAGACAGCGGCGGGGGCTGATATTGGACCCC
>DKLF01000120.1:3076-4120 GCA_002455655.1 Oscillibacter sp. UBA6647 | reverse complement strand
TTTGCTTTGAAAAAGTTTTTTGGTATCCGTTGCTTTTCCAAATGAAAAGGCATGCCGCAGTAAAAAACCATGCGAAACGGCAAGTGCGTGGAGGCGAAAAATTTGGCGGCACTTGTTGCCGCCTTTCTCTGATTGAATTGCAGTTTATGGCATCCACACGCGACAGGCCCCATGCACATAGTATGAACTATTCTTACAGACTTCAAAAGTAAGGAGTAGCTTATGATAAATCTTTCTCTGATACATGTTTCATATCTCGTGCTGATTGTTATATTTCTGGTGGTCATGGCTTGCAAAAAAAGCATTGTAATTCCATGTGCGCTTGGCATCGTGTTGCTTGGCGCAATCGTAACCAGAAGTCCAATTGGCGCAATTCAGACCTTGTTTAACGCGTTAGTCTGGGCGGGCTCAGAGTTCTTGGGAATTATTGTGGTCATTGCATTGGTGGTGGCCATGAGCCGGTCCCTCATCTCCATTGGAGCGGATCGGATGCTGATTTTTTCTCTGAAAAATCGAATGGGAGGACCCAGGTCGGCTTTCTTTATTCTTGGGTTCGTGATGTTTGTTGTATCTATTTGCGTATGGCCATCCCCCGCGGTGGCACTGGTGGGAACACTGCTGCTGCCAATGGCTGTAAGAACTGGAATGCCCGTTCTTTGGGCGGCGGTTGTTATGAACATATTCGGCCACGGTATGGCGCTGTCGGGTGACTTTTTTATTCAAGGCGCACCCACAATCACTGCCAAGGCGGCCGGAACGGATGTTGGAACCATGATGTCCCAGTCGGTGCCGCTGTGGGCCATTATGTGTGTGGTAACGGCGGCAGCGGCCTTTTTATGCTATTGCCGGGATATGCGAAGCTCGCCCGTGCAGACAGTTGACATGGATGCAGTTCAAATGAAAGCCGTGGGGCGGCTTGCACCGTTGATGGCTGTGCTGACGCCCATCGTTTATCTGGGAAATATCGCCGCAATGCTGGTATTTAAGCTTCAGGGCGGAGACGCAACGGCACTGGTCGGCGGGTCCGCATTACTTTTGCTGGTG
>DKLF01000120.1:1087-2897 GCA_002455655.1 Oscillibacter sp. UBA6647 | reverse complement strand
TCCGCATTACTTTTGCTGGTGCTGTGCGCGTGCCTTGATAAAGGTGTTTCCCACGCGCTTGACGATGTGGGAGATTATCTAAAAGAGGGGTTTGGCTTCAGCATAAAAATCTTTGCCCCGGTCATTGTCATTGGCGGCTTCTTTTTCTTAGGCGGAGAAGGCGGCAGTCAGGCGGTGTTTGGCAGTCAGATGACAGGAATTTTAAGCGACATTGGCAGATATATTGCAGAAAATGTTCCTGTAAATCGTTTTTCCGCAATTGTCACGCAAGCTGCGGTGGCGGTTATTACAGGATTGGATGGGTCCGGCTTTTCAGGGCTGCCCATTGTAGGCGCAACTGCCAAAACCTTTGCAGATGCCTTGCCGCTGAATAAAGAAGTGCTGGCGTCCATGGGACAGATTATCACCATTTGGGTTGGCGGCGGAACCCTGATCCCATGGGCGGTTGTTCCGGTTGCGGCAATTTGTGATGTGAGTCCGGCGGAGCTGGTGCGTAAAAACTTTGTTCCGGTGATGTGCGGATTAGTGTCCGTTGCGATTGCAACGTTTTTCTTGTTGTAACTCTGCCAAATGCAAAAGCTGACGGACCCATAAAAAAATTTTTCCTGCAAGCTCAATCTTAGGGCATCAGCGCACAAAAAAGACGAACCTCGGGAAGCGTTTTCCCGAGGTTCGTCGGCTGTTACAAGAGCCTGTATGGATTTGAGAACTCTCAAATTGCACCTTATAAAAATGTGCGGGATGCATATCCGGTGTGATGGTGTGGCGGAGGCGAGATGCGATTACGTCTCCGAGGGAGCGGCAGCGCCCCGCGGCTCCGGTGCTTTCTTCGCGTCTCTGGCGGCAAACATATTGGCCACAATGGGCCCCACCACCTGATGAATCACGGTGGCAAGCACACAGGGAAGGATCGCCATGGTTCCGGGGAAGGAGGAGTTTGCCAGCGTGCAGGCAAGGCCGCTGTTTTGCAGACCCACCTCCAGAGAAAGCGCGCGAACCTTGGCCTCATTGAAGTGGAAGACCTTTGCAATGCCATAGCCTGCGAGCAGTCCGAGAACGTGGTGAAGCAGCACGGCTACGACGCTCACGCCCACCACTGCCAGGCCGTTCTGGGTGAAGCTGCTTTGGTTCGGGCCGACGCACATGCCGATCACCAGCAGAATGCAGACGGTGGAAACCAGCACCAGCAGCTTCTTCATCTGTTCCACCAGCTTACCGATGGCGGCGTGTACAGCCAGCCCCAGAAAGATGGGCAAAAGGACGATTACAACAATGGAGAAAAACATGCTCCAGAAATTGACCTCGACCCACTGTCCGGCCAGAGCCAGCGTCAGCGCGGGCGTCAGCGCGGGAGCTAGCAGGGTGGTGCACATGGTAATGGTGATGGACAGGGGCACGTCGCCCCGGGCCAGGAAGGTCATGACGTTGGAAGCGGTTCCGCCCGGCACACAGCCCAGCAGCACCAGACCAACCGCCAATTGGGCACAGACCTCCGGTCCGCCCACGCCGGTCAAAGTCAGCAGCTTCGCCACCAGCCAGCCGAAACCCGCCATGCACACATACTGGCTGCAAATTCCAATCAGCACGTCCCGGGGACGGCGCAGAATCAGAGCGAAATCCTCTGCACGCAGGGTCATTCCCATGCCAAACATGATGACGCCCAGCAGCAGATTCACAAGACTGAGCTTTGGAAAGTAAGTGCCCATAAACGGCACCCACGCCAGATTAACGCTGACGCTGCCCGCCAGCTTCACCCACACGGAGGGGACGACCAGCGCAAACGCCGCCACGGCGACGGCCAGCAGCGCCA
>DKLF01000120.1:0-937 GCA_002455655.1 Oscillibacter sp. UBA6647 | reverse complement strand
GGCGACGGCCAGCAGCGCCAGATTTTTATTGAGAAGGTCGGCAGCACGGTTCATCGCTTTCATTGTACTCTCTCCTTTTAAATACGGCGGTTACTGTTCGGCTGCGAGCAGGGCCTTGCCTGCGGCGTCAGCGTCCCGCATAGCCTGCATGAATGCCTCTTTTGTGACGGGGTAGGGGGCCTTTGTCCACTCCAGAACTGTGGCGGCCTTGTCCGCGATGGTCTGGAGGTTTTCTTCCGACAGATCAATTTCGCCAAGCGTGACCGGCAGACCGATGGAGCGGTTGAAGCGCATCACACGGTCGCGTTCCTCAAACTGCTTGTCATAGGTCAGCAATGTCAGCACGCCAAAAGCCACAATCTCACCGTGCAGGTGCTTTCCGCCAGAGGCGGGAACCATTGTGGAGCCGTAATAGACACAGTGAGCCAGACTGCTGTTGTAATAATACTTTGTGGCGTCGGTGGTCAGGTTGGAGACGATGCCCGTGGACATTACGATGGCCAAGGAGACTTGCTCCAGCGCATAACCGGGAGTGTTTTGACGGCACTGTTCCATGGCTGTGGCGCCGTATTCCACCATGGGGTTTGTGCAGGAGTGGGCAAGCTGGGCGCCCAGCAGCGTGGTGTGAAACAGCTTTTGCCCACGGGAGGCCAGCTCCACCTCGCACTCCTTGGACAGCCCGTCGCCGATTCCGGCCCACAGCAGGGCCTCCGGCGCTTCCGCGACAATTTTCGTGTTCAGGAACGTATGCTCGGGACAGCGGGTGGGGTAGAAGTAATCCCGGAAGGTGTCGTCCGGATTGTAAAACACGCCGATGGCAGTGCAGGCCGCGCAGTTGGAAGCGATGGTGGGGAAGGTAAACAAAGGCTTGTCCAGATGCTCTGCCACGGCCTTGCAAGTGTCCACTGCCCGTCCTCCGCCCACGGCGAAAATCATG
>DKLF01000144.1 GCA_002455655.1 Oscillibacter sp. UBA6647 | reverse complement strand
GGAGCTGGGCCTTTGCCCGAAAAATCGGGACATCACGGTGAAAGCCGCCGGAGGGGACATGGTTGTCCGCTATACCGGGGAAGAGATGACGCTCACTGCCGATGCAACGCTGGTGTATGAGGGCGTCGCGGAATATTAAAAGAAACGGAAAAGCGCGGGCCGCATTGCGGCCCGCGTTCCTTTTAATAGATGGGAGGTTTTCTCCACCCGTCATGGGCCGGGAGATTCCATTGGAGGTAAGCCGCCTCTTACAGGGCGGAGAGAACCTCGTCGATGTCCGGCAGCTCCCCGATGGGATAGACCTTGACCCATTTCACAGTGCCTACCGCGTCCACCAGCACGTTGGCCCGGCCGGACATGCCGTGGTGCTCCATATACACGCCGTAGTCCTGCGAAACTTTGCCCAGAGGCCAGAAGTCGCTGACAAGGGGGGTGTTCTCAATGGCCAGAACTGTGGCCCAGGCCTTTTTACCCGGGGCTGGGTCTACGCTCAGTCCGATGGCCACGGTGTTCTTCTCTGCGAAAGCGTCGAAGTTACGCTCTAACGCCCGCATCTGGTCGGTGCACACGCTTGTCCACGCCAGAGGATGCCAGGACAGCAGTACCTGTTTGCCCCGATAGTCGGAGAGCTTGATTTCCTTGCCGAATCCGTCGGACAGGGTGAAGTCGGGGGCTTTTGCGCCCACTTGAATTGCGTTCATGCTGAATCCTCCTCTTTTCAAATAATGCTTGTGGAGCGGACCCGGCCCGGACGGCGCGCTCCTGCGTTAGGGGTGTTTTGTGTTTACCCAACAGCTTTCCGGGGAAGCGATGGTATCTGTATGGCCTTTCTATGAAAACCGTCATGGGTTGGGAACTCAGTCCGGAATGTGAATTTTTTCAAAGACCCATGCGGTCAGCTCGTTGAGGGAGGGATGGATAACCATGGAGTTGTTGATGGGGGCATAGGTCCCGAGGTTGGGGTACATAATTCGCAGGTCGTCCACCTCCCAAGCGGCCATGGCGCGCCGGACCTTCTGGCACTGATAGCCCGCATTCATGAGATATACGAAGGGCTGAAGCAGCACCGCCGCCTGCGGGCCCACAATGTGAACG
This sequence comes from Oscillibacter sp. UBA6647, assembly GCA_002455655.1. Taxonomy (GTDB): domain Bacteria; phylum Bacillota; class Clostridia; order Oscillospirales; family Oscillospiraceae; genus Oscillibacter. The sequence goes on along the minus strand of DKLF01000144.1, from coordinate 3,245 downwards.
CCCAGAAGCTTTTTATCATACCCGATAATCACCTTCACAAACCCGTCGTCTCCGTCGCGCTTTCGATAGCCCATGGCCCGACCGCCCACCACCTCGGAAAAGTGGTTGTATGCCGTCTGATACGGGATGCCCTTCTCCTGCACCTCCTGTTCCGTCAGGCCCAGATGCGCCACCTGCGGATGGGTGAAAACGGCCCATGGAACGGCGTCGTAGCGCACCTCCTGCTTACCTTCGCCGGAAAACAGATTTTGGCTGAGAATTTGGGCCTCAAAATTGGCCTTGTGCCGGAGCTGGTACTTCCCGTTCACGTCCCCCAGCGCCCAGATGCCGGGCTGAGAGGTTTCAAGATACCCGTTTGTCACAATCCAGCCGTGTTTGTCCATCTCCACCCCGGCCTTGTCTAAGGCCAGCGTGTCGGCATTGGAGCGGGTGCCGGAGGCCATAAAAATTTCCTTGCACTCTAAAACAGATTGCTCTTTCGTGGCGGCGTTTTCCACGGTGACGTATTTTTTCCCACCCTCGGCCCGGACGGAGACGGGGGTGCTGTGGGTCAGAATTTCAATTCCGTTTTCGGTAAACTGGCGGCTGACAAATTCTGCGACCTCCGGCTCCTCCTTATTCAGAATTCCGCCGGAGCGGACGAGAATCGTCACCTTTGTGCCGAACGCGGAGAAAATGTGGGCAAATTCTGTGCTGATGGAGCCGCCGCCAATGATTACAAGACTTTCCCATGGCTTTTTGGGATACTTTTCCCCGAAAAAGGTTTCCGAGGTGACGTAACCGGCTTCCTCCAAGCCCTCCACCGGAGGAACGGAGGTTCTGGCTCCCACCGCCAGCAGAAATTTGTCTGCGGTGATCTCCTCCTCCGTCCCGTCCTCTTGCAGAACGGTCATGCTGTTGGGACCGGTAAAAGCGCCGGTACCCTTGTACAGCGTCAGATTCGGAAGCTGCCCCAGATTTTTTTCGATGGTTTTGTGGAAGTCGATCTGTGCCCACATTCTGTGGGAGATCACCTCCCAGTCAATGGCGGGACGCCCCACGCTGACGCCGATGCGGGAAGCCCGCTCCGCTTCCCGGATAAAATCCGCCGGATAAACCAGCATTTTTGACGGAATGCAGCCCTTTGTCAGGCAGGTTCCGCCCAGCTTTGCCTTTTCTATCAGCGCGCAGCGAAGACCCTTTTCCAAGGCGGCCTCCATCACCATCAGTCCGGCGCCGCTTCCAACAATGACCAAATCAAAATGCTTCACCCTGCGATACCTCCTTTATGACTTATCCCGGGCTTGCGTGGCTTTCCCGGGCCTGTCCCTCATACTCCCTATTTTACCGAAAACCCTGCCCGCGTCAAGTCATTCAAGGAAAATTCCGGAATTTATACGCAGAGCGGTTAGCTGCCGGGAAGGGACGTTTGGCCCAAGGAGCACGAAACCCCATATGACAGGCGAATAATACTAAATTGAACCTTTGAACGCACATGAAAAGCGCCCACCCAGTATAGCGGGGTGGGTGCTTTTGACGTAATAAATGCAGGATTTATTGTGCCTTGTGTGGGCCGTGCTATGCGGGATTGCCGATATTTATTGTTATTAAGTACGGCTATTTGACAGAAAGATGTCGACATTAAAACTCTCTTAGCCCTGGCCCCATGTTATAAGCGTCCATGGGTCGCTGTTGCTGTCTCTCATCAAATACCACTGCCACGTATATTCGGAATCTTCCTCCAACGCAGTTTCTGTGCTGGACTTCACGGCAGAGTGAAATGTAGAATCAAAGACAATACATTCCTTATAGGTGGGATTTCCCCAAGTGTTGTATTCTTTAAGATAATGATTGCCTGCCTCGTCACCGTAAAATGAAAGAGAATGCAATATGCAGCCGTCCCATGTGGCAAATTCGCGTTGAATCGTTTCAATCGCCGAATCCATGTCTTGCTGTGTAAATTGCGTTGATGTTCCGTAATCAATGGCAATATCCGCAGGGGGCGTATTTGATTCGGCGGAGCTGCTGGCGTTTGTCTCTGGGGAATCGTTGGGGTCCTTAGTGTTTTTCCCACAACCAACTTAAAGAAGTAGAAGACATACCATAAGAGCGATACAGTATTTTTTCATAGATATCACGCTTTCCATCAATCTCAAGTTGTTAAGTTAAATTCCTTAATCCTATTAAGCTACATTGTATCACTTTTTGGACGGAAATGGTAGGGCCAAGAAGAAAACCATACAAGTGCAATAAGACGCTTGCGGGCCGGGAGGTTTCATCTGGCCGCGGCGCTGGCTGACAGCGGATGCATGGCGCGGATTCGTCTTGCAATCGGAGATGTGGTATGATAACATAAGGCATAGCTCGGATGCTTGTTTTTCGACAGTCAGGCTTGTCTGACTGTCTGTTTTTTGCTGTGGAGGAAGAACGATGCCGTTTTCAATGATCTGGCCCATTGCGCTAGTGGTGCTTTCAAACGTATTTTATAATGTGTGCTCCAAGGAGACGCCGGCGGAAATCAATCCCTTTGCGGCGCTGACCGTGACGTATGTCATCGGCGCGGCGTTTTCCGCACTGATGTATTTTGCCCTGAACCGGGGCGGTTCGCTTTTTCGGGAATATCAGAACATCAATTGGAGCAGCTTTGTATTGGGCTTCGCTGTGGTGGGGTTGGAGGCCGGATCCATTTATATGTACAAGGCGGGCTGGAACGTCAGCAGCGGGCAACTGGTTTACAGCAGCATTTTGGCCGTCTGCCTGATTTTGGTGGGTGTGCTTGCCTATCACGAGACGATCAGTCCCACCAAAATCGTGGGGATCTTGGTGTGCATGTTGGGGCTGTTCCTGATCAACAAATAAAGCCCCTGCGAAGGGCAAAAGAAAGAGCGCCGGTAAAAGGAAAATCGGACAGTGAGCGGGGCCGGGCGGGAAAATCCTGCCCGGCCCCGCCGTGCATATCCCATTGTAAATGTGCTCCGCGCCGGTCAGGAATTTCTCCATATTGAAGTCCGTTTTTATGCGACTGTTTCCGGCATGTCCCCAAAAAGCGAGTGTGAACCTGAAAAACTCTGCCGCTTCCTCCGTTTCCCGCTCCTTTCTGGGAAAAGGGGGACTATACGCCGCTGAGCACGCGGCGCGGAGCGGCGCACAGGGCATCCTCCATGCGGCGAAGCTGCTCCAGATGAAAGGACAGGGGAAGCGCATCCACCGCGAGGACGGATTTTCCCGCGCAGCCGTCCACACCGCCAGAGGCGATCACGGCTTGC
>DKLF01000091.1 GCA_002455655.1 Oscillibacter sp. UBA6647 | reverse complement strand
CGGCGGATCAGGCGCCGGAGGTCTGGCTCAAGCCCAACTTCACCCGGGTGGCGGACCTTCCCGTTCCTGTGAAGATTCCTATCAGATAAAAGACAGCGCAAAAAAGGAACGCCTTGAAACAGGCGTTCCTTTTTTCATGTTGCGCATCCCGCTGCGATTTGCTATAATAACTTTGATTGTGCGAAAGGGGGACACTATGCGGATTCTGGGAATTGACCCCGGTGTGGCTACCATTGGCTTCGGGCTGGTGGAAGCGGACCGGGGCAGCGCGCGCATGGTGACCTACGGCACCGTCACCACCCCTGCGGGCTTGCCTCTTTCCCGGCGGCTTTATCAGATTTCCGAGGATATGGAGGCTTTAATCGGCAAACTGAATCCAGAAGTTATTGCGATAGAGGAACTGTTCTTCAACAACAACATTACCACCGGCATCGCTGTGGCCCACGGACGGGGCGTCATTTTGCTGTCTGCTGAGAAATGCGGCATACCGCTATACGAATACACGCCCTCGCAGGTGAAAATGGCGGTGGTGGGGTATGGCAAAGCAGAGAAGCGTCAGGTGATGGACATGACTCGACGGCTTCTGAACCTGAAATCTGTTCCCCGCCCCGACGACGCGGCGGACGCGCTGGCGCTGGCCCTTTGTCATGCAAGGAGTTTTACTTCACGACTTCCCCAGATAAGCGGTGTGAAGGAGACAATTTGACCGACAGGGCGCAGGACGCAGCCTGCATTTGAACGAAGAATGGGAGGAATCCTGTGTTTTACTATCTAAACGGTATTGTTGCCGAGGTACAACCCAATCTGGCAGTGATCGACTGCGGCGGTGTGGGCTATGCCTGCGCCACCACGGGGCACACGCTGGCGGGTCTGAAAAAAGGAGAGAAGGCCAAGCTGTACACTCATTTTCACGTGGCGGAAAATGCTTTCGGGCTGTACGGCTTTGGGAGCCCTGCGGAGCTTGGCAGCTTTAAGCTGCTTATCGGCGTGTCCGGCGTGGGACCCAAGGCCGCGCTGGCGATTCTGTCCGTTTCCACCCCGGAAACACTGGCTATGTCGGTGATTACCGGGGACGAAAAGGCCCTGACGGCAGCTCCTGGTATCGGGAAAAAGATTGCCCAGCGCATTATTTTGGAATTGAAAGATAAAATGAGTAAAGAGAGCGTCGCCAACGGCTTTACTCTGGGCACGAGGGGCGGCGCCGTCAGCGCTGATCTAACCAATAAAACCATGGAAGCCGCCGCCGCTTTGAGTGTGCTGGGCTATTCCTCGGCGGAAACGGCTGAGGCGTTGAAGGGTGTTGACACACAAAGTCTTCCTTTGGAGGAGATTATCCGGGCCTGTCTGAAAAAAATGGCACGGTAGACGGGAAGCTTGGGGATACGTGAGATGCCTGAAGGTTGAAGTGTCGGAAAGTTCGCTTCCGGCGAATAAAGAGGAAAAGGAATTGAAGCGGCGCGATACGATCCGCGCTTTGAAGAAAAGGACGGCTGTACGCAGCCACTATACAGGAAAGGAGAACGACTATGGCAAAATATGAACGTCGGTTTCAGGGGGAATTTGAAAGTTCTCTGAACGTCCTGCATGCTGGAATTTTAAATGGAAGCGCGTCCGCCACCTACGAGGACGGCAGCGACTATGCTGCTGCCGATGTGCGCTGTGCGGTGCGGGTTTACGAGCGGTACAGCTATGCTGGGGGAAACCGGGTCAGCCTGAATCTAACCCTGATGGGGAATGGAAGGGATTTGTTCCTCTCCGTGATTACCTCCGGGGGAAGTCAGGCCATGTTTTTCAAGCTCAACACCTTGGGTGAGGAAGCGTTTCTGGACACCGTACGTGATATAGCGGAATCTCTGTAAAGGAAAAGCACCACACAGAGAAAAGCGCCTGATTTGGGGGATGTGAGCAGTTGAGCATTGACTTTGGAAGCGACATTTACGAAGAGCCTATTGTTGCCAAAACCTTTCTTGAAGAGGACGGCGGCGAGATTTCCCTGCGCCCCCGGGCGCTGCGGGACTACATAGGGCAGGAAAAGGCCAAGGAGAATCTGAGCGTGTTCATCGCCGCCGCCAAGCAGCGGACGGAGCCGCTGGACCATGTGTTGCTCCATGGCCCTCCCGGCCTTGGTAAGACCACTCTGGCGGGAATTATTGCGGGGGAAATGGGGGTTAACATCCGCATTACCTCCGGCCCGGCCATTGAAAAGCCGGGAGATCTGGCGGCACTTTTGACGAATCTTTCGGAGAACGACATTCTGTTTGTGGATGAAATTCACCGGCTGAACCGGGCGGTGGAGGAAATTTTGTATCCTGCCATGGAGGACTATGCGCTGGACATTATCGTGGGCAAAGGCCCCTCCGCAAACTCCATCCGTCTGGACCTGCCCCGGTTTACCCTGATCGGGGCCACCACCCGGGCAGGCCAGCTTTCCGCGCCCCTGCGGGACCGCTTCGGCGTGACGCTGCGGCTGGAACTGTATTCTTCGGAGGAATTGGCCCTGATTGTCACGCGCAGCGCGGGGATTTTAAATGTTCCCATTGAGGACGCAGGCGCGTTTGAGATTGCAAAGCGCAGCCGGGGAACGCCTCGGATTGCCAACCGGATGCTCCGCCGGGTGCGGGATTTCGCGCAGGTGAAGGCCGATGGGGTCATTACCAAGGCGGTTGCGGATCACGCGTTAAATGCGTTGGAGGTGGACTATCTGGGCCTTGACTCGGTGGACCGGCGGATGCTTTCATCCATTGTTGAGAACTATGGCGGAGGCCCCGTTGGTCTGGAGACGCTGGCCGCCACCATCGGGGAGGAGTCCGTGACGCTGGAAGACGTTTACGAGCCGTATCTGATGCAATTGGGCTTTCTTACCCGCACGCCTCGGGGCCGCTGCGTAACCCACCGGGCGTATACCCATCTGGGTCTGAGCGTTCCGGGCGGGACGGAGCAGCCCGAGCAGCTCTCCTTTTGATTTTTGAATAGAACGAGGTATGTAATATGGGCAAACTCTTTGGGACCGACGGTATTCGCGGCGTGGTTGGAGAAACCCTTACGGCGCAGGAGGCGTTTCGCGTGGGTCAGGCCGTTGCCGCTGTACTGACAGAGGATTTGGGCCGCCGCCCGGTGGTTTTGATCGGCAAAGATACCCGCGTTTCTTCAGATATGCTGGAATCCGCTCTGATGGCGGGAATCTGCGACGTGGGCGGCGATGTGAAGCCGCTGGGGACCATTCCCACCCCTGCTGTGGCGTATCTGACGGTGCGGGAGCGGGGCGACGCGGGCATCGTGGTTTCCGCGTCTCATAACCCCTATGAGCATAACGGCATCAAGGTGTTCAACGCCCAGGGCTACAAGCTGTCCGATGAGGTGGAGCTGCGGGTGGAGGAGAAAATTTTGTCCGATGCGCGTATCAAGTCCCGCACCCGTAACGAAATAGGACGCCGTCACCACGGAATGCGCCAACTGAAGCGGGATTACATAGATTTCGTGGCGGGTACGGTGGAGAGCGACCTTGCGGGGCTGCGCATTCTTGCGGACTGCGCCAACGGCGCGGCCAGCGCCACCGCGCCGGAGCTGTTTGGTCGATTTAAGGCCCACACGGATTTCATCCACACCCAGCCCGACGGCTTGAACATCAACAGCCGCTGCGGCTCCACATATCTGGAGGATTTGGCGGCTGCGGTGGTAAAAGGGAAGTACGACGTAGGCGTGGCCTTTGACGGGGATGCGGACCGTTGCCTTCTGGTAGACGAAACCGGCGGGCCTATCGACGGCGATAAGGTGATGGCCGTGTGCGCCGCGGACATGAAGCGCAGGGGAAAGCTCAACGGAAACGCGCTGGTTGCCACCGTGATGAGCAATCTGGGTCTCCACGAGTTCTGCCGCACGGGCGGGTTGGAGCTGGTTTGTACCGATGTAGGGGACCGGAACGTGCTGGAAGAAATGCTTCGAAGCGACTTCCGCATCGGCGGCGAGCAGTCCGGGCATACCATTTTTACAGACCTTGAAACCACCGGAGACGGTCAGGTCACTGCGCTTCAATTTTTGCAGGTTTTGAAGACCTCCGGCAAAAAGGCTTCGGAGCTGGTGTCCGTCTGTCCGACGTATCCTCAGGAGCTGATCAACGTGCCCGTGGACCATCAGCGGGGCGTGAAAGAGGCGATTATGGCCTCCTCCGCACTGCAAAGCGCCGTGGAGGCGGCTGAGAAGGCCATGGGCGGCGAGGGCCGTATTCTGGTGCGACCTTCCGGAACAGAAGCGCTGATTCGTGTCATGGTAGAGGCGAAAACCATCGAAAAGGCGCACAAAACGGCTGAAAAACTTGCGGATTTTGTGAAAACACTTGAAATCTGAAAGATGCCGCAGAGCGGAATTACCAGAATTTTCAAAAGAAATTTTAACGAATTTTATATTTCTCTTGACAAAATTTGTGTTCAAAAGGTATAATAACATATGTGCAAGTGCGAAGAGTCTAATTCATTCTGTGCAGACGGCCTTTCAGATGAGGAGCTGTGTGTTCGTGCCGCCCGCGGGAATCGCGGGGCGGAGGAGCGTCTGGTTTCCAAATACACCCGTCTGGTCCGTTCCTGTGCCCGCCCGTTCTTTTTGATCGGGGGTGACAGCGAGGATTTGCTGCAGGAGGGAATGATCGGACTGATGAAGGCCGTCCGGGAATACGACGGAGAAAGAGACGCCTCTTTTCGCACCTTTGCCGAAACCTGTGTCCGCAATCGTCTGCTTTCAGTTCTGCGCGCCGCTTCCCGCGGCAAGCACATGCCTCTGAACCAGTCGGTTTCTCTTGATACACCCTTCTTTGATCGCGACTCCTACACCCTTGGTACCCGGGATCTGACGCAGCGCAGCCCTGAAGATTTTCTGATTGACAGGGAGCACACGAGCAGTCTCTTGTTTGGTGTTCGGAAACAATTGTCCGAGTTTGAAGCGAAGATTTTGGGGTATTATTTAGACGGTTTATCTTGTCGGGAAATTGCCGAAACCGTGGGCAAATCCCCTAAATCCGTGGACAACGCCGTGCAGCGGATCCGTCGTAAGGTGGCGCGGCAACTTCTTTCCGGCGATTTCAGCAAGAGCTGAGCGCAATATATTTTTCTTTTCAAAGAGAGGGTAAAATCATGTACGAAGACAAGACTTTAGTGTGCAAAGAGTGTGGCCAGGAGTTCGTGTTCACCGCTGGTGAGCAGGAGTTTTATGCCGAGCGCGGCTTCCAGAACGAGCCCCAGCGCTGCAAGGGCTGCCGTGATGCCCGCAAGACCGCTTCCCGCGGTCCCCGGGAGTACTTCGCCGCTGTTTGCGCATCCTGCGGTGGAGAGGCTCGCGTTCCCTTCGAGCCCAAGTCCGACCGTCCTGTGTATTGCAGCGAGTGCTTCGCCAAGATGCGCGAAGAGCAGAGATAACGAAAGTCATCTCAGAGGAACGTCCGAAAGGGCGTTCCTTTTTTGGCTTTTTTAAAGGTGCGATGTTTCTTCCGGAGACGAAACAGGACTGCAAAGCTGATTTTTTTTAAGTTTAGCGCAAAAAGGGCAGGTTTTGCTTTTTTGCATGAAATTTTCCCCGGATTTCTCTTGAAATTAGAGAAAAAACGGGGTATAATACTTAAAAGTGAGCGGAGCTTTGCTCCGATAAACTGAACTTTTGGAGGCAAATTTATGGTTGAAATTACAAAGGACACCATCATCGGTGATATTCTGGACGTGGCTCCTCAGACCGCGCCGATTTTCTTTTCCATTGGAATGCACTGCTTGGGCTGCCCTTCTTCTCGCGGCGAAACCGTGGAAGAGGCTTGCATGGTCCATGGCGTGGACGTTGACAAGCTGTTGACACTGGTCAACGAGGAAGCCAACAAGGCTGCGGAATAAAACTTTTCCGAGGAAGAATCTGACAGAACGCATACGGGAAATCCGTATGCGTTCCGTTTGTCAGCGATTGCCGGGCAACGGCAGGAATTTTCCCGTTTACAGCGGGCCAAAAGGAGACTGATGACAGAATGAATGCGCGGAAACCCGAGTTGTCGGCCCGGCTTCAATTGTTGGCGGACTGGGTAACCCAAGGCGCCGCTCTGGCGGACGTAGGTACGGACCACGCCTATCTCCCGGTTTGGCTGACGCTGGAGGGACGGCTTCGCTCCGCCATCGCCTGCGATCTGCGGACGGGTCCTCTGGGCCGGGGAAAAGACACTGCGCGCCGCT
>DKLF01000151.1 GCA_002455655.1 Oscillibacter sp. UBA6647 | reverse complement strand
CGCGCAGGGGATTTTTGCCGATTGCCTATCCTTACGGAAAGCCTTTAGCCAGCCGGGAAAAAAGACGCGGCAAGCAGTCGATTCCTTCTTTTTGGAGATAATTACGCGGAAAGCGGGCAACCTATTGTCTATTAAATTGCTTTGTAAAGGGGAATTTCATGGAGACGTTTAAAAGATTGCCGTTACATGTAGGAATTATTCCCGATGGCAACAGGCGATGGGCGGTGACAAACGGACTTCAGAAAAAGGACGGTTACGCCCAAGGCATTCAGCCGGGCTTTGCGCTCTATGAGCAGCTCTTGGAACTGGGCATCCGGGAGGCCACCTTTTACGGCTTCACCAAAGACAACAATCGGCGGGAAAAAGGCCAGCGGGACGCATTTACAAAGGCCTGCGTGGACGCCGTGCACCTTCTCAGCGGAAGAGACGCCAATCTGCTGGTCATCGGCAACACGGATTCCCCGGCTTTTCCGCCTGAGCTTCTGGAATACGCAAACCGGCGTGTTCACTTTGGCCGGGGCCTGATCAATTTGAACTTTCTGGTGAATTACGACTGGGAGTGGGACCTGAACCATCTTGCGGAGGACAAAACCCTGCGTTCCGCCGAAATTTCCCGGGTAGATCTTGTGGTGCGGTGGGGCGGGTGCAGACGCCTGAGCGGTTTTCTTCCCGCCCAGTCGGTCTACGCCGATTTTTATATTGTGGACGACTTCTGGCCGGACTTTCAGCCCGCTCATTTTCTGGACGCGCTTCGCTGGTATCAGTCCTGCGACGTGACCCGGGGCGGATGATGTTTTGCCCCAAGCTGTGAAGGGACGGGAAAGGGCCCTGCTTTCCCGCCCTTTTTCCGCGTCCGCTCTCTGTCATATTCCCGTCGCTGCAATCATACCCTGTTCGAGAGGTGATGGCTTTGCAGGATTGCGGTAGATACTTGGTGGATGCGCCATACCCGGAGGTGGGAAAGCTTGCCCACAACTTCGAATACGCCGCCCTTGTATCCGACGCTTTTGCCGGGGCAGGCTCCGAGGCCACGGCCCTGTCGCAGTATGTGGCCCATAACTTTTACACGCTGGAGCATCCCGAGCTTCATTTTGCATATGAGTGCATCGCCTCGGTAGAATTTCTCCATTTAAAACTGCTGGGCGGTTTGGTTTTGAAGCTGGGGCAGGCTCCGAAGTTTATGAGCTATGTGAGCAATGAATACTGGTCCGGGGAATCTCCTGTTTATGCTTATCAGATTCGCCCGATCCTTTTGGCAGACCTGGAGGGGGAAAAAGCCGCCATCGCCCACTATTTGCGGCTGATCCGCCAAATCGACTGCCCGGAGATGCAGGCTCTTTTTCGCAGAATCATTTTAGACGAGCGAAAGCATGTGGAGACTATCAATGCGTTTTTAAGGGCATTTAGCTGAGCATCCGTTCTACCTACAGATTCCAACCAGAACAGTGCCGTGTTTCGGCACTGTTCTGGTTTTTTAATTCCCCAGCGGATTAAATCAATTTGCAATTTGTGATAAAGTAAACCCAACACTTTTGGTGGAAAGACGGCGGCGAGAGCGTTCGCATGCGGCTTCCCTGCCAAATGGGAGGAGAGGTTCTATTGTCCGGATTCGACCGGTTCTTTTTAATGAATGCGGAGGACGCAGCACGCTATGCCGCCGAGGTTCTTCATCTTTTTGAGCCGGGAGAGACCCTGCGCTGCCGGGAGATTGGAGACGGGAACATCAACTACGTATTCCGTATCACGTCCGAGACAAGCGGGCGTTCCGTCATCATCAAGCAGGCGGACAAGCTGCTTCGCTCCTCCGGCCGCCCGCTGGACGTTCGCCGCAGCAAAATTGAGGCCCGGGCGTTGCAATTAGAGGGCGCGCTGGCCCCCGGCCTTGTACCCGAAATTTATCACTGCGACGAAACCATGGCGGTGATTGCCATGGAGGACATTTCTGACTACCGCAACCTCCGAAGCGAGCTGGCGGAAAATCGAATTTACCCCCATTTTGCCGAACAGCTTTCCTCTTTTCTTGCAGACACGCTTTTGCCCTCCACCGACCTCGTGCTGGACCGACGGGAGAAAAAAGAACGGATTTGCTTTTTTACCAATCCCGAGCTGTGCGAAATCACAGAGGATTTGGTGCTGACAGAACCGTATGACAACTATAAAAATCGGAATATTGTCAAACCGGGCAACGAAGCCTTTGTGGAAGAAGTTTTATATCGGGACGAAACGCTGAAAGCCGAGGTAGGCAAGCTCCGCTGCGCCTTTATGAACAATGCGCAGGCCCTGCTTCACGGGGATCTGCACACTGGATCCATTTTTACAAACGAGCAGGGCGTGAAAATTATTGACCCGGAGTTTGCCTTTTACGGACCCATGGGCTACGACATTGGAAACGTCACCGGGAACCTGTTCTTTTCCCGGGGAAACAAAGCTTTTACAGCGCCGGAAGACGCCCAAACCGCTGCCGCGCTGGACAGAATAATTTGCGAATTGTACGACAAGGCCCGGGAAAAGCTGTCTGTAAAATACGACGGGCTGGTGGAATTTTCGCTATACCGCAGCGGGCAATTCAAAAGCTTCTATCTGGACAGCGTGATGGCAGATGCGATTGGCTACGCGGGGACGGAGTTGATTCGCCGGGTGGTGGGGGATTCCAAAGTCTCGGAGCTTACCTCCGTGCAGAACCTTGCCCTTCGTGTCCCCTTGGAGCGAGCGCTTGTCAGGCTGGGGAGTTTTTTCATCAAAAACCGCGCGCGCATTTCCTCCGGCGCGGAGCTGACCGAGGCGTTCCGGCATATTCTGGCAGAAGGAGAATCGCTATGACGCGCTGCGATGAAACCATGCCGTTTTTACTGCGCTATGAAAACGTGGCGTGGTATGAGGACGGCAGGGTGCGGATTCTGGACCGTCGGGTTTACCCGGCGGAGGTCCGCTTTGTGGAATGTCTTACCTATCAGGAGGTCCGGCAGGCCGTGGCGGACATGGTGACCCAGAGCGCGGGGCCCTACACGGCGGTGGGCATGGGCATGGCTTTGGCGGCACACCAGTGCCGGGACATGGATTGCGACGGGCAATCCGCCTTTTTGAAGCAGGCCGCCGACGATTTGGCCCGCGCCCGCCCCACTACCGCCAATCGGTACGACATCATCACCAGCCGCTGTGCGGAGGTAGGCATTCAGGCATTGGAGGCCGGGAAGGACGCGGCGCACGCCATATTTATTTTCACGGTGGAGGCCCTGAACCGGCGGTATACCGTCATGCAGTTGGTGGGCGACGCCCTCGCGGAGCTGATTGCCCAAAACGGAACGATTCTGACCCAATGCTTCGGGGAGACAATTGTGGGAACGGTGATGCGTGCCGCCCTGCGGCAGGGGAAGACCTTTCGCGTCTTCTGCGCGGAGACGCGGCTTTATTTGCAGGGAGCACGGCTGACGGCGGGCTGCTTTGCGGAAATGGGCTTTGACACCACTGTGATCACGGACAACATGGCGGCCTACGTCATGGAGCGGGAGGGCATTGACCTGTTCACCTCGGCGGCGGACACCATTGCCCGGGACGGGCATATCGCCAACAAAATCGGAACCTTTCAACTGGCGATTCTTTCAAAGCATTTTGAGATTCCCTACTTTGTCACCGGCATTCCAGACGGGGACAAGCCCAGCGCAAAGGACATTGTGATCGAACTGCGAGACCCCGCACAGGTGCTTTCCTGCGGCGGGATTTCCCATGTCGCGCCGGGGGTCAAGGCCATTTATCCGTCTTTTGACGTGACACCGCCGGAGCTGATCTCTGGCATCGTGACGGATCGGGGCGTGTTTTCCCCGGATGGGCTGGAGCAGTATTTCGACGGGCCGGTGCGGGCTTTTTATTAAAGGAGTCCTGCTAACAAAAGTCAAGCCCCAAATCCAAGAAAATCCCGGGTAGAAAAATGAGCACAAT
>DKLF01000033.1 GCA_002455655.1 Oscillibacter sp. UBA6647 | reverse complement strand
TCTTCCGATCTCGCGGCCTTGGCCGCGCAAAGGGTCTGTGCTGTTTAGGGGTAGTTCGACGAAAGCCGGGGTTATTTCAGCTTGGATTTTATTTTTGCCTTTGCCTCCGGGCTGAGGGCACTGGCCGCAATCCGCACGGGCAGGGAGGGCAGGCGGAGAAACTTCTGCCGCACCTGATCGAAGGGCTGCAAGGCATAGGAAGCGAAAAACGCCGCCCGATCCCCCGGCTGGGCGATGGGAGAGGCCAGCCGGGGATTTCCCGCCACGGCCCGCTCCGGCGAGAAGGGCTGCCGCCCAAGGGGGAGACGGTCAAAAATATGGCTGGCGTGGGCCGTATTCACAATCAGGAGGGACACGCCCTTTTCCTGCTGGTCGCAAAGCTCGTCGGGCCGCAGGCCCCAGAAGTCCCCAAGGGTAAAATCCCCCGTCCGGGACAGGGAAGTATAGGGACAGCGGTGACAGCAGGGGCGCAGAAACAGCGCTCTGCCGAATGCCCGGCCCCACTCCGTCTGAAACAAAGGGGAGGAATCGGCCGACCCATCCTTATAAAGCAGAGTAAAGTGGCTGTTTTTCCAGCCTGCCACCTTGTTGCGAAAGCGCACGGTTTGCAGGGAACGCCGCCGATGGCTTTCAATGGAGCGAACCATGTCCGCCCACACGCCAGGGGAGGGAACGCCCTGACACACCACGTCGCAGGTGGTGAGATTTTCCGGACGGTGGCCCAAAAAGTGATATAGACCATCCACCTGACAGGGGGTGCCGGAGAAAAGCACGGGGCGGGATTTTAAAAGCTCCCGAATCTCCCGGTACACGCCACGCAAATCGCTTTGCACGTATTTTGCCCCCCGGAGATAGCGTAAATCCTCCGGCGAGAAGCAGGCGATGTGCCGCAGGCGCTGCCTGTCATCCAGCGCCGCGCCGAACACCACGCCGCCGCTTTCCAGCGTGTCCGCCGCGATGAGGGAGAACACACCCCCGGAGGTGGAGTCCTTGCGGATTACGTCGTCCCGGTTCCATGCGGCAAACACCGCCGGGAGAGGGCAGCTCTTGGGCGGGTGAAGCGGCGGGCAGACCGCCGTGCACCGCCCGCAGTGAATACATTTTTCAAGGTCTATCAAGGGGTAGGCAAAGCCCTCCCGGTCCGGCTCCATGGAAATGGCGTCCTTTGGGCAGACGGAGGCGCAGGCGGTGCAGCCCGTGCAGTCCGCCCGACCGACAAGCTCCGGTAAATCCGAGCCGCTTTCGGCCTTTTCTGGGGTGGGAATCGGCTCATTCATCAGCGCGGCGCGGAGATACGCCAGAGAATTTCGACGCTCCGCCTCCAGCCGCCCGGTGGCGGCGGACCAGTCCACAGGGTCCGACAGACCGGCGGAGTCACCCTTTCCGATAATGCGGTCTGCAAGGCCTAGCCGATCCAGAAGACTGAAAATCCGGGACTGCTCCGGCGCGGCCAGCTCCGCCGGAGAAACGGCGGTGAAAAACGGCTTTTGGAATTGCACGGAGAACACGGTTCCGTGGAAGGAGTTGGTACACACGTAGGCTGCGTGGCGGAACAGACCGAGAAATTCCGCGGGACCTGCGGAGAAAACGCACTCCGCCTTGGGGTGAACCTTTTGCCGCAGACCGCAAAGCTGAACCACGGGCAGCCCCGTCTCCTCCTGCAAGCGGCGGATGTAAGGCTCCAGCGGCCCGGGGGCGCTGATACAATAGCACAGGATATAGCCGGAGGGCTGCTTTGGCTCCGCCGAAAGGGCGGCCCAGTCCTCCTGCTGCAAAAGCAGCGTGGGGTCCAGCACCACGGGAGCCTCCCGCCCGCCAACCTCACGGAGAATGGCCTGCCCCCGTGCCTCCCGTGCGGAGAGATGGGAAAAGTCGTCAAGATACCGGCGCAGCTCCTCCTCCATCCCGTCAGGAATCCGGGGAATGCCGAAGGAGGGGGCGTAGGCGACTTTTCGTCCCGCCGTAAACCGGCTGAAAAACACCGGGTCAAACCGCCCGTCGGGAAAGATTTTGGGGTTCCAGATCTGGTCGCTACCGGAGAGATACACGTCGCAATCAGGCGCACTTTCGAGTTCCCGCAGGCTTTCGTACCGTCGCTCCGTAATCTTCAGATTGCGGGAAGCAAAATCCTCAAACCGCTGATACCGCTCGCGCATGGCGGAGTAGTGGAGGGCGGTGTGGGCGTTTGCAGCCGCGGAGGAAAGCCCCCCTGCGCGGCGGAACAGGTCATTATTCTGATTGACGTAATAGTTAAAAATTTCGCAGGAGCTTCCAAGCTGTTCCACGGCCCGCTGCGTGGCGCAGGCCTGTAAAACTGCGCCATAGTGGTGGATATGAAAAAAGGTGACAAGGCCCGTTTTCAAGTGACGGCCTCCTTCCTGAAATTACTGCTGAGAGGACGGCTCCTCCATAGGTCCGAAGTCGGGAAAGTCATCCTCGGCAACCCAATCCTCCACAGAGACCACATCGAACTCCGTTTTTGTCCGCCGGATGACCACGCGTTCAAGACCGGAGTTAATCACCTGCCTGCGACACATGGAGCAGGAGGTGGCGTCGCCCAAAAGCTCGCCGGTCCGGGCGTCCCGGCCCACAAGGTACAGTGTTCCGTTTACCATGTCCCGCCGGGAGGCGGAAATGATGGCGTTGGCCTCGGCGTGGACACTGCGGCACAGCTCGTATCGCTCCCCCCGGGGGACCTTTGCCGCCTCGCGGGTGCAATAGCCCATGTCCACGCAATTTTTCCTGCCCCGGGGTGCGCCGTTGTAGCCGGTGGAGATAATCTCGTCGTTTTTCACGATGATGGCTCCGTACACCCGGCGCAGGCAGGTGGCCCGCTCCAAAACAGTCTCTGCGATGTCCAGATAGTAATTTTCCTTGCTGATACGATTCATAGATGTCCTCCGTGAAGTCCGGCGCGTTCGCCGGAGATTGAAAAAGCCTGCTCAAATGGCGGATTCCGGCGGCAGCCGGAGGTCCAATCCTGCCCGGACGGCGATCAGCTCCGCCGCCACAGAGACGGCAATTTCCTCCGGCGTCTGTGCGCCGATGGAAAGGCCGATGGGCGCGTGAAGCACGGCGTATTCCTCCGCAGTGAAGCCAGCGTCCAACAGGCGCCTACGGCACAGGGCCAGCTTTTGCTTGCTTCCGATGCAGCCGATGTACCGCGCGCCAGAGCGCAGGGTTTGAGACAGCACCTCATAGTCCGCGTTGTGGCCCCGGGTCATCACAACCACGTAATCCCGGGGGGTAACGGGGATGTCCAGCTTTTCAAAGTCGCACATCTGGACCTGCTGGGCCGTGGGGAGAAACGCAGGGTCGGCAAATTCGGCCCGATCATCGTACACCGCGCAGCGAAAGCCAAGAGGGTACAGCGCGGACACCAGCGCCCGGGACACATGGCCCGCGCCGAAGACGTGAACCCACCCGGATTGGGACACGGGGACAGAGAACCAGCCGCCGTCCGTCAGCATAGGCCCGTCCCCCAGCAAAGGGGCAAGCGCGGGGTCAATTCCATCCGCCCCGGAGAGGGCGCGGACCTCGGCCGCGCGGCTGCCGTCCAGCCGCAGGGCCAGCCATGCGTCCTGCCCACGGGCGTGGGCTTCTTTAAGTGTGCGGAAGGCGGACAGCGCCGCTTCATCGCGGGGAGAGATATAATGGAGCTGCACCGTCACGTCGCCGCCGCAGATCATTCCAAGGCTGTGGTCGCTGCCCTGAATGAAGCGGTAGTCCCGCAGCCGGTCCTCGCCGGATTTCAAAATTTCGGCTGCCAGCTTCTGGGCTTCAAACTCCACATTGCCGCCGCCGATGGTCCCCGCGGAGCTTCCGTCCGGCAGCACCGCCATCATGGCCCCAGCTCCCCGGGGTGTGGACCCGGCGGAGGATAAAAGGCTTACAAGGCAAACGGGCTGCCCGCTTTCCAGCCCGTGGATCAGCGCGTTCCAAAACTCCCGCATAAGGCTCCTCCGTTTCGTCTCTATGTATTCCAGTCAAGTATACCGAAGGGTACGCCGCCGCCGTACAGTCAGTTTCATCGTATGGACCCGCCGTTCCCAGACAGGTGCAACGCGCCGTGGAGGCAAGTACGTTCAAGCATATTTAACATATGCAACAGTTGTCCTTGGCTATTATATCAGCTTTTTTCCGGTTTGAATATGAAAAAACGGAAAATAATCCGCTTTCGATCAAAACTGACCCAAGGGGGTGCGATAAACCGAGGGGCCTGCGAAAATGCAGGCCCCTCGGTCAAGGTTGTAGAATAGACGGGGGAATCCCCGCTCTGTGGATAATTATTTCGCGGGCGCGTCGCTCTCCAGCAAGGCTTTTGCGCTGGCGGCAAGTCCCGCCAGCCCCTGAAGTTCGGAGGGGATAATAATTTTTGTGGCCTTTCCGTCGGCTACCTTCACCATCGTCTCCAGCGCCCGGAGCTTGATGACCTGATCG
>DKLF01000123.1 GCA_002455655.1 Oscillibacter sp. UBA6647 | reverse complement strand
CGCCGCGTCTTCCATGTTTTTGGAAATGTTCAGCAGACGTCTGCCATCCGCGCTGAGATAGGGCTCCAAAAAGTCCCGGTCAAGGACAAAGGTCTGCTCTCCCGCAGCGTAGCTGGCCATTCCATAGGCGGAAAAGACCACCGTCATGCCTTCGTCAGAAAACGTCACGGCATAATCGGGCCACTGGGCGGCAATGCTCTGATAGTCTTCCCAATACATTTCCGTAGGCGATTCAAAGCCATTCTCGGTGGCCCGGGCGTCGGCCTGCCGGATAATTTCCTCCGTCACCGCCGCCTGAAATTTCTCGGAATCCTCACCCAGCGCCGCCGGGTGAAGAAAACGTCCGGTCTGCAAATCAAAGTTCCAACCCAAGAAAACGGAATTGGGATGAGCGCCGCCGGTATAGCTGTAATATGCCCCGCCAATGCTGATCAGTCGATCCGTCCGCCAGGAGGTGAAGGTGAACTCCTCCTCATAATTGTTATACCAGCCCAAATTGCCTTCCACCCGGCGGGCGTAATCCTCTTCCGCCCAGTCAAGCACACTTGAAAAATCCGTGCTCTCCAGCCAATCTTCAAAATTGCTGTTGAATGCGGCGGCTACGTCCAGCGCAGCCTTCTCTGCCGCCGTGGCGGCAGAGTCCAGAATCTGGCCGGCCTCCGTGATTACCCGGAGTACGGGAAGCTCATAGCTGTATGAGGCCAGCGTGGTGCCGTCTTCCGCAACGCGCGTGTCGCTTTTCTTTTCGCTCTCCAGCACAAAGTCCAGCGACTCCGACGCAGAAGACAGCACACTGGCCGCCCCCATGGCGCCAAGGGACTCGTCCGCCGGTTCGGATGCCGGGCCGCCGGGAGCCGCGTTGGCACAGCCCGCCAGCAACGCCAGCGACAGTCCCAGCATGAACAAAATTTGTTTTCGCATAGAAAATCTCCTTTTTAGAGGATGGCCGGCCCCTCTCTACACTCCCGTCCGCCGGGAGGGATGTGGGGCAGACACAACCCGTACAGGTCAGTACATCGGGCCTCCAGTTCAAGGCTCCGGCAGCAGGCTTCTTCCAGCCGCCGCGCATGGGCCGGTTTCGTCAAAACCGGTAAAATGGCGGTTTCTCTCATCCTACGCAGAAGCACCCTCCCCCGTTCTCCCGCCGCCAGTACCCGCAGATAGGGTGGGGTTTTTGGTCGGTCCTGCGCCCGCAGGCCCAGAAACGCCCACAAAGCCAGCCGTCGCAGCCGGGCGTGGGGATAGCGCTTCGTTTTGGCCAGCTCGTAAAATTCCTCCAGAGACAGAGCCTGCCGCCCCGCCCGGACCAATCGATCGGGAAGACCCTCTCCCGCGGCGCTGTCGGGCAGCTCCGCCCAATCCGCTGCCGTCATAGTCCGCAGGCGTGCCAGAAACGCCCGCTCGACCGAATCGGAAAGCGGCGGCAGCGCCAGCTCCGCGCTTTGCAGAAGCGCCCGCTCCCCCGGAACCAGATAGGGTGCGGCTTTTTCCCATTCACCCCCGGCCATCCATCGGCGCGCCTGCGTTGCGGAGATAAAGCAGCTTCCCTGCGGGGCGTCGTCGTCGTGATAGCCTGCGCCCTCCCGCCGCACGGTCATGGGCCGCAGGTCCGCACCCAGCCGGAGCACCGCCCGCAGATATTCGATCCCAAGATTGTTGTTGGGCGTTGCCAGAAGCGCGCCCAGCTTTGCGCCCGCCAGCTCCGTCACCGCCATCTGGCGGCAGACGGCGAAGGGCAGTCCCCGGTCCAGAAAGCGGCGAAGCTCCGCTGCATACTCTTCGGAATTCAGGCACTGTGCCACGGCTTGAAGACTTTCGATCTCCCCGCACTCACTGCCAAAGGACAGATGCTTCACCACACCCGTGGCCGCCAGCAGACTCACGCCGCCCATGGCAAACGTCTCCGCCGAGGATACCGCCCACATGGTGGGCAGCTCCAAAACCAAGTCCGCCCCGCCCAGCACCGCCAGCCGCGCCCGCAGCCATTTGTCGGCAATGGCAGGCGCCGCACTCTGCACCCAGCAGCCGCTCATGCAGCAAACAACCGCCGCATCCTCCCCCAGCGCCCGCCGGGTTTGCGCAATCTGCCAGATATGTCCGGAATGAACCGGATTATACTCTACAATAATACCAGCGGTTTCCACAGATTTCACCTCGAACCCGTTACAAATAAGTGACAATTCGGTTAAATTGGCAGTTGTATCCTGAGATTTTTTTGTTATACTAAAGAGGTAGTGTGCCATTTTATGAAAAAGGGCAAATCTATTTTACATGATTTTAGGGCTGTCTGCAAGGGCCGCCCGCGGAAAGAGGAGTTACCATGAATGTTCTCGTGATTAACGCAGGAAGTTCTTCCCTGAAATACCAGCTAATGGACCCGGATACCGGCGTGGTTCTGGCCAAGGGCCTTTGCGAGCGTATCGGACTTGACGGAAAGTTCACCTATAAGCCCCAGCTTGAGGGCAAGGAAACCCTGAAGGCCGTCGACGTGGCCATGCCCACCCATTCCGAGGCCATTGCGGCCGTGCTGGGCGCGCTGGTGGACGAGAAAAACGGCGTCATCGGCTCCATGCAGGAGATTCAGGCGGTGGGCCATCGCGTGGTACACGGCGGCGAGGCTTTTAACAAGTCCGTGGTGATCACCGAAGAGGTCATGAAGGCCGTGGAGGACTGCATCCCCCTGGCCCCGCTCCACAATCCCGCCAACATCACCGGTATCCGCGCCTGCGAAAAGGCCATGCCCGGCGTGCCCATGGCCGCCGTGTTCGATACCGCTTTCCACCAGACCATGCCCGCCAAGGCCTTCACCTATGCCCTGCCCTATGACTATTACAAAACGGACAAGGTTCGGCGGTACGGGTTCCACGGAACCTCCCACATGTATGTGTCCGCCCGCGCCGCGGAAATGCTGGACAAGCCCGCTGCCGAGCTGAAAATCATCACCTGCCACCTTGGCAACGGCTCCTCCGTCACCGCTGTGGACGGCGGGAAGAGCGTGGACACCTCCATGGGCTTCACCCCCGTGGCGGGCCTGCCTATGGGCACCCGGGTCGGCGACATTGACGCAGGCATTCTTCAGTACCTGATGAACAAGTACAAGCTGAGCATCGACGAAATGCTGGACATCCTCAACAAAAAGTCCGGCGTGATGGGCGTGTCCGGCGTATCCTCCGACTTCCGCGATTTGGAAGAGGCCGCGGAAAAGGGCAACCAGCAGGCGGCCCTTGCCATCGACATGTTCAACTACGGCGTGAAAAAGCTCATCGGCGCATACGCCGCCGCCATGGGCGGGGTTGACGCCATCGTGTTCACTGCCGGTGTGGGCGAAAACTCCCCCGAGCAGAGACTGGAAATTGGCTCCGATCTGGAGTTCATGGGTGTGAAGATGGATGCCGAGGCCAACAAGTGCCGTGGTAAGGAACAGGTGATCTCCGCCGCCGACTCCCGCGTAAAGGTGCTGCTGATCCCCACGGACGAGGAACTGATGATCGCCCGGGATACTGCCGCACTGTGCAAATAAGCTTCGCTGCCTTCCTCATATACTCATTTGCCGTCCGTCGGGCCTGCTTGCAGGCTTCGGCGGACGGTTTTTCGCGTTTTGAGACGAATGCGGCCGGAATCTGCCAAATATATTGCTTCTGCCTGTGGCATATGATAAAATAATGTAAAATTTTACAGTTTTTGACGCAGCCGAGCGTCTTTGACGCAACCGGATTGAAAGGCAGTGAGGGTATGAAGAACCGTTTCCTTCGCGGGGCGCTGGTTGCCCTTTGTGCGCTTTTTCTGAGTGCGGGCTGGTCCCTTCCCTGTTTTGCCACGGAAGACGCCGGGAGCAGCCTCCCCGCGCTGAAGGTGGCTTTTTATCCTCTGGACGGGTTTTTTGAATACGATGCCTGTGGGAATGAGACGGGCTACGGCGTGGAGCTCTTGGACAAGCTGTCCCAGTACGCCGGAGTGAGCTTTACCTACGTGGCGGCAGATAGCTGGGACAGCACCCGCGATATGCTGGCGGAGGGAAGGGCCGATCTCCGGATGCCTGTGTCTATGCCCCTGATTCCCTCTTCCACCCCCGGCATGAGCTCCCACGCGATTTTAAACACCTATCATGCGCTGATGACCCTGAATTCCAAACAAGGGTTGTACTACTGCGATTATGACGCCTTTGGCGACCTGCGGGTTGCGATTTCCGACAGTCTTCTGAGCCGCGATGTAATTGCCTCCCGGCTTTCGGAATTTGGCATCAGCGAGGATCAGCTTCGGGTCTGCGGCGACTACGGCGAGGCCCGCGCCATGCTGGATTCCGGCATGGCGGACGCGGTGATTTCCAACGTGATGGACCTGAAGGACGACATGAAAATTCTTGCCCGGTTCGACAATACCACCAACCATATTCTCATGCGGCAGGACGATCCTGCGCTCTCCCTTCTGGACAGCGCCATGGACCGATTGGAGATAAACGAGCCGCTTTTCCTGTCGGGTCTTTATAAAAAATGGTTTCCGGAGCGTGTCTGCGTGCCGCTGACCCGTGAAGAGGTGGAATACGTGGCGGGGGTCGGCGGTCTCCGCTTTGCCTTCGCCGAGGAGGAGGGCTATCTCTCCCGGCTGGAGGACGGCGTGTACAAGGGCTTTTTCCCCGCACTGGCGGAGCTGCTGTGCAGGAAGCTTGGCGTGGAGTACGAGGCGGTTTCCCGGGATACTCAAACGACGGACGCTCAAGGGGAACCGCTGATTCTCCCGTGCTACTCCAATAATCTTCTTCATGCGGCGGAAAACGGCGTCAGTGTCACCGACACGTTTTTTACCGCCAACTACTGTTGGCTTCAGCAAGAGGACGTTGAAGTAAACCTTTCGGACTGCACGGTGGCGGTGGTGGACGGTCCCGGTTCTCCATCCCGGCTTCTTCTGCGGGATTTTTCGCCGGAACAGCTCCTCTATTTTGACGACTGGGGCGCCTGTATCCGGGCAGTTTCTTCCGGCAAAGCAGACGTCACCATTTTGAACAACTACATCGCAGAGTATTATCTCAGCGTGTACCATTACGGGAATGTGGTTTCCGTTTTCACAGATAATTACAGCCAAGGCGTCTGTTTCGGCGTCACGCAGGGAAACGCCGTCCTCAGCTCCGTTCTCAACAAAACGCTGGATACCGTCTCCGCCGACGAAATCGACCAGTTGATTATCCGCGCCCAGACGGACAGGCCGCAGTACGGCGACCCGCTGGACCTGATTCGCAGCCATCCGACACAAACTCTGTCTGTGCTTGCGGCGCTTGCAGGTCTGCTGGGGGCACTTGGGGTGCTTGCGGTGTTCACCCGCCGGATCAGCCGACAGAATTTAGCCCTTCAAAGCGCCAACACGGCGAAAACCGATTTCCTCTCTCGCATGAGCCACGATATGCGCACCCCCATGAACGGCATTTTGGGAATGACCGCGCTGACCATGGATCTTCCCGACCTCTCTCAGGAGGCGCAGTCAAATCTCTCCGCCATCCGGGATTCCAGCAATTACCTTTTAAGCTTGATTAACGACACGTTGGATATGAGCCGGATTGAGGGACAAAAGATTGAGCTGCACAGGGAGCCTGTGCTAGCCTCGGAACTGATTGAGCACACGCTTTCTGGGATTTACCCGTCCGCACAGTTGAAGGATATTCAGATTACCACCAAATTTGTTGGTTTCAAAAACGAATACATTCTGGCAGACCGGGTGAGAATGCGGCAGATTTTCACAAATCTCCTGTCCAACGCCGTAAAATTTACCCCTGAGCATGGAAAAATCAAATTTCGCATTGAATGTATGAAACAGCAGCACAGGATTTCCCTCTGCCGGATTACTGTCAGCGACAACGGCGTGGGCATGAGCGAGGAATTCCAGCAGCATGCCTTCGAGCCGTTCTCCCAGGAGCCCAACTCCCAGAGCAACCGTTACGCCGGCAGCGGGCTGGGCCTGCCCATCGTGCAGAATCTGGTGCATCTGATGGGCGGAACCGTTTCTATCCGCAGCAAGCTGAGCGAGGGCACATCCATCACGGTAGAGCTGCCCATTGAGGTTTTGGAGCACTATCAGCCCCCGCCCCCCGGAGAGGCCAGCACCTTTTTGGAGCTGCAGGGCAAGCGTGTTTTGCTGTGCGAGGACCATCCTCTCAACGCCGCCATTGCCTCAAAGCTATTGTCCAAGGCGGGCGTGCTGGTTGAGTGGGCAGAGGACGGCCAGCAGGCCGTGGACCTCTTCATGCGGCGGGGCTGGGACTATTACGACGCGATTCTGATGGACATTCGGATGCCCGTGATGGATGGGTTGAGCGCCGCGCGGGTCATCCGTAATCTCCGCAGGGGCGACGCAAAAACGGTTCCCATCATCGCCATGACCGCCAACGCCTTTGACTTTGACGTAAAAGCCAGCTTATCCGCAGGGATGGACGACCATCTGGACAAGCCCGTGGAGCCGGAGAAGCTATATCGGGCGCTGGCGGAGCAAATTTGCCTGCGCAGCGGCGGGAAAAGCAAGCGCAGATAATAAGGGCCTCCAAAAGCTGGATTTATGGGTACCGTCAATAGTTTTGC